>NZ_LT965955.1:300000-512907 GCF_900240995.1 Bacillus sp. Marseille-P3661
TCGACGATTGTAATTTTACGATGGTTACGATAATTTAACGAATAAAAAATAAAGGGTAATTTAATTCTGTTGCTATATGCAAATTGAACACCACTTTCTCGGAGTTTCTTTATGGTCTTTTTAGGAATGTGACTTCCGATGCGATCAACTAATAATCGTACAGTCACACCCTCTTGTGCTTTTTTCCGTAATAAAGTAAGAAACTCACGACTAACATTATCATTTTTTACAATATAAAAGAGGATATGAATATGATGCTTAGCATCAACAATGTCTTGAAATATATTTGTAAATAATTCCTGGCCATCATTAAAGAGGAGCCATTTACCACGCCTAGTTGGATAGTGGCGTCTAGAGACATTTTTCAGGTGATGCCATCTCCCAAGGTTATAGTCAATAACTAACCAAGCTATGAGTAATGCAAACGAAAGGAAAATTACCTTCATAGATCAAACTCCTTGTAGGAATAGTGACGTGAGAGCATAGATTGGTTTAGCTTAGGGTTGCGCTCCAACGAATGATAAATAGCGAGTCATAGTGGGTAAATTTAATGCTATTAATAGTAGTATGGCCAACTATTGCTTGTACTAAGAAAAAATTTTTTCAAAAACATTGTCGACTGAATGATCATTCAAGAATTTCGTGGTATAATAAATTTCAGAATATTGGCAAGTTTGCAACACGTGGTTTATAGTTATGATATATGATTAAAAACATAAGAAAGGGGACTACAAATGTTAATAGTGAATTGGATTGCATTCTTAGCTGTAACCGCTTACGGTCTTTATTTATTTTCTTATCTCATTAAAACAAGATATGAGTATATTAAGCTTGGTAAAAAGGTAGAGTTCGATCGTAAGTATAAAGAGCGTCTCGAGAAAATTTGGGTAATGGTATTTGGACAAAAGAAATTACTCAAAGATAAAAAGAGCGGGATCATTCATGTAATGATGTTTTATGGATTCATCCTTGTTCAATTTGGAGCGATTGATTTTATTTGGAAAGGGTTAGCGCCTGGTTCACACTTGCCGCTAGGACCTTTATATCCTGCTTTTACATTTTTTCAAGAAATCGTAACGCTAATGATTTTATTAGCCGTCATACTGGCATTTTACCGCCGCTACATAGAAAAACTAGTCCGCTTAAAGCGGGGTTTCAAAGCAGGACTTGTGCTCATTTTTATCGGTACATTAATGCTTTCAGTATTACTTGGAAATGGTTTGGATCTTGTATGGCATGGACATGAGCCGGCATTAAGTGAACCTGTTGCAGGTTTAATTGCGACTATTTTTGGAGGTCTGGGAACAACGGCTGCAGCTGTCATATTTTACGTAGCATGGTGGATTCATTTAATCGTGTTATTAACATTCCTAGTGTATGTTCCGCAGTCGAAACATGCCCACCTAATTGCAGGACCGATCAATGTATTCTTTAATCGTATCGACAATCCCGGTAAATTAAGACCGATTAATTTTGAAGATGAAACGCAAGAATCGTTTGGCGTTGGTAAAATTGAAGAGTTTACGCAGCACCAAATGATTGATTTTTACGCCTGTGTGGAGTGTGGACGCTGTACAAATGTTTGCCCGGCAACAGCTACAGGTAAAATGCTATCTCCGATGGATTTGATTGTAAAAATGCGTGATCATTTAACTGAAAAAGGAGCCGCCATTACGTCGAGGCAACCATGGGTTCCTACATTTGCGTTTTCGGGAACGGTCGGTAACCAATTAGCGTTAAAGTCAGCAGGTAAAGGTGCAGAAGAATCTGCAGCAGCGGTTGATTATAATACTAGTTTAATAGGGGACGTAATTACTGAGGAAGAGATTTGGGCTTGTACAACCTGTCGTAACTGTGAAGATCAATGTCCGGTTATGAACGAGCATGTCGAGAAAATCATTGATTTAAGACGTTACCTTGTATTAACAGAAGGAAAAGTAGACAGCGAGGCACAACGTGCAATGCAAAACATTGAGCGCCAAGGCAATCCATGGGGCATCAACCGTAAAGAACGTGAAAACTGGCGGACATTACGCGATGATGTTGAAATAAAAACTGTAAAAGAAATGACCAAAGCTGGCGAGGAATTTGAATACTTGTTCTGGGTTGGCTCAATGGGATCTTACGATAATCGCAGTCAAAAAATTGCGCTATCATTTGCAAAGTTAATGAACGAAGCAGGCGTGAAGTTTGCGATTTTAGGAAATAAGGAAAAGAACTCAGGCGATACACCACGCCGTCTAGGCAATGAGTTTTTATTCCAAGAGCTCGCAACAGGTAATATTGCTGAAATTGAAAAAACTGGTGCATCAAAGATCGTCACAATTGATCCGCATGCATATAATACATTGAAAAATGAGTATTGTGATTTCGGGTTGAATGTTGAGGTTTATCATCATACAGAGCTTTTAGCGCAGCTTGTAAAAGATGGCTGCTTAAAGCCTAAGTATGAGGTGAATGAAACAATCACGTTCCATGATTCTTGTTATTTAGGACGATATAACGAAGTATACGATCCACCACGTGAAATTTTAAAAGCAATTCCGGGTGTGAAGTTAGTGGAAATGGAACGTAATCGTGAAACGGGCATGTGCTGTGGTGCTGGGGGCGGCTTAATGTGGATGGAAGAATCAGTCGGAAATCGCATTAATGTTACCCGAACTGAACAAGCGCTGGATGTTAATCCAACCGTTATTTCAAGCGGCTGTCCGTATTGCTTAACTATGTTAAGTGATGGAACGAAAGCGAAAGAAATTGAAGATAAAGTTCATACCTATGATGTAGCGGAGTTATTAGAAAAAGCAATCTATCGCAAAGAAGAGAGCATTGTGCAATAGTATTGGGAACTAAGGTGATGCAGTAGCTTGTATCACCTTAGTAAAAATTTTTCTTGTTATGTTGAGCGAGCGTTCAATCGGATGAGCTATCTTGGAAGTTGTTGGTGGTTGTCTGTTGTAGGATGTTGTTTGATGTTCTAGGGTGTTTTCGAATCAGTAACCAGTAGTATCCGTAACCGGACATATGGTTCGTTATCTTAGGTAAAAAGGCTATATTTTAGAGTTTAGCGGACAAATGATCTCTTATTTCAGTAAATAGAGGGTTGTAATCGCTGATTTTGATAATATAAAGGATTTATTGTCCGGAAAAGTTTCAAAATGGGCTTATTTAGTGAAAATAAGGCACTGTATGACCGCTAAATTGAAACGAATGCATAATAAAGTTCTTAAAATTGAAATAACTGAAACGAAGTGGGCATGGTAGAGATCTTTCGACTCGACGACTATCCATTAAGGGGGAGAATGTATGACGAAGACTGTGATTGTTGGTGGTGCAAGAACACCGTTTGGGAAGTTTGGGGGCGGTTTGAGTTCTTTATCTGCGGTTAAACTGGGAGGAATTGCAATAAAGGCCGCGCTGCAACGTGCAAAGGTGGATCCGGCCGAGGTAGGGGAAGTTATTTTCGGTACAGTACTACAAGGCGGTCAAGGGCAAATTCCTTCACGCCAAGCAGCAGTTGAGGCCGGTATTCCATGGGAAGTTCAAACGGAAACAATCAACAAGGTTTGTGCATCAGGACTTCGCAGTGTGACCCTAGCAGATCAAATTATTCGGACTGGTGATCAAGAAATAATTATAGCCGGTGGAATGGAGTCGATGAGTAATGCGCCATACTTTCTGCCAAATGCTCGTTTCGGAATGAGAATGGGGAATTCAACTGCAGTTGACTTAATGATCCATGATGGTTTAACATGCTCGTTTAAAGACGTCCATATGGGCACATATGGTAATAGCACCGCTGAGGAGTTTGGACTATCGCGTGAAGAACAAGATGGTTGGGCATATCGCAGTCATCAGCGTGCGCTTGCGGCAATGACTGAAGGTAAGTTTGCAGCTGAAATTGTCCCAGTCTCAATTCCGCAGAGAAAAGGAGATCCGATTGTAGTATCACAAGATGAAGGGCCACGTGCCGATACATCACTTGAAAAACTAGCAAAATTACCGCCAGCGTTTGGAAAGGATGGCACGATAACAGCGGGTAATGCACCAGGTGTAAATGATGGAGCTGGAGCACTTGTGTTAATGTCTGATAAACGAGCTGAAAAAGAAGGAAAAGATGTATTAGCTAAAATCGTGGGTCATACAGCCATCGCTGTTGAAGCACATCGTTTCCCGGAGACACCTGGTCTTGTTATTAACGAATTGCTAAAGAAAACTGGCAAAGCACTTGAAGAGATAGCTTTGTTTGAAATAAACGAGGCGTTTGCTGCTGTTACGTTAGCCAGTGGAATAATCGCCGGACTGGATCCAGAAAAGGTGAATGTTAACGGTGGTGCGGTTGCACTTGGGCATCCAATTGGAGCTAGCGGCACGCGCATTATATTAACATTAATACATGAACTAAAGCGGCGTGGTGGTGGCTTTGGAATCGCGGCTATTTGTAGTGGCGGCGGTCAAGGTGATGCCATTATGATAGAAGTTTAGCTTAAGAGTTAAGTTTTACAAATATGTTTAGTACAGATTTTTTTCCGGGAAATAATTCTTAAGAGTTAATTGTTTAAGTTGAAGGATATTTTGCTTTTTATCAAATATGCGGACATATGATGCGTTATTTTAGTCAGAAAGGGCTTTTTTAAAAATTTGGCGGACATATGATCCTCTATTTTAAGGAAATGGGTGCCATTTTGGATGATTTTAGCTAAATAACGAACTATATGTCCGGAAAGACAACCAAATAAGCCGTTTTTATTGAAATAAGGGCTTTTATGTCCGCGAAAATGTAGCAACCATTGAAAATTGAAAAGTAGCATCATTAAAAACCGGTGCAAATATGCACAAAGCAAGGAATGAGTGCCACGAATTTTATTATAGATTGTTCTACAATAAATCAACTGAGGGGGATTTTAATAGCATGGATGTAAAAAAGGTAATGGTAATTGGGGCAGGTCAAATGGGCTCAGGTATTGCACAGGTTTGTGCGATGGCAGGCTATGATGTGATTTTACAAGACTTAAAGAGTGAGTTTTTACAACGGGGCATTTCGGTCATAACGAAAAATTTACAACGTCAAGTCGATAAACAGCGCATGACAGATGATGAAAAGGATGCTGTATTAGGAAGATTGCAAATTTCTACAGACATTGAATCAGCTGCAGAAGTGGATTTGGTGATTGAAGCGGCTGTTGAAAATATGGAAGTTAAGGCATTAATTTTCAAGCAGCTTGATGAAATTACAAAGCCAACAACGATACTCGCATCCAATACATCGTCACTACCAATTACAGAAATTGCAGCAGCTACAAACCGTCCTGAAAAGGTAATTGGCATGCATTTTATGAATCCGGTACCAGTTATGAAGCTTGTTGAGATAATTCGCGGTTTAGCAACGAGTGATGAAACTTACCAAGTTATTGAAAATATGACGAAAAGGCTGAGTAAGGTACCGGTTGAAGTTAACGATTTTCCAGGTTTTGTGTCCAACCGGGTGTTAATGCCGATGATTAACGAAGCGATTTATACCGTTTATGAAGGGGTGGCAACACCTGAAGCGGTTGATGAAGTGATGAAACTTGGCATGAATCATCCTATGGGGCCGCTAACATTAGCTGATTTTATAGGATTGGATACATGCTTATATATTATGGAAGTGCTGCATGAAGGCTTTGGTGATGATAAATATCGTCCATGTCCGCTACTTAGAAAATATGTGAAGGCAGGCTGGTTAGGTAAGAAGTCAGGCCGTGGTTTTTATACGTACGAATAAGACATCAGAGAAGAGTACCCAAGGGGGAGTTACTATGGAGCTGCGTTTTACAGAGGAGCAGGAAATGATGCGAAAAATGGTACGGGATTTTGCTCAAGCTGAGGTTGCCCCATTTGTTAATAGAATGGAAGAAAACGATGAGTTTCCTAGAGATATTCTAAATAAGATGGCCCAGTTAGGTTTAATGGGAATCACCATTCCGGAGACATACGGTGGTGCCGGTATGGATTATACATCCTATATCATTGCCATCCATGAGCTTTCAAAGGTAAGCGCCACCATCGGGGTTATTTTATCTGTCCATACATCTGTTGGTACAAATCCGATTCTATATTTTGGTAACGATGAACAAAAGAAAAAGTACGTACCAAAGCTTGCTGCTGGGGAATATTTGGGGGCTTTTGCGTTAACAGAACCTGGTGCAGGTTCGGATGCATCTAATATAAAAACTCGAGCAGTTAAACAAAATGATTACTATCTTTTAAATGGCTCAAAGATTTTCATTACAAACGGCGGTGAGGCTGATACGTATATTGTATTTGCGGTTACCGACTCCGAACAAGGCAGCAAGGGAATCTCAGCTTTTATCGTAGAAAAAGATACAGAAGGTTTAATTATTGGGAAAAATGAACATAAAATGGGGCTCCATGGATCCAAAACCGTGCAGCTAATATTTGAGGATTGTAAAGTGCCAGTTGCAAATTTGCTTGGTAAAGAAGGCGAGGGTTTCAAAATTGCGCTAAGTAACCTTGAAATGGGCCGAATCG
This sequence comes from Bacillus sp. Marseille-P3661, assembly GCF_900240995.1. NCBI lineage: Bacteria > Bacillati > Bacillota > Bacilli > Caryophanales > Bacillaceae > Bacillus > Bacillus sp. Marseille-P3661. The sequence continues at coordinate 306,529 of NZ_LT965955.1, forward strand.
GCATTGCCGCTCAAGCGTTAGGGATAGCCGATGCAGCTTTCGATGCCGCGGTAAGCTATGCGAAGGATCGAAAGCAATTTGGAAAACCGATTGCCTTGCAACAAGGTGTGGGATTTAAGCTTGCTGACATGGCTACGGCAGTCGAGGCAGCTAAACTATTAGTCTACCGTGCAGCATTCTTGAAACAAAGTAATCTTCCATGTAGAAAAGAAGCCGCAATGGCCAAACTTTTTGCATCAAAAACTGCTGTTGAGGTATCAACCGAGGCCGTCCAAGTATATGGGGGCTACGGCTACACAAAAGAATATCCTGTAGAACGCTACTTCCGCGACGCAAAAATATGTGAAATATACGAAGGCACAAGCGAAATCCAGCGTATTGTAATAAGCCGCAGCTTGTAAGTGGAAAAGAGAAAAAAAGAAATGAGATAAAAGCAAGAAAAAGGACAAAAGAAAAAGACAAAAGAAAAAGTCAAAAGAAAAAGAAAGAAAAGAAAAGAAAAAAAGAAAAGAAAAAAAGAAAAGAAAAAAAGAAAAGGTGCCTGTCACTTGTCGAAATTTGTCGAATTCAAAAGTTATAATTTTGTATATAAAGTGATTGTATTAGCGGTTGGATAGAACTGATTCGACAAATTCTGACAAGTGACAGGCACCATAAGAAAACAGGCACCATAAGAAATGGGGGATACTGATATGAATTTTTTATTGTCTGAAGAGCATGAAATGTTACGTAAAATGGTTCGCGATTTTGCAAATGATATGGTGGCTCCTACAGCAGCTGAACGTGATGAGGAAGAACGATTCGATCGTGAGATTTTCGATAAAATGGCAGAGCTTGGATTGACGGGAATTCCATGGCCAGAGGAATATGGTGGCAGTGGTTTTGATTATTTAGCATATGTAATTGCTGTAGAGGAGCTTTCGCGTGTATGTGCATCCACAGGTGTTACTCTATCAGCACACGTATCATTAGCAGGTTGGCCGATTTATAAATTTGGGTCTGAAGAGCAGAAACAAAAATATTTACGACCAATGGCAGAAGGTAAAAAAATTGGTGCTTATGGTTTAACAGAACCGAATTCAGGATCTGACGCAGGTGCGATGAAAACAACTGCCAAATTAGATGGAGATCACTATGTTTTAAATGGTTCCAAAATCTTTATTACTAACGGCGGCATTGCCGATACGTATGTAGTGTTCGCTGTAACAGATCATGAGCAAAAACAAAAAGGTGTTAGTGCGTTTATTATCGAAAAAGACTTCCCAGGATTTTCAGTTGGTAAAAAGGAAAAGAAACTGGGTATTCGTTCATCACCTACAACTGAAATTATCTTCCAAGACTGCATTGTGCCGAAGGAAAATCTTTTAGGCAAAGAAGGGGAAGGCTTTAAAATTGCAATGATGACGCTAGATGGCGGTCGGAACGGTATTGCGGCCCAAGCGGTAGGAATTGCTCAAGGCGCTCTTGATGCTGCTGTTGCGTATGCAAAGGAACGTAAGCAATTTGGTAAGCCAATTGCACTGCAACAAGGAATTGGCTTTAAATTAGCAGATATGGCAACTGCTATCGAGGCATCAAGATTGTTAACCTACCAAGCTGCTTGGAAGGAAACAGAAGGTATCCCATACGGGCAAGCATCAGCAATGGCTAAGCTTATGGCAGGCGATACTGCGATGAAAGTTACAACTGAGGCAGTCCAAGTGTTTGGCGGTTATGGTTATACGAAGGAATATCCTGTTGAACGCTTTATGCGTGATGCCAAAATAACTCAAATCTACGAAGGAACGCAGGAAATCCAACGGTTAGTTATCTCAAGGATGTTAATTGCAGATTAAGCGATTTTAGATTGGGTTTTTATAAAACACAGCTTTTTATTAACTTGCTTTTTTTGATATGTGGTCTGAGACCTTTTGATCGTGCCCGAAAACAAGTTGAAGTGCCGGATAAGGTAACGAAAAAGTCGTAATCGTGCCCGAAACCAAGCGAAAGTGCCTTATAAGGTAACGAAAAAGCCCTAATCGTGCCCGAAACCAAGCGAAATTGCCAGATAAGGTAACGAAAAAGTCGTAATCGTGCCCGCAACCGAGCGAAAGAGCCGGATAAGGTAACGAAAGAGTCGTAATCGTACCCGAAACCAAGCGAAAGAGCCGTATAAGGTAACGAAAAAGCCATAATCGTGCCCGAAACCGGGCCGAAGAGCCGTATAAGGTAACGAAAGAGCCCTAATCGTGCCCGAAACCAAGCGAAAGAGCCGGATAAGGTAACGAAAAAGCCAAAATCGTGCCCGAAACCAAGCGAAAGAGCCGGATAAGGTAACGAAAAAGCCCTAATCGTGCCCGAAACCAAGCGAAAGAGCCGAATAAGGTAACGAAAGAGTCATATTCGTGCCCGAAACCAAGCGAAAGAGCCTGATAAGGTAACGAAAGAGTCGTAATCGTACCCGAAACCAAGCGAAAGAGCCGGATAAGGTAACGAAAGAGCCATAATCGTGCCCGCAACCAAGCGAAAATGCCAGAAACGGTAACGAAAGTTCCTGGTTCATGCCCTATATCGCACCTAACATCCCAAACTAGTACCGAACGAAGGCAACAACCATGCCTATTTAAAGCTTACTAGTCCGAACCACCAACAATTACTCTGCAACCATAGAGATTTAATGGAATGACCGGTTAGAATGGGATAAAATAGATATAAAGTTTAATAGGTATCGGAGGTTGGCGTTCAAGCTAGCTTCCTTCTTCTAAAGTGGGGGATAGGATAGATATGAATAAACGTGAAGTACCAGCTTCGGTGAAAGACGAAAAATTAATTCAGAAACGAAGAGATCAAATGATAAAAGGTGCGGTAGAGCTTTTTATAAAAAAAGGATTTCACCGCAGCACAACAAGAGAAATTGCTAAAGCTGCAGGTTTTAGCATTGGCACTTTATATGAGTACATTCGCAAAAAAGAAGATGTGTTGTATTTAGTTTGCGATTCTATATATGATCAAGTTCAACAAAAAATGCAGGAAGTAATCGATACGGACCAAGGTGATATTGAAAGCCTTAAGTCAGCTGTCATTTCGTATTTTAATCTAATGGATGAAATGCAAGATGAGGTTTTAGTTATGTATCAGGAGGCGAAATCGCTAACGAAAGATGCGCTTCCATATGTGCTGAAAAAGGAAATTGAAATGGTTGAGATGTTTGAAAAAGTTATACATGGTTGCGTGCGTAATAATGAAGTGGAATTAAGTGAACAGGAAATTAAACTTATTGCCCATAATATTTTTGTTCAAGGTCAAATGTGGGGCTTTCGCCGTTGGGCACTAGGAAGGCTCTATACACTGGAAGAATATACAGAGCTGCAAATAAATTACCTGTTAAATGGTATAAATAAAGGCGGTCAATAAAGAAACACTTGCATCATGTTAAAACCTGTGACCCACCAAAGGTGCCATTATGGACAATTGATATTTTTCCAGGGAAAAGTGAATAAGGAATTGATTTAAGGGGGAGTTGAAAGTGAGTAGGGTTGAAGTGTATCGTCCAAAAAATCATGTTCGCTTTGTTACGGCATCAAGTCTTTTTGATGGTCATGATGCATCCATCAATATTATGAGAAGAATTATTCAATCCAATGGGGCGGAGGTCATTCATTTAGGCCATAATCGTTCAGTTGAAGAAGTTGTGAATGCAGCAATACAAGAGGACGTACAAGGCATTGCAATGTCCTCCTATCAAGGGGGCCATGTTGAATATTTTAAATATATGTATGATCTCTTGCAGGAAAAAGGTGCATCACATATTCGGATTTACTGTGGCGGTGGAGGGGTCATTATTCCCCGTGAAATTAAAGAGCTCCATCAATATGGAATTGCCCGTGTGTTCTCACCTGATGATGGTCGCGAAATGGGACTTCAAGGGATGATTAATTTAATGGTTAAGGAATGCGATTTTCCAACGGTTACTATGCTACAGGATGAAGAACTAGCTACATTAAAAACCGGGGACCATAAAACGATTGCTAAATTTATAACCCTAGCGGAAAATACACTTACATCAAACAGTGAAGCAGCAGCATCTGCACAAGCGCTTCTTACTAAAGTAAAGGAATTGGAAAACGAAGTTCCGGTTGTTGGGATTACAGGAACAGGCGGAGCGGGGAAAAGTTCCTTAACCGATGAATTAATTCGCCGTTTTTTAAGTGAAATTCCTGAAAAAAAGATAGCAATTTTATCGGTAGATCCAACAAAGCAGAAAACAGGCGGCGCACTGTTAGGCGACCGCATCCGCATGAATTCCATATTCAACCCCCGTGTATATATGCGTAGCTTAGCAACTCGCGGCTCAAAATCAGAGCTTTCACTAGCGATTAAAGAGGCAATTCAAGTTGTAAAAGCTGCGGGCTTTGATTTAATTATCGTTGAAACAAGTGGTATTGGCCAAGGCGATGCAGAAATTACCGAGATTACGAATATATCGATGTATGTGATGACGAGTGAATTCGGGGCGCCGTCACAGCTCGAAAAAATTGACATGATAGATTATGCAGATTTAATTGTAATCAATAAATTTGAGCGCAAAGGATCTGAAGATGCACTTACACAAGTGCGCAAGCAGTATCAACGCAGTCATCAATTATTTGATCAAGAGCTAGAGCAAATGCCTGTATACGGTACAATTGCAAGCCAATTTAATGACGAAGGTACAAATACAGTATTTGTTGCACTTTTAGAAACGATTAATCAAAAATCAGGCAAGAATTGGTCAACCAAACTTCAGAAAACAAATGAAGTTGTTAAACAAAATATCATTATTCCAAATAACCGCCGTCATTATTTACGAGAAATTGCAGATACCGTACGGAACTATCATAAAACTGCAGATGAGCAAGTTAAGGTGGCTCGTCAGCTATTCCAGCTCAACGGAACCATTGAAACCTTGAATGTGAGCGACTCAAATGCTGAGATTGTCCAGTCTTTGAAAGCGCTTAAAGTGTCAATTGAAGAAAAGTTAACGCCGCAATCAAAGAAAATTTTAAAAGAATGGCCAGAGCGTATAAAGCAATACAGTGGCAAAGAATTTGTCACGAAGGTTCGCGATAAAGAGATTCGTACGGAGCTAACGACAAGAAGCCTTTCTGGACTTGATATCCCGAAGGTCCTGTTGCCTAAATTCGAAGATTGGGGCGAAATTTTGCGCTGGGTATATAAAGAAAATACACCGGGCTTTTTCCCATATACAGCGGGAGTGTTTCCATTTAAACGAAAGGGCGAGGATCCGAAGCGCCAGTTTGCTGGTGAAGGTACACCAGAACGGACGAACCGCCGTTTTCATTACTTATCTAAAGATGATAACGCAAAACGTTTAAGTACGGCGTTTGATTCGGTGACACTATATGGTGAGGATCCGGATTACCGTCCTGACATTTATGGGAAGGTTGGGGAAAGCGGCGTTAATGTATGTACACTTGAGGATATGAAAAAGCTTTATGATGGCTTTGATTTATGTGCCCCATCAACTTCTGTTTCAATGACAATCAATGGTCCGGCGCCTATTATTCTTGCCTTTTTTATGAATACAGCAATTGATCAACAGATTCGTATGTTTGAAGAGGAAAATGGACGAATCCCAACTGTCGAGGAGTTTGCAGCCATTAAGAAACGCACATTGCAAACAGTTCGCGGTACAGTGCAAGCTGATATTTTAAAAGAAGATCAAGGACAAAATACGTGCATCTTCTCAACTGAATTTGCGCTGCGAATGATGGGAGATATCCAGCAATACTTTATTGATCATAAAGTCCGGAACTATTATTCTGTTTCGATTTCGGGCTATCATATTGCTGAAGCGGGCGCAAATCCGATTTCGCAGCTTGCGTTTACTTTAGCAAATGGCTTTACCTATGTAGAATATTATCTAAGCCGCGGTATGGCGATTGATGATTTTGCACCAAACCTATCCTTCTTTTTCTCAAACGGTCTTGATCCAGAGTATACCGTGTTAGGGCGGGTTGCTCGCAGAATTTGGGCGGTTGTGATGAAAAATAAATATGGTGCAAATGAGCGCAGTCAAAAATTAAAATATCATATTCAAACATCAGGACGATCACTGCATGCCCAAGAAATTGACTTCAATGATATCCGCACTACGCTGCAAGCATTGCTTGCGATTATGGATAATTGTAATTCTCTTCATACAAATGCATATGACGAAGCAATTACAACTCCAACAGAGGAATCTGTTCGTCGGGCGATGGCAATTCAAATGATTATTACAAAAGAATTTGGCTTAACGAAAAATGAAAATCCAATGCAAGGCTCGTTCATCACTGAAGAGCTGACTGATCTTGTAGAAGAGGCTGTGCTGCAGGAGTTCGAGCGCATCAATGATCGCGGCGGTGTGTTAGGTGCAATGGAAACACAATACCAACGAAGCAAAATCCAAGAGGAATCAATGTTCTATGAAATGAAAAAGCATACAGGTGAGCTGCCGATTATCGGGGTGAACACGTATCTAAATCCAAATCCTCCGTCTGAGGAAGAAATGAACAGCATTCAACTTGCGCGGTCATCGAAAGAAGAAAAAGAACAACAAATTCATAACTTGAGGGCTTTCCAAGCGCAGCATGCAGATGTGGTGGAAGCCGCATTGAATTCTTTGAAAGAAGTTGCTATTTCAGGCGGAAACATATTCGCTGAACTAATGGAAACGGTAAAAGTCGCAAGCTTAGGCCAAATTACAAACGCCTTATACGAAGTTGGCGGCCAATACAGACGAAATATGTAAGTAGAAAATAGTGCGGATCACAGATAGTTTTTAGGTGCCCGTCGCTTGTCGGAATTTGTCGAAAAGATAAGGTGGTATACTGTAAGGTTTGCAACCTCTATCTATGAAAGAAAACGTACCGTTCGACAAATTACGACAAGTGACAGGCACCATCTTGGTTAAGTATACAGGCACCATCTTGGTTTGTATACTGGCACCATCTGGGTTTGTAGATAGGCGCCATCTGGGTTAGTAAACGGACACTATTTGGTTTTCCGTTTTTCCTATTTTGTTTTCTATTTCGAACGTGCTGTTCCCAATTTTATATAGTTTTATCCAAAATGTTGTGGTATATGGGTTTTTTTTGAAAAAACTCGGCAATACTCTAGCATATTATATGTAGATTTGTTTATAATGAATGGTATGATTTTCAATATTAGGAAATACATAATGAAGTCCACACGAAAATAATATAAACTATTTTTATGTAATTAATTTGAGAGGGGTTGCCGTAATGAGTTTCTCGCAATTATCAAGTGAACAAATCAAAGAAATGGCAATGATTGAAATTGCTTACTTAATGATACAAGAAGGTCGCGAAGCTATTGATTTTTACGAATTATTCAATAAAGTTGCTGATTTAAAAGGCTATACACAAGAAGAAAAAGATGAGCGAATTGCTCAATTTTATACAGATTTAAATATTGACGGTCGTTTCTTATGCATCGGTGATAATCGCTGGGGCCTAAGACGTTGGTATCCATTTGAACAAGCTGATGAAGAAGTTACAACACCTGCTAAGCCTAAGAAGAAAAAGGGTAAGAAGAAAGCAGTTGTGGATGATGACTTCGATGATTATGATGAAGACGAATTCGATGACGAATTTGAAGATGAAGATGAGCTTGACGATTTAGATGACGACGATGACGATGATTATGAACTAGATGATGATGATGAAGATGAAGATGAAATTGATGAATTAGATGAGCTCGATGACGATAATGATGAGTTAGGCGATTTGGATGAAGATGAATTCGAGCTTGAAGACGATGACGACGATGAGTTCGATGATGATGAAGAAGAAGAGCTAGACGAAGATGAGGACTTGGATTAATCAGTTCCAAATCTTTTAGTTTGCATAGCATAAGTGAATTTTGAAAAACATGAAATTTTCCTTTTTGGAAGATCTCATGTTTTTCTTTCTATTTTATAAAATACAACTAATTAAAGATCAAAGTATGACAAATGGGCCTTAGACACAACTTTAGAGATAACGCATTTGCTTTATTGGCTAAATTACGTGATTTTCTTATATTGACTTTAAAGAGTGAAATGGGTACAATCTTTCTTGGGCTCATAAAATTGAGTTTATAAAATATAAAGCCAAAGTGCTCCCATATTCGGGTAGCACTTTTTTTACTGTTAATTTATGGATGGCAATTATATGGAAATAATAAACACATGAAGTGCTGTGTTTTTATAAATGCCAACATTGATTGCTTTAGTACATACCCATACCTTAAAGGTCATCGTAGTTCACTACATTGCGAATTACGTGTTTTTATTATTTCATGATTTTTTCATGGAAGTTTCACTTTATATAATTATTTTAATCATCACATACTAGTGGTAAGCAAATTGAAAAGAGGGGAAAAGAATGACTAAATATATTTTCGTAACAGGTGGGGTAGTTTCTTCACTTGGAAAAGGTATCACAGCTGCATCATTAGGTCGTTTACTAAAAAACCGTGGATTAAATGTAACGATTCAAAAATTTGATCCATACATAAATGTTGACCCGGGAACAATGAGTCCTTATCAGCATGGAGAGGTTTTTGTAACGGACGATGGCGCTGAAACAGATTTAGACCTTGGTCATTACGAGCGTTTTATTGATATAAATTTAAGTAAGTATAGTAACGTAACAACAGGTAAAATTTATTCAACTGTGTTGAAAAAAGAGCGTCGTGGTGATTATTTAGGTGGAACGGTTCAAGTAATTCCACATATCACAAATGAAATCAAAGAGCGCGTATTCCGTGCAGGTAAAGAAACAAATGCTGATGTTGTCATAACTGAAATCGGTGGAACAGTAGGGGATATTGAATCATTGCCATTTTTAGAGGCCATTCGCCAAATTAAAAGCGATATCGGCCATGAAAATGTAATGTACATTCACTGTACATTAATTCCATATATTAAAGCTGCGGGTGAAATGAAAACAAAACCAACGCAACACAGCGTTAAAGAGCTTCGCAGTTTAGGTATTCAGCCAAATGTTATTGTTGTTCGTACTGAATTGCCTGTTTCTCAAGATATGAAAGATAAAATAGCTTTATTCTGTGACATTGATTCAAAATCAGTCATTGAAATGCGCGATGCAAAGAACCTATATGAAATTCCTTTAGCTATTCAAGATCAAGATTTTGACCAAATCGTTTGTGATCATTTAAAAATAACGGCTCCAAAAGCAGACATGACAGAGTGGAGTGCCCTTGTTGAAAAGGTTGAAAATCTTTCGAAGACAACTACAATTGGCTTAGTCGGTAAATATGTTGAGCTTCAAGATGCTTATATTTCAGTTGTTGAGGCATTGCGTCATGCTGGTTATTATTATGATAGTGAAATAAAAGTGGAATGGATTAATGCGGAGCACGTAACAGCTGATAACGTAGACGAGCTTTTAGCAGACGTAGATGGTGTTCTAGTACCAGGTGGCTTTGGTGACAGAGGTATTGAAGGTAAAATTGAAGCAATTCGCTATGCACGTGAAAATAAAGTTCCGTTCTTTGGCATTTGTTTAGGAATGCAGCTTGCATCAGTGGAATTTGCTCGCAATGTATTAGGCCTAACTGGTGCTAACTCTGCGGAAATCAATCCTGAAACACAGTACCCAATCATTGACCTATTACCTGAGCAAAAGGATATTGAAGATCTAGGCGGTACATTACGTTTAGGGTTATATCCATGTAAATTAGAAGAAGACACATTTGCTTATACAGCATATGACGATGAACTTGTGTATGAGCGCCACCGTCATCGTTATGAATTCAATAATGAATATCGCCAAGCGATGGAAGAAGCCGGCTTTAAGTTCTCGGGTACTAGTCCTGATGGCCGTCTTGTTGAAATCGTTGAGGTTAAGGACCACCCTTGGTTTGTTGCGTGCCAATTCCATCCGGAATTCCGCTCAAGACCAACAAGACCACAACCGCTATTTAGAGAATTCATTAATGCTTCTTTAAATTCAAAACAATAAATTATAAATAGCTGTCCCGATTTGGAGGACAAGTTTTTGCTAGGATTTTGATTCTAGGAAAGGCTTGGACTTCACATATGGGGCAGCCTTTTTTTGGTTAGTCTGATTAAGGCCTGTCGCTTTCTTATAAAAAAATGTATTTAAAATGCAATTTTTTAAATACTAAAGATTATAGAATTCTATTGCTATACAACGATTCGCTAAAGAAACGAAGAATAGTGTCGATAATATAATAAAATAAAATGAAGGAAAACCATGCCGGAATAGAGAAATATATATTTTAATAGATAATGTGTGTTACAACAGAAAATATAGTGGGGTGACTGTTTTGAGTAAAAAGCTTTTAATTATTGACGATCAATATGGTATTCGTATATTACTAAATGAAGTTTTTCAAAAGGAAGGTTACCAAACATATCAAGCGTCGAACGGTGTCCAAGCTCTTTCAATTATAGAGTCAGATCGACCAGATCTTGTGCTGTTAGATATGAAAATTCCTGGTATGGATGGAATTGAAATTTTAAAACGATTAAAGGAAATTGATCAAACCATTGAAGTGTTTATTATGACTGCTTACGGTGAGCTAGACATGATTCAACAAGCGAAAGATCTTGGAGCAATCACACATTTCGCTAAGCCATTTGATATTGATGAAATTCGTGCAGCGGTTAAAGCGCAAATTCCTATCGAATCTTTAAATTAACTTTTATGAGGTTTTATTTGATAACAACAATAGGGGACTTATCAAATATAACAAAATGGTAAATCTTGTGTTTCTGTAGAAAAATATTTCAAGAAAGAAACACTTGCTTTGTCTTGCGTTTCACTAGGTATTTTTATGGTAAAACAATAAGCCTAAACGAAATTCTTCTAAAATTAGTGTTTCTTAAAGCAGCATGCTGATGTGGTCGGGATAATTAATTTCAATAACTACGTGTTTTTTAACTACCCTTTGCATTTGAATAGAGGTTGTTAAGATCCTTCCGATTTACCTCCCTAAGGGCTTGACTGTATGTGTGACAAAGTAGAGCCCTTTTAGTTATTTCAGTGGACTTTCTATGTCCTGAATTATAAGCCATGTTAAATTAAGAAACACAAATTTCACGAGTGATTTTTAATTTTCTAATAAATACATATCTCTAAAAGCGTCCTCTCGGTGCAAACGTCGGCTGATAGGACTATCCTAAAGGGCCCTATGATCCCCACTTAGGTGGGAATTACCGGACACTAATACCTCGGATTGAACAACTTTCATCAGTAGGAGTTAAAGGGATTTAATCACCTGATGGAGTTTTACATATTTTTTTTAAAATAATAAACGATTGGGCAATATATGATGGAAGAAGGTACGTAATGTAAAGACTTCTATCGTTAATTCCTAGTATAGGTATGCTATACTAGTTGATGTATTGCGTACATATAACTTTACATTTTAAGGAGGACATGGAACATGCCTTTAGTATCAATGACAGAGATGTTAAACAAAGCAAAAGATGGTAAGTATGCTGTAGGACAATTCAATATTAACAACCTAGAGTATACACAAGCGATCTTACAGGCAGCTCAAGAAGAGAAATCGCCAGTCATTTTAGGTGTTTCAGAAGGTGCAGCTAAGTACATGGGTGGCTTTAAAACGGTTGTAGCCATGGTAACAGCACTTTTAGAAGATTATAAAATTACTGTACCAGTTGCGATTCATCTTGATCACGGTTCAAGCTTCGAAAAATGTGTGGAGGCGATTCATGCTGGTTTTACATCAGTTATGATTGATGGTTCACATTTTCCATTAGAAGAAAACATTGCTTTAACAAAGAAAGTTGTTGAAGTTGCACATACATTAGGTGTTTCTGTTGAAGCTGAATTAGGCCGTATTGGTGGACAAGAAGATGATTTAATCGTGGATGATGCAGAAGCTGCATATGCGATTCCATCTGAATGTGACCAACTTGTGCGCGAAACAAAGGTAGATTGTTTCGCACCTGCGCTAGGTTCTGTTCATGGACCATATAAAGGTGAGCCAAATCTTGGTTTCGATCGTATGAAAGAAGTAATGGAACTAACAGGAGTGCCATTAGTATTACATGGCGGAACTGGTATTCCGACAAAGGATATTCAAAAAGCCATTTCTTTAGGTACGGCTAAAATTAATGTAAATACAGAAAACCAAATTACATCTGCAAAAACAATTCGTAAAATTTTAGAAGAAAAGCCGGATCTTTACGACACACGTAAGTTTTTAGGGCCAGCTCGTGACACAATTAAAGAAACGGTTATTGGCAAAATGCGTGAATTTGGTTCTTCTAATAAAGCGTAATTCAATAAAGCGTTCGACTTTTATATAATTACTAAAAACAGATGCCTATTTACAGCATGGTGGTGTACTTGAAGGTCCTCTGTTCGAAACAGGCGTTTCAAACAGCGCATTTTTGATTCACTGTGCTTTGGCAGTGACAAAAAAAGCAGCCTTAGTTTCCTGCCATGCTTATTTGGCATTAGTTGAGTTCATATCTAGTTCTAAATATGGGTTTTTGCACTTTTATATTTAACAAAATCAATTGGAGTGATAATAGAAATGAAATTTTTTATAGATACAGCTAATATTGATGAAATCCGTGAAGCCAACGCACTTGGAATTTTAAGTGGTGTTACAACAAACCCTAGTTTAGTAGCGAAGGAAAATGTTTCTTTTCATGATCGTTTAAAAGAAATCGCTGCAGAAGTGGATGGTTCAATTAGTGCTGAAGTAATTTCGTTAAAAGCTGAGGAAATGATTGCAGAAGGTAAAGAATTAGCAGCAATTTCTCCGAACATTACAATTAAAGTTCCAATGACTCCAGATGGGCTGAAAGCAGTGAAGGCTTTCAAGGAACAAGGAATTAAAACAAATGTCACGTTAATTTTCTCTGCAAACCAAGCGTTATTAGCTGCTCGCGCTGGTGCATCCTATGTTTCTCCATTTTTAGGAAGACTAGATGATATTGGTCATGATGGTTTAGCATTAATTGAGCAAATTGCTAATATTTTTGCTATCCATGATATCGATACAGAAATTATTGCAGCATCAATTAGACATCCGTTGCATGTAACGGAAAGTGCTTTAAGAGGTGCAGATATCGCAACAGTACCACTTAAGGTTATTCTACAATTGTTTAACCACCCATTAACAGAAAGTGGAATAGAAAAGTTTTTAGCAGATTGGAATAAATAATTTTTTATAAGTTTAGACCATCTATAGTAACGGCAATACTGTAAACAGAGTCTCTTCTCTATCGAGGAGAGACTTTGTGAAATCTGTTAAAAATGGATGTTTGTATGATTCCATTTAAGACTCTGGTGGGACACCGTAAGCATTTCCGTATGTACTAAAATTCCCCTCCATACGTACTCAAAATTCTAGAAAAGAAACAAAGTTTCCGTGAAGTACTACAGCGTTGAAAGCCGGCTAGCTCGTTACTGTGTTAATTTTGTAAAAAAATATTTGGCCGTACTAGTACATGACCTTTTAATCCTTTAAGAAAAAGGATTAAGCATAAGAAATACATCGTCTTTTGCTATTATGTGCGAATTACGTGTTTTTCTAATTATTTTCGTTTATGGCCAATTTTATCAAAGAATTTAAAATAATAATTTCCAAATCTCATCCATGGCATCGGTTTTTAGTGTAAACTAGTAATGGTGTTCAATTAGCTTCAGCGGCTAAGTCACGATTAGCGGTAAACTAAGAGAAACGATAAGATTTAAAAACTTTTCCTAAGAGTGTCCACGTCCTCTTGACGAGGGTAAACTCCTAGGTACTAGAGTCTAAAACATCATAAGTTTAAGCGTCAACCAAGAATAAGACGTTTACAAAGGAGGCACAAAGTGGCGACATGGAAAAACTAAAGATTGAAGGCGGCCACTCGTTAACAGGGACCGTTCGTGTGAGCGGGGCAAAAAATAGTGCCGTTGCCTTAATCCCTGCAGCGATATTGTCAGGATCAACAGTAACAATTGAGGGATTGCCAAACATTTCGGACGTACATACTTTATGTGAATTGCTTGAAGAAATTGGAGGATCTACTCACTTTGAAAACGATGCATTAACAATAGATTCTTCAAAAATGGTCTCCATGCCTTTGCCAAATGGAAGGGTAAAAAAGTTGCGCGCCTCGTACTACTTAATGGGTGCGATGCTCGGCCGATTCAAACAAGCCGTAATCGGCTTGCCAGGAGGCTGTCATTTAGGGCCACGTCCCATTGATCAGCATATTAAAGGGTTTGAAGCATTAGGCGCTAAAGTTACGAACGAGCAAGGTGCGATTTATTTACGTGCCGACGAATTGAAGGGCGCTCGGATTTACCTTGATGTTGTTAGTGTGGGCGCTACGATCAATATTATGCTTGCAGCTGTTAAAGCAAAAGGTCAAACGCTGATTGAAAATGCTGCGAAAGAGCCGGAAATTATTGATGTAGCAACGATATTAACGAGCATGGGTGCGAAGATCAAGGGAGCAGGAACCGACGTAATCCGAATAGAGGGCGTTGAAAAGCTCAACGGCTGTCGACATACGATTATTCCAGATCGAATTGAAGCAGGTACATATATGATTATGGCTGCTGCACAAGGTGAAGGGGTATTAATCGATAACGTCATTCCACAGCATTTAGAATCGTTGATTGCGAAACTTCGCGAAATGGGTGCATCGATTGAAATTAGAGATGACCAAGTTTATATTTCAAAGGTTGACAACCTTAAGATGGTTGATATCAAAACGCTTGTATATCCAGGGTTTCCAACTGACTTGCAACAGCCGTTCACTGCGTTGCTTACTAAAGCCGAAGGTACTGGGATTGTAACGGATACGATTTATGGTGCTCGTTTTAAGCATATTGATGAGCTAAGAAGAATGAACGCAAATGTAAAAGTTGAAGGCCGCTCAGCCATTGTGACAGGGGCAACAAAGCTTCAGGGTGCTAAAGTAAAAGCGTCTGATTTGCGTGCAGGAGCGTGTCTTGTCATCGCAGGTCTAATGGCAGAGGGTATTACTGAAATTACGGGATTAGAGCATATTGATCGAGGATATGAAGATTTAGTGGACAAGCTGATGAATCTGGGGGCCGTTGCATGGCGAGAAAAAATGACTCCAGAAGAGATTAAAAACTTTCAAAACTCATAATCAGCAATTAAAGTCCTGTTGGGGGAGAGGGTAATATGGAACGTAGTTTATCAATGGAATTAGTTCGTGTAACAGAAGCGGCAGCACTTTCATCAGCAAGATGGATGGGTCGCGGTTTAAAGGACGAAGCAGACGATGCTGCAACAACAGCAATGCGGAATGTATTTGATACAATTCCGATGAAAGGTACTGTCGTAATTGGTGAAGGTGAAATGGACGAAGCGCCGATGTTATATATCGGTGAAAAAGTTGGGAATGGCTATGGTCAGCGTTTAGATGTAGCAGTTGATCCACTTGAGGGTACAAATATTGTGTCCCAAGGTGGCTGGGGAGCATTAGCTGTTATCGCAATTGCTGATCAAGGTTGCCTTTTACACGCACCTGATATGTATATGGATAAAATTGCAGTTGGACCAGATGCGGCAGGTATGATTGATATTAACGCACCAGTAATTGAAAACTTAAAAGCCGTTGCAAAGGCGAAAAATAAAAATGTAGAAGACGTAGTAGCGACTGTTTTAAATCGCGAACGTCATGCAAAAATTATTTCCGAAATTCGCGAAGCTGGCGCACGCATCAAGCTTATTCAAGACGGCGATGTTGCTGCTGCACTTAATACGGCATTTGATTTTACAGGTGTTGATATTTTATTTGGTTCTGGTGGTGCACCAGAAGGCGTACTATCTGCGGTTGGACTAAAATGTCTAGGTGGAGAGCTGCAAGGAAAACTTCTTCCGCAAAATGAAGAAGAACTAGAAAGATGCTATAAAATGGGCATTACTGATGTGAATAAAGTTTTAAAAATGGAAGATTTAGTTGCTGGTGATGATGCTATTTTTGCAGCAACAGGTGTAACCGATGGCGAGCTTTTGAAAGGTGTTCAATTTAAAGGAAACATGGCTACTACGCATACACTTGTCATGCGTGCGAAGTCAGGCACCGTTCGTTTCATCGACGGGCGTCACAGCTTATCTAAAAAACCAAACCTTGTAATGGATACAGAATAATCTTTTATTAATTAAATTATTATGACTTCCGTTTGCTGAAGCGAACTGGTTTTGACTAGATTACCTAATCAAATGGATTTGGCAGTTTCTTATCTAGTATTAATAAGCAAGCGGAAGTCTTAATTTACTTGTATTCTGATTCATGAAATTGAACATATCCTATATACTTGGGAGCGTTCAGATGGGAATGAATGTTAATAGTGTAAATGAACTTGAATTGGCAGTTGTTTTCGTTATAATAGATTTTAATTGTTAAAAAAGAGATAAAACTACATTTCAACTTCATGAATTAAGTTTTCAACAACCTTCTCTTAAAAATAACTTCCAAAATTTCGATTCCTTTTTAAGTAAGAAAGAAAACTTATGACCTAGCCGTTCGGGTAGGTTTAAGCGTTTACGTTTTTTTAAATATAAAACATTGCGATATACCTTTACTGGCACATTACGTGTTTTTCTAATTAAAAATTAAATAAAGAGTGGTGTAAAAGGGTGTCTGTAACTATTTCTAGTTTAGAAAATATGAAATTAAAAGAATTATATGAACTTGCTCGCAATTATAAGGTATCTTATTATAGTAAGCTTAATAAAAAGGAATTAATTTTTTCAATCCTCAAGGCACGTGCAGAACAAGATGGCTTTTTATTTATGGAAGGTGTCTTAGAAATTATTCAATCAGAAGGTTTTGGTTTCCTTCGACCAATCAATTATTCACCAAGTTCAGAGGATATTTACATTTCTGCTTCTCAAATACGAAGATTTGATTTAAGAAATGGAGATAAAGTTTCGGGGAAGGTTCGTCCTCCAAAAGAAAATGAACGTTATTATGGACTATTACATGTAGAAGCTGTTAATGGAGACGATCCGGAGACGGCAAAAGAAAGAGTCCACTTTCCTGCATTAACACCTCTATATCCTGACCGTCAAATGATTCTTGAAACCCAACCACAACATTTATCCACACGCATTATGGATTTAATTGCTCCTGTTGGATTTGGTCAACGTGGGTTAATCGTAGCCCCTCCAAAGGCTGGTAAAACGGTGTTATTAAAAGAAATTGCTAATAGTATTACAACGAATCATCCAGATGCGGAATTAATTGTCCTCTTAATTGATGAGCGTCCAGAGGAAGTAACGGATATTGAACGTTCAGTTAATGGTGATGTCGTTAGCTCTACGTTTGATGAAGTGCCGGAAAATCATATAAAAGTCGCTGAGCTTGTATTAGAAAGAGCGATGCGCTTAGTTGAGCATAAAAAAGATGTAGTCATTTTAATGGATAGTATCACACGATTAGCGCGTGCGTATAACTTGGTTATTCCGCCAAGCGGCCGTACATTATCTGGTGGTATTGACCCAGCAGCATTCCACCGTCCAAAACGCTTTTTCGGTGCAGCGCGTAATATTGAAGAAGGCGGTAGCTTAACGATTTTAGCAACTGCGCTTGTTGATACAGGTTCACGAATGGACGATGTGATTTACGAAGAATTTAAAGGAACAGGTAATATGGAGTTGCATCTTGATCGTGCGCTTGCTGAACGTCGTATTTTCCCTGCAATTGATATTCGCCGCTCTGGAACACGTAAAGAAGAGCTGTTATTGCCGAAAAATCATTTAGACAAGCTATGGGCAATCCGGAAAACAATGACAGATTCACCAGAGTTTGTAGAACGTTTCCTAAAACGATTACGAGCTACTAAAACAAACGACGAGTTCTTCCAAAAGATGGAGGATGAAATGCGCGGCACTCCAGCAAAACGCTAAGCTGCCAAGCATCCTCATTCGGGAAGTGCCTGGCATTTGACGGGGGATATGTAGAAAGCGGAATATAGCGCTATTCGCCGGAAGTGCTTGTCCCTTGTCGAAAAAGGGCTCTTGCATTACAGCTTTATTCCTGATATAATTCTTTCATGTGTCGTAGAAAACTCTGTTTCTAAAGGATTCAGGGCGGAAGGAGATGAAAAGTATGAAACAAGGAATCCATCCTAACTACAAATCAGCAAAGGTAACTTGTGCTTGTGGTAACGAATTTGAAAGTGGTTCTGTAAAGAACGAAATTCGTGTTGAGGTATGTTCTGAGTGTCATCCATTCTATACAGGTCGTCAAAAGTTTGCGGATGCAGGCGGTCGTGTAGATCGATTCAGAAAAAAATACAACCTCAAGTAATAAATATTGCTTGTTAACCGAAAGATGGACTAGTCTTTCGGTTTTGATTTTACTATATACTAAAGTAGGCAAGGGCCCTTGCCTGCTTTTTATTTGGAAATTTATTGACCTAATCTACTAGCATTACTTATGCTGGAGTTCACATAAATGAATTAAATATACTTAATATAGGTCATAATTGCGATGAAGTGGTTGTGACTATTTAGCCAAGAATTCTCGAGCGTAATGTAGGAAAACATACAATTTGAGATGAATTGGCTTTTATTTTTTCTTATCCAAAGAAGAGTAAACGATTTTGTTGCTTGGCAAACGTCCAAGTTAGATTAAATAATTAATGTTGCTCTTAAATAGTTGTCCTAGAAAGAGCAAGGAGGCAGGAATGTATGGATGTCATGAAACAAAGTGGTTGGATTGAAGTGATTTGCGGAAGTATGTTCTCGGGAAAGTCTGAAGAACTAATTCGACGAGTTCGCCGTGCGCAGTATGCGAAGCTTTCCGTTCAAGTGTTTAAACCGCTAATCGATAATCGGTATAGTGACTCGTCAGTGGTTTCCCATAATGGAACATCTGTAATTGCAAAGCCGGTTGAGTCATCAGCGGTGATACTTGAGCAAGTGAATTCAGAAACGGATGTTGTCGGAATTGATGAAATTCAATTTTTTGACGAAAATATTATCTCCGTAGTCAAACAATTAGCGGATGAAGGTCATCGAGTGATTTGCGCAGGGTTAGATCAAGATTTCCGTGGCGAACCATTTGGAAGTGTTCCGGATTTAATGGCACTTGCAGAGTCTGTTACAAAGCTGCAAGCGATTTGTATGTCATGCGGTTCACCAGCAAGTCGTACACAACGTTTAATAAACGGCGAACCCGCATCCTATCACGATCCAATCATTTTAGTTGGGGCATCTGAATCATATGAACCGCGTTGCCGACATTGTCATGAAGTGCCGCAAAAGCCGCTGAGTGGCAGTCAATCTACTTTTGTAAAAAGTTCTATATAAAATGCTATAAAAACCGCAGCTTCGTTCCAAAGTAGTAGTTGTTTACGGAGCAATTTTAGTGCGTGAATATCCTTCATAGCCGTGATGAAGGATCTTTTTTTATATTTGAGATGCAATTTACTATTTTTTCATGCATGATTCGTTTTATGTTTTGGGCACTCTATTTTTAGGGAGGTATTGTCCATGAATAAAACGGTTATTTTTTTGCTATTCATTATGCTTAGTGCATGTGGTTCTGTTGATCAAGATTTAACTCCGTATAAAGTTAAAAACAATCCTGAGCCGGTGTCTTTTCGTGAAGGAGAAAATACGGATGTTGCAGACTTGAATCCGAATTTTTTGGATTTAAATACAGAAAATGAATCACATAATAACATTGGCTTTTATCAACGAAAGCTAAGATCAATTGTGGAAGAATCTAAACATTTTGATGGCGGAATGATTTATATTAATGGCTCTCATGCAATAGTGAATGTAATTCCACGCGAGAAGTTTTCAAAGGATGAGCTTTCAAGGTATAAAAAGCTGCTAGAAAAAGATTTACAAGCTGCTGTTCCGCGCTATAATGTTGATCTTAGAGTAAACAAACCACAAAACAACAATCTATAACTCGATCGTCTCTGATCGGGTTTTTTAGTCTTTAAGGAAGTATAATTTTATGAGCAAAAAAATCGCATGGCCATTATTAGCATATGACATGTGTGGCTATGGCTTTTTTAATACATATTAGCAAAAAAAGGTCGGTAATTTTTGACTATTATATTCATGTATACTATAATTGAAATGTTATGGACTTAAATAATGAGGTGAGTAAGCGTGTTAGATCGTTTGCAATCAATTGAACATCGCTATGAAAAATTAAATGAATTACTTAGCGATCCAGCAGTTATCAGTGATAGTACAAAACTACGGGAGTATTCAAAAGAGCAATCTAGTATCGAAGAAACCGTTCAAGCGTATAGAGAGTATAAGGAAGTCGTGGAACAATTAAAAGATGCAAAAGCAATGCTAGAAGATAAACTAGATGCCGAAATGCGTGAAATGGTAAAAGAAGAGGTTTCCGAGCTATCTGAACGTGAAGAGGAATTAGCGGCTCGCTTGAAAATTTTACTTCTACCGAAAGACCCGAATGATGATAAAAACGTTATCGTTGAAATTCGCGGTGCAGCGGGTGGAGATGAAGCGGCATTATTTGCTGGCGATTTATACAAAATGTACAGCCGTTTTGCTGAATCGCAAGGCTGGAAAACAGAAGTTATTGAAGCGAGCCATACTGGAATTGGTGGCTATAAGGAAATCATTTTCATGATTAACGGTAATGGTGCATATTCAAAAATGAAGTTTGAAAATGGCGCACACCGTGTTCAACGTGTACCAGAAACAGAATCTGGCGGACGTATTCATACGTCAACAGCAACTGTTGCTGTTCTTCCTGAAGCGGAGGAAGTGGAAGTTGATATTCATGAAAAAGATATTCGTGTTGATACATTCGCATCGAGTGGACCAGGCGGACAAAGTGTAAATACAACGATGTCAGCTGTGCGTTTAACGCATATTCCAACAGGTGTTGTTGTATCATGTCAAGATGAAAAGTCCCAAATTAAAAATAAAGAAAAAGCAATGAAAGTATTGCGCGCTCGTGTATATGATAAATTCCAGCAAGAGGCCCAAGCAGAATACGATCAAAACCGTAAATCTGCAGTGGGTACTGGTGACCGTTCAGAACGTATCCGTACGTACAACTTCCCGCAAAACCGTGTAACAGACCACCGCATTGGTCTTACGATTCAAAAATTGGATCAAATTTTACAAGGTAAGCTTGATGAAATCATCGATGCATTGGTGATGGAAGATCAAGCAGCGAAAATGGAGCAAGCAGAATAATGAATGCTAACAACATGAAAGTGCATGAAGCCCTAAACTGGGCTTCTTCTTTTTTACAAGATAATATTCGGGAGACTTTTGCAGCGGAATTGTTGTTGCGTCATCATTTAGGTGTATCACGAGCAGGCTTATATGCGTCCATGCATGATTTGTGGTTGGACGAAGATGCGGTAGCGGCGTTTGTTGCAGATGTACAGTCTTTTGCGGCTGGTGTGCCTGTGCAATACTTAATTGGCTATGAGGAGTTTTATGGCCGTCGCTTTTCAGTGAATGAAGAGGTGTTGATACCGCGTCCAGAAACGGAAGAACTAGTAGAGGGCGTGCTCAATAGATGTAGAGATCATTTTGGTGCAGGTTCGTCAGATTGGGGCTTGAACTTGGTTGATGTTGGAACGGGAAGTGGGATTATTGCTGTTACATTAGCGTTGGAAGAACCTTCATTCAAGGTGACTGCAAGCGATATTGCTGCTGAGTCACTTGAGGTTGCTCGTCGTAATGCGGCTGAACTTGGAGCAGAGGATATTCGCTTTGTGCAAGGAGATTTATTGCTGCCTTTTATTGAGAGTGGAGAGAAATTTGATGTGATCGTTTCTAATCCGCCATATATACCCGCTGCTGATATAGCTGGTCTTGCTGATACGGTAAAAGATCATGAACCTATGCGTGCCCTAGTTGGCGGTGTTGATGGCTTGGATTTGTATCGCCGTTTCATGGAGCAATTGCCATTAGTCGTGACAGACCGTGGCTTAATAGCGTTTGAAATTGGCG
Organism: Bacillus sp. Marseille-P3661; assembly: GCF_900240995.1. NCBI lineage: Bacteria > Bacillati > Bacillota > Bacilli > Caryophanales > Bacillaceae > Bacillus > Bacillus sp. Marseille-P3661. Next base: position 328,522 of record NZ_LT965955.1, read on the forward strand.
TCGGTCAGGGTCAGGCTGTCGCTGGATTACTGGCGGAGACGTTTGCGGAGCGCGATATTCATGTTGAAATTGTGAATGATATTAATGGTAAGGATCGGATGGTATTTGGGCGGTTTTAGTGGTTGGTTGTTGCATGGTAGATGCTAGTTGAATGGAAGGGCCGGTTTTTGTTGGGGTGGTGTTGCTGCTTTGGTCGCGAATCGAATGCTGTAAAGTACAGGCTGGTAAAGGGCCGTTGTCGGGCAGAGGTTTGGTATTAGCTGTTAATCGTACTCGCTGGCTAGGAAAAGGCGTGTTTGTGCGGTAACGAATAGAATGTAATCGTGCCTGTGGGCGATGAAAAAGTGGTGTAGCGGTAACGAATAGAATGTAATCGTGCCCGTGTGCGAGGAAAAAGTGGTGTAGAGGTAACGAATAGAATGTAATCGTGCCCGTGTGCGAGTAAAAAGTGGTGTAGAGGTAACGAATAGAGTCTAATCGTGCCCGTCGGGGAGCGAAAAGCTGCGAAGAGGTAACGAACAGCAGCTAATCGTGCTCGTGGGCGATGAAAAAGCGATGTAGAGGTAACGAAAAGCACCTAATCGTGCTCGTCAGCGATCAAAAAGCGAGGTTACGGTAACGAATAGATTCTAATCGTGCCCCTAGGCGAGCCAAAAGCAGTATAGAGGTAATGAAAAGAGTCTAATCGTGACCGTCGGCGAGCAAAAGGCCGTATAGAGGTAACGAAAAGCGCCTAATCGTGCCCGTCGGGGAGCCAAAAGCAGTATAGAGGTAATGAATAGAGCCTAATCGTGCCCGTCAGCGAGGAAAAAGCGGTTTAGAGGTAACGAATAGCAGCTAATCGTGCCCGTCGGCGATGAAAAAGCGATGTAGAGGTAACGAATAGAGTCTAATCGTGCCCGTGGGTGCTGAAAAAGCGATGTAGAGGTAACGAATAGAGTCTAATCGTGCCCATCGGGGAGGAAAAAGCGGAGTGGAGGTAACGAATAGCACCTAATCGTGCCCGTGTGCGAGGAAAAAGCGTCGTGGCGGAAACGAATAGCGCTTAATCGTGCCCGTTGGCGATGAAAAAGCGATGTAGAGGTAACGAATAGCGCCTAATTGTGCTCGTCAGCGATCAAAAAGCGTAGAAGAGGTAATGAATAGAGCCTAATCGTGCCCGTCAGCGAGCAAAAGGCCGTATAGAGGTAACGAAAAGCGCCTAATCGTGCCCGTCGGGGAGCCAAAAGCGGTATAGAGGTAACGAAAAGCGCCTAATCGTGCCCGTCGGCGAGTAAAAAGCGTCGTGGCGGAAACGAATAGCGCTTAATCGTGCCCGTTGGCGATGAAAAAGCGGCGTGGAGGTAACGAAAAGCACCTAATCGTGCTCGTCAGCGATCAAAAAGCGTAGAAGAGGTAATGAATAGAGCCTAATCGTGCCCGTCAGCGAGCAAAAGGCCGTATAGAGGTAACGAAAAGAGTCTAATTGTGCCCGTGGGCGGGGAAAAAGCGTCGTGGCGGAAACGAAAAGCGCTTAATCGTGCCCGTTGGCGATGAAAAAGCGATGTAGAGGTAACGAAAAGCGCTTAATCGTGCCCGTTGGCGATGAAAAAGCGGCGTGGAGGTAACGAAAAGCACCTAATCGTGCTCGTCAGCGATCAAAAAGCGTAGAAGAGGTAATGAATAGAGCCTAATCGTGCCTGTCAGCGAGGAAAAAGCGGCGTGGCGGTAACGAATAGCACCTAATCGTGCCCGTTGGCGATGAAAAAGCGGCGTGGCGGTAACGAATAGTACCTAATCGTGCCCGACGGCGAGCCAAAAGCGGTATAGCGGTAACGAATAGTACCTAATCGTGCCCGACGGCGAGCCAAAAGCGGTATAGCGGTAACGAATAGAGAATAATCGTGCCCATAGGCGATGAAAAAGCGGCGTGGCGGTAACGAATAGCACCTAATCGTGCCCGTGGGCGAGGAAAAAGCGGTGTTACGGTAACGAATAGAGTCTAATCGTGCCCATAGGCGATGAAAAAGCGGCGTGGCGGTAACGAAAAGCACCTAATCGTGCCCGTTGGCGATCAAAAAGTGGTGTAGAGGTAACGAATAGAGAATAATCGTGCCCGTTGGCGATCAAAAAGTGGTGTAGAGGTAACGAAAAGCACCTAATCGTGCCCGTCAGCGATCAAAAGGCCGTATAGAGGTAACGAAAAGCGCTTAATCGTGCCCGTCGGGGAGCCAAAAGCAGTATAGAGGTAACGAAAAGAGTCTAATTGTGCCCGTGGGAGATGAAAAAGCGATGTAGAGGTAACGAATAGAGCCTAATCGTGCCCGTTAGCGAGTAAAAAGCGTCGTAGAGGTAACGAATAGCAGCTAATCGTGCCCGTCAGCGATCAAAAAGCGTAGAAGAGGTAATGAATAGAGCCTAATCGTGCCCGTGGGCGATGAAAAAGCGATGTAGAGGTAACGAAAAGAGTCTAATCGTGCCCGTGGGCGATGAAAAAGCGATGTAGAGGTAACGAATAGCGCCTAATTGTGCTCGTCAGCGATCAAAAAGCGTAGAAGAGGTAATGAATAGAGCCTAATCGTGCTCGTCAGCGATCAAAAAGCGTAGAAGAGGTAATGAATAGCGCCTAATCGTGCCCGTGGGCGATGAAAAAGCGATGTAGAGGTAACGAAAAGAGTCTAATCGTGCCCGTCAGCGATCAAAAAGCGTAGAAGAGGTAACGAATAGCATCTAATCGTGCCCGTGGGCGATGAAAAAGCGATGTAGAGGTAACGAAAAGAGTCTAATCGTGCCCGTCAGGGAGCCAAAAGCAGTATAGAGGTAACGAAAAGAGTCTAATTGTGCCCGTGGGCGGGGAAAAAGCGATGTAGTGGTAATGAATAGAGCCTAATCGTGCCCGTGGGCGATGAAAAAGCGATGTAGAGGTAACGAAAAGAGTCTAATCGTGCCCGTCAGCGATCAAAAAGCGTAGAAGAGGTAACGAATAGCACCTAATCGTGCTCGTCAGCGATCAAAAAGCGTAGAAGAGGTAATGAATAGAGCCTAATCGTGCCCGTCAGCGAGCAAAAGGCCGTATAGAGGTAACGAATAGCGCCTAATCGTGCCCATCGCGAGCCAAAAGCGTAGAAGAGGTAACGAATAAAACCTAATCTTTCCCGTGAACGCTGAAAAAGCCCAGCAACCGTAACGAATAGTCTACTAGCCCAAAAATAAGCACAAAAAACTATCAAACAAAAGCTCACAATATCTTAACTCTAAAAACCACCATAACCTGCTAAAATAGTAATCTATCATTTTATAAACAGGTTCTTAATTAACTAACTTACATACTACTGCCCCATAAGAATAAGGGCACAGAGCATAACACATACTAGTTAAACAGCCCTTTTCAACTTTTCTATTAAAAAATTTAATTTTAATAGTTTAAGATGATGTTGTTTTGTCCACACTGTTTTAGTGAGAGGACGGTGGATAAAAAATGATGAAAACACATGCAATCATTTTTATGACATTATTAATAATTGGGGCTAATTTAATTCAATTTTATGATAGAGCAATAGTTGAAGCGGGTGGACCGGTTGTTATACCGGATGAGGCGATTCGCCTACGAATTTTAGCAAATAGTGACTCACCTGCGGATCAGGAATTAAAGCGAGACATAAGAGATGCGGTTAATGCTGAGATTACTACATGGGTTGAAGAGCTTACATCCATTGAAGATGCTCGTGATTTAATTGAGAGCCGTATTTCAGAGGTTGAGGAAATTGCAAGTGAGCATTTAGAGCAAGCGGGCATTAATCAAGAAGTGAATGTTCAGTTCAATCGTAATGTAAGCTTTCCGACGAAAATTTATGGCAATTTTATTTATCCAGCTGGTGAGTATGAGGCTATTTTAATAACATTAGGTGAAGGTCAAGGTGCCAACTGGTGGTGCGTGTTATTCCCGCCGCTATGTTTCTTAGATTTCTCAAACGGTGATGCAGTTTTAGATCATGACGAAGAAGAAGAGAAACAGGATGACTCAGAAAAGTCTAGTAAAGAAGAAAAAGAAAAATCCAAGACTACTGACAAAGAGTATACAGCGGTTGAAACTTCAGCAGAAAAAGTTGAAGTGAAATCATTTTTAGTAGAATTCTTTAAAAAATTAATAGGTTAACGTCATCAATCCTGCCAGTCTAGCATAGGTTGTAAAAAGTGCAATGATAGAAAGGCAGGAGATAGAAATGAAAGTTATTCGTAAAGCAACACTAGCAGATGTTGATAAAATGGAGCAAATTGTAGGACAAGCAGGATTGCAAACAGAAGGTATTGTGGATAATGTGGATAACTTTTTGATCATGGAAGATAAAGATGGCGTATTAACAGCTGTCGTGGGCTTTGAATTTCAAAACTCAAGTGGATTGCTACGCTCGCTAGTGCTAACAAAGCAATCAGATCAGTTTTTTATACTAGAATTAATGAAGGCGGCGTTCGAGTTTTCTAAAAAGCAAGGCGTTGAAACACTGTATTTGTGCACACAGCAACAATCGTCTGTAGATTTCTTCAAGTTTATTGGTTTCGAAAAAGTAGAGGAAACACATGTTGAGGATTTAAACGAATTTGAGCATTATAAAAACATTGTGGATGAAAACCCAGTCATTATGAAATGCAGTTTTTAAATTGAACGTAATTATTTTATAAAGGTTTTTCACAGTTTTCTAAAAAATCAACAATCTTATCCACAAAATTATGCTTTTTATCCACATTATGTGGATAATGTTGTTTATATCCTTTTAATATATATGATGGAAAATGCGTTAAAATAGTGTATTTATAGAGAGAGGGATACTAAATGGCAGATAAAGACACAAAGCATTGGATTGTGGATAAAGAAAAGGAACAATTAACAAGTAATCCACAAGTTAAAGCGGCCGCCCTGTGGATAACTGACGACGAAGTAGTAGCTTTTCCAACTGAAACTGTATATGGATTAGGGGCAAATGCCTTGTCAGATCAAGCAATTAGCAAGATTTATGAAGCGAAAGGACGCCCGAGCGACAATCCACTAATTGTCCACATATCAAATCAAAATCAATTAAATGAACTTGTTTCAGACATTCCTGAACAAGCAGAACTGTTGATAAATGCTTTTTGGCCAGGGCCGCTCACAATTATTTTTAAAGATAAAGGCATTGTTTCAGAAAAAGTAACAGCGGGTTTATCCACTGTAGCCATTAGGATGCCGGATCATCCTGTAGCGTTAGCGTTAATTGAAAGTGCCAAACTGCCATTGGCCGCACCAAGCGCGAACTTGTCAGGGCGGCCTAGTCCAACTAAAGCGGAGCATGTTCTTCATGACCTTCATGGGAGAATTGCGGGAGTTTTAGATGGCGGTTCAACAGGAATTGGTTTAGAGTCCACGGTGATCGACTGTACTCAAAATCCACCGATGATTCTACGGCCCGGCGGTGTGACAAAGGAGCAGCTAGAAGAGGTAGTTGGACAAGTAGCTGTTGATGCCGCACTATTGGCCGAGGATCAGGCTCCAAAGTCCCCAGGAATGAAGTATACACACTATGCTCCCGAAGCGCCGTTAACGATTATTGAAGGTACTCCACAATTTTTACAAAGCTTTGTGGATAAAGAAAAAAGTGCTGGCAAAAAGGTTGGCGTGTTAACAACAGAGGAAAATCAACAGCAATATGATGCTGATGTTGTCATAGCATGTGGATATCGTGAAGACTTACATACGGTTGCTCAAAAATTATATGACACGTTAAGAATGTTCGACGAGCGCAGTGTCGATGTCATTTTTAGTGAGGCTTTTCCACGTGAGGGTGTCGGTGAAGCGCTCATGAACCGGCTGTCCAAAGCTGCATCAGGTCAAATGATAAGGTGAAACCTCGATCAATAAAGGAATGCGTGCTGGTGGTTCGTCTATAAAGGGTTGTTCATGGGCACAGCAATAGGGATTAAAAAGTGGCTTTCTTGCGAAGGCCACTTTAATTCCCGCCAGTTCCGGCGAAAAAAATTTCCCCATTTTCTCCACATAGTCATCATTTCGTAATAAGCGAATGACCAGGGAATCGACTTCTTTATTCGATGAACTAAATTAAATATCCACAACTTCAAACGCTTCTGTTTGCGCTCCTTTAACATATTGACCAAATTCCTTTTGAATAACTGGAAACACATGCTGAGCAACAGCATCGGAGTCTTCCTTCGTTTTCCACAACGAAACAGATGTATACTCGCCTTTATTATCATCTGCTCCAAAGTAAACATTCACAAAACCTTGTTGCTTAACAAAAATCTTCTTAAAATAATCCCCTATTTCTTCGGCGATTTGCCTGCTATTCGGTTCCATCCGCACCTTTGTTATTTTTAAATACATGTTTGAGCCCCCTTAGTTTTTGGATGATAAAGTCTTCAACCTCATTTTTATTAAAAATAATCGAAAAACAGCCTTAGATTATCTCGACAAATTTATTCGATTCTTGAAACTAACTTGCCATAAAGTTCTTCAGAAATGATAGTGTAGATTATTTATAAAACTATCAATACATATGTAAAATAAATTCTAAATCTTTTTGGATGAGCATATGTTATATAAGCACGTCCAAGGGGGAAGAACAATGGGATTATCAGCATTAATGGGAGAATTGATTACACTAGTGATTATGGCAATTGCTCTTGGTATGGACGCCTTTTCATTAGGGTTAGGTATGGGAATGATCCGCTTACGTCTCAGACAAATTTTTAAAATTGGAATTATAATTGGAATTTTCCATGTGGTAATGCCATTAATGGGAATTTGGATTGGAAAATATATTTCCGTACATTTCAGTGGCATTGCGGCTTACATTGGTGGCGCACTGTTATTGCTATTAGGCTTACAAATGATTATTTCATCTTTTAGAGACGATGAACAGCTACTAGTCACACCTGTTGGTTTTGGACTCATACTATTTGCACTAAGTGTAAGTCTGGATAGCTTTTCAGTAGGCTTAAGCTTGGGGATTTTTGGAGTAAAAATGGCATTAACAATCTTCCTGTTTGGCTTTTTTAGTATGATCCTAACATGGTTGGGCCTGCTTTTAGCCAGAAAAGCGCAGCATTGGCTTGGATCATATAGCGAAGCGCTTGGTGGCAGCATTTTACTAGTGTTTGGCTTAAAATTATTACTCCCGATTTAATCATAAAAATCAAAAACAGGTCGATACTAGGTGGCGTATCGATCTGTTTTTTTATACGTAGCGCCGGGGTTTAAAACCGAAAAATTTTCGACAATTTATAGTTAAACTATATTAGAGTATACAAGTTTGATTTATACTATAATTAGTTTTCTTTTATACAGACAAAAATAAATAATTCGTGGTAACAAAAGTGTTACCCTTTTCAATAAATAATGATAGAAGGAGAGAGGCTATGCATAATATCCTTTTTGTTTGCACAGGTAATACATGTCGCAGTCCAATGGCAGAAGCGATTTTTAGACACCGCGCCAACAGCAAATATAATGTCAAATCTGCCGGTGTATTTGCAACAGATGGCAGTCCGGCTGCGGCGCACTCGATAAAAGTATTAACAGATCAAGAGATTCCAATCAACCACAAGTCTAAGCTGCTCACAAATGATCTAATACAATGGTCCGACTTAATTTTAACGATGACAGCTGGACATAAACACATGGTCCAACAGCATTTTCCGAAAGCGCTCGATAAAGTTTATAGCTTAAATGAATATGTCCGAAATAAAGATCACGATATCTCAGATCCCTTTGGAGGAAGTTTAGACGACTACCGCGAGATTTATCAGGAGTTAGATGAAATCATTGCAGAGCTTATCGAAAAATTATAGTATTTATTTTTTTTTATAAAAAGGAAAAATTGTCCGTAATTAGCTATGACAGGGCACTCTTTTGACGCGAATAGGGGAATATACCCCCGCTAAAATTTTCCATCGCGGCTCCTGACTGCAAATCTCATAAAAAATAAAAAGAGAGATGGATCCATCGAGGAGGAACTACGTGAAAACGAAACACAAATTTAGCTTGCAATGGAAACTTGTCGTGTTTACAACGATATTATCTATCATTACGTATAGTACAAGTGGATTATTTATTTACTTTATATACGATATGGTAAAAGATTCACTTATCATCGGGGAACAGCTTTTCACAATTATTACCTTAACATTAGGGATTATATGGTCAGCAATTCTAGCTTTTTTTGCCGCAAGATTTATCACGAACCCGCTGCAACGATTAGAAGAGGCTGTAAATAAAGCAGCCGATGGTCAAATTGATGTGGAAGTAAAAGTTTCAAAATCAGATGATGAAATTCGTTCATTAGGACTAGCGTTTAATAATATGTTAAAAAGTTTACGAACAATGGTTAATAATATCGAGGAAAACTTTGAAAGTACAAACAAAAACGTAGATTCTATCTCGAAATCGTCTTCAATAGCAGCTATGCAAGCTGAAAACATTTCAAAAACAATTGAAGATATTGCATATGGAGCTGAGCGCTCAGCATTGGCGGTCACGTCGACTGTAGAATCGATTGATTCGGTTACACGGATTGCAGAAGAAGTTTTAAATCATACAGGTAATTCGCAAAAAATCTCAAATGAAATGGTACAATCATTAAAGAGTAGCAAAGAAGTGATTCATTCGCTTGTTGGTGGAATTGAAAAGCTTGCAAATGATAATCAAGCGTCGTTAATCGTCGTAAAACGACTTGAGAAAAATGCAAAAGAAATTGAAAACATCATTTCACTTGTTGGCGATATTGCAGGGCAAACTAATCTTTTGGCGCTTAATGCGTCAATCGAAGCAGCGCGTGCCGGTGACCATGGCCGTGGCTTTGCAGTTGTAGCAGAGGAAGTTCGTCAGCTAGCAGACCAAAGTGGACAAGCTGTTCAAGGCATCTCAGATTTAGTAGAAAACATTCAGCTTGAAGTGAAAAATGTAGTGCAACAAATGTTAGCGCAAGTGGAATCAGCAAACAACGAAGCTGAAAAAGGCAGTAAAACGAACGATTCTATCGAAGAAATGACGCAATCTGTTTATCAAATGGAGCAAGCAATCAAAGAAATTGCCGCACTAGCTGAAAAACAGATGGACTTAATAAAAGTCACTTCAATTGAAGCGCAGGAAGTTGCAGCAATCGCGGAAGAAACATCTGCAGGAGCAGAAGAAGTATCAGCGGGCACTCAAGAGCAAACAGCGATGATTGACGATGTGGCGTCGATCGCCGCGCAATTATCCCAGCAAGCACAAGCATTAAAGCAAACCATTCAAAAGTTTACAACAGGAGGAAAGTAATATGAAAGTAGCAATTGGCTCAGATCATGGTGGCCTTAATATTAAAGAAGAAATCAAAAATTTAATGGATGAATTAGGCATACAATACGAAGATGTAGGCTGTAATTGTTCGGATTCTGTTGATTATCCGGATTATGCGTTCCCAGTTGCCGAAAAGGTAGTTAACGGTGAAGTCGATCGCGGAATTTTAATTTGCGGCACAGGCATTGGAATGTCAATTGCAGCAAATAAAGTAAAAGGCATCCGTTGTGCGTTAGCGCATGATGTTTTCAGTGCTAAGGCAACACGTGAACACAATGACAGCAATATCCTTGCAATGGGTGAGCGCGTGATTGGACCAGGAGCAGCCCGTGAAGTGGCCAAAGCATGGTTAACGACCGAATTTCAAGGCGGCCGCCATGCAAATCGTATCGGAAAAATTGCCGATTACGAGTCAAAATAGATATAATAAGTGTGAAAGAGGCGGTGTGCAATATTGTACCCGCCGTTTCTTTATACATAAGGAGACATTGAAGGTTTATTCTATGTAAGAATGCTGCGGTTTATAGGTATGTGATGGTCATTTTGAGTGCGGTTGCCTGTTTAGCGGATATCGTTTAAAACTTGGTCATTTTTGGCGGACATCTGATTCCTTAATTGCACCTTATTCAAACTTTTAAGGTGCAACAAAATGAGTGGTCGTTTTAGCGGACAAAGGATCCCTAACTTACACCAAAATTAAACTTCTTAAGGTGCAACAAAAATGAGTGGTCGTTTAGCGGACATATAATCCCTTATATACACTAAAACGATACTTTTTTGAAGTTTACCGGACATTAAGTTCGCTATTTAGCGAAAAACACCATAAATTGTGGTTAAATCGATGAAATAGCGTATTATATGTCCGTGAAACTTTTAAAAACAGCATATTAGGCTAATATAACGGCCTTGATGTCCGGTAAAATTGGCGCAGATGCGACACCGTGATTTTAACGCAATCAATGGACTAAATTGGGGCGGGAAACCCGAGATTTTGCCACAAATAATGCGCGTGCGACCGTGAAGTATTGGACTGGGCCTAGCAATAACCGTTTGGAATATGTAATAGTACAAGTTGTGATGTACAACAAATGATTGGTAGTTTTAGCGGACATATAATCCCTTATATACACTAAAATGATACTTTTTTGAAGTTTACCGGACATTAAGTTCGCTATTTAGCGAAAAACACCATAAATTGTGGTCAATTTGATGAAATAGCGTATTATATGTCCGTGAAACTTTTAAAAACAGCTTATTAGGCTAATATAACGGCCTTGATGTCCGGTAAAATTGGCGCAGATGCGACACCGTGATTTTAACGCAATCAATGGACTAAATTGGGGCGGGAAACCCGGGTAATTGCCATTAAATAACGACCCTGGTGTCCGTTATAGAATTGGGCTAGGCCCAGCAATATCCTTTGGCATATGAATTAGTACAAGTTTAAAGGCGCACAACTGATTGGTCATTTAGCGGACATATAATCCCTTATATACACTAAAATGATACTTTTTTGAAGTTTACCGGACATTAAGTTCGCTATTTAGCGAAAAACACCATAAATTGTGGTCAAATCGATGAAATAGCGTATTATATGTCCGTGAAACTTTTAAAAACAGCTTATTAGGCTAATATAACGGCCTTGATGTCCGGTAAAATTGGCGCAGATGCGACACCGTGGTGATTCGAACGCAATCAACGGCATTAATCTCCAGCTAAATTGCCGCAGGCACGACACCCGGGCAATTGCCACAAATAACGGCCCTGGTGTCCGGAAAAATAGGCCACAGGCTCGACGCAGTGCCTTGTAACACAATAAAAAGCATTAATTTTTCAAAAAAACTAATGTAGCCACAAATCGTACTTTTACCAAACACAAATAACGGCCTACATGTCCGTAAAAATTTAATTAGTTTTTAATATACATATAAAACAGCTAACAAAAACTCACTTGAAACAGAAAGGAAGAGAATCACTATGAAGGTAGAGTTAGCTCTGCTACGAACACAACTACGTACCGTTTTGGATGACCTTCAGGCCGCGGCGTCTCTCACACAAGGTCAAATCCTCGTTGTTGGCTGCAGCACGAGTGAAGTGATTGGCGAACGCATTGGGACGGCTGGTACGGAGGAAGTAGCGGAAACCATATTTGAAACACTGCAGCAATTTCAGAAGGAAGCGGGTGTAGCGCTTGCTTTTCAATGTTGTGAACATTTAAACCGTGCATTAGTTGTTGAAAGCGAGACGGCAATTACTAGGCAACTAGAAATCGTTTCGGTAGTGCCAGTAAGAAAAGCAGGTGGTGCAATGGCTACGTATGCATATAAGAGGTTTAAAAATCCAGTTATGGTAGAATATATAAAAGCGGACGCAGGTATCGACATTGGGGATACATTTATTGGCATGCATCTTAAGCATGTGGCGGTTCCGGTGAGGAGTAGTGTGAAAACCATCGGACAAGCACATGTTACGATTGCAAGAACAAGACCTAAATTAATTGGCGGGGAACGCGCCGTTTATTTCGATACTGAATCCAACAAATCTTGTAAATAATAAAATTATTGTAGTGTTTTTCTAAAGACATATGTTACAATGGTTGTGACAAAAAAACATTCGGAAATTAGTTGTATTTTATAACAATAATTTAATAAAAGTAGGGGGATCAATATGAAACACGTACAAGCTCAAGACCAAGAAGTTTTTAAGGCGATCCAACAAGAATTAGGACGTCAACGTGACAAAATTGAATTAATTGCTTCTGAAAACTTTGTTAGTGAAGCGGTAATGGAAGCACAAGGTTCGGTTTTAACGAATAAGTATGCAGAAGGCTATCCAGGACGCCGTTATTATGGCGGTTGTGAATATGTCGATGTAGTTGAAGATTTAGCTAGAGACCGCGCGAAGAAAATCTTTGGAGCACAATTTGCGAACGTTCAACCGCATTCTGGTGCACAAGCAAATATGGCTGTTTATTTTACAATTCTAGAAACGGGCGACACTGTACTAGGAATGGATTTATCACACGGCGGACACTTAACACACGGAAGTCCAGTTAACTTCAGTGGTGTTCAGTACAATTTCGTAGCGTACGGAGTGGACAAGGATTCACACCGCATTGATTATGATGATGTGTTAGCAAAAGCAAAAGAACATAAGCCAAAGTTAATCGTTGCAGGTGCTAGTGCATATCCGCGCGAAATTGATTTTGCGAAGTTCCGTGAAATTGCGGATGAAGTGGGCGCATACTTAATGGTTGATATGGCACATATTGCTGGACTTGTAGCGGCAGGCTTACATCCAAACCCAGTACCATATGCTGATTTCGTAACAACAACTACACATAAAACATTACGTGGACCTCGCGGCGGTATGATCTTAACGAATAACGAAGAATTCGCGAAGAAAATTGACAAAGCAATCTTCCCTGGTATTCAAGGTGGTCCATTAATGCACGTGATTTCTGCAAAAGCAGTTGCATTCGGTGAAGCACTTCAAGACAGCTTTAAAGAATATGCACAAAATATCGTGAACAATGCAAAGCGCCTTGGCGAAGCACTTCAAAAAGAAGGCATCACATTAGTATCTGGCGGAACGGATAACCATTTATTATTAATTGATGTTCGCAGCCTTGGTTTAACAGGTAAAGTAGCTGAAAAAGCATTAGATGATGTTGGCATTACAGCTAATAAAAACACAATTCCATTCGATCCAGAAAGCCCATTTGTGACAAGTGGTGTACGTATCGGTACTGCTGCTGTTACAAGCCGTGGTTTTGGATTAGAAGAAATGGATGAAATTGCAGCAATCATCGCGTTAACATTAAAGAACACTGAAGATGAGGAAAAATTACAAGAAGCTGCAAAACGTGTAGAAACGTTATCGAAGAAGGTTCCTTTATATCCAAATCTTTAATTGAATCGTATTTAACGGGGAAGATATCGTATGCTGTCTTCTCTTTTTTGTTTGAGGGAGGTTTTAAAAAAGTAGTTGGAGTTGGATACATTCAATACAATTTTAGTTTTATAGCTAACAGCAACTCCGCACTTTCGACATTTTTTGCAGGTGCTAAAATAGTGAGATCCCTTGGCAGTGCTGGATTACCTGCATTAAAGGTTTGACATAATAGTGGAGTTTTCCTTTTTAAGCTTGTATGTACTATACTTTTCTTATACAATTTATTAGAAAAACATTTAGGTATAACTTTATAAGCACCACGTTTATATTTTTTGAAAAAACGAACACTATCACTATAGTTATACCAAGCACTTAACATTGTCGCAAAAATGCGTTAAATGTCAGATTACATAGGTTTGTTGGTACGTGGCAGCAAGTTAATGGAAGATTTTCCATTGATGGCTCATAATAAGTTAGTGCTTATTAATCCGTTGATAAAGAGCTAAGGTTGCATAGCGACAACATAGTTTTTTTTCAAATAGAAAAAGGAGAGATTTTTTTTATGGGAAAAATTCATGTGTTTGATCATCCGTTGATTCAACATAAATTATCAATTATTCGTGATAAAAATACAGGTACAAAAGAATTTCGTGAGCTCGTTGATGAAATCGCAACTTTAATGGCCTATGAAATTACTCGGGACTTACCGCTAGAGGATGTAACGATTGAAACGCCAGTGGCAACTGCACAAGCGAAGGTTCTTGCTGGTAAAAAGCTTGGAGTAATTCCTATTTTACGTGCGGGCTTAGGAATGGTTGATGGAATTCTAAAGCTAATCCCAGCAGCTAAAGTTGGCCATGTTGGGTTATACCGTGATCCGGAAACATTAAAGCCGGTAGAATATTATGTAAAGCTTCCTTCTGATATTGCAGAGCGCGAGTTAATCGTGGTTGATCCGATGTTAGCGACAGGTGGATCTGCAGTTGAAGCGATCACATCATTGAAAAAGCGCGGTGCCAAGCATATTAAATTAATGTGTACAATTGCTGCACCTGAAGGAGTAGAAGAAGTTCAAAAAGAACATCCTGATGTAGATATTTATATCGCGGGCTTAGATGAGAAATTAAATGAACATGGCTATATTATTCCTGGACTTGGAGATGCAGGCGACCGTCTATTTGGTACAAAATAATTGGAGTGAATATCGATGTCAAAACGAATTAAAGTGTTAACGACTTTTGGTACAAGACCTGAGGCGATTAAAATGTGCCCGCTTGTACTTGAACTAGAAAAGCGTTCTGACCAATTTGAATCCATTGTAGCGGTAACAGCGCAGCATCGCCAAATGCTCGATCAAGTCTTACAAATTTTTAATGTAAAACCTGATTATGACTTAAACATCATGAAAGATCGCCAAACATTGATTGATGTGACAACAAGAGGACTAGAAGGCTTGGACGCGGTAATGAAGGAAGTTCAGCCGGATATCGTGCTTGTACACGGTGATACAACAACTACTTTTATTGCGAGTCTGGCAGCATTCTACAATCAAATTGCAGTTGGACATGTCGAGGCGGGGCTAAGAACGTGGAACAAATACTCTCCGTTTCCTGAAGAAATGAACCGTCAGTTAACTGGTGTTATTAGCGATCTACATTTTTCACCAACAGATAAAGCCTATGAAAACTTAGTGCAGGAAAATAAAAATCCTGAAAGTATTTTCATTACAGGAAATACAGCAATTGATGCGCTGAAAACGACAGTTAAAGACGACTATAGTAATGAAGTGCTTGAAAAAGCCGCAAGCAAAGGCCGCTTAGTACTTGTTACCGCTCATCGCCGTGAAAATCTTGGACAACCAATGCGCAATATGTTCAATGCAATCCGCCGCATTGTTGAAGAGCATGACGATGTGCAAGTTGTATATCCGGTCCATTTAAATCCGGCCGTGCGAGAAATTGCCCAAGAAATACTTGGAGGGAATGAGCGGATTCATTTGATTGAACCGCTTGATGTAATTGACTTCCATAACTTTGCATCACGATCATACTTAATACTGACTGATTCGGGCGGCGTCCAAGAAGAAGCGCCTTCATTAGGTGTACCAGTTCTTGTGCTGCGTGATACAACAGAACGCCCTGAAGGTATTGAAGCAGGTACATTGAAGCTTGCAGGAACAGAGGAAGAAGATGTATACCGCTTAGCGAAAGAGCTGTTAACAGATTCTGCTGCGTATGAAAAAATGGCACAGGCGTCTAATCCGTATGGAGATGGCAAAGCATCTGCTCGAATTGCTGAAGCTATTCGTTATCATTTTAAACAAACAGACGAGCGCCCAGCGCCATTCACAGTTAAATAGATATAGGTTGATTTTAGTAAGGCTCATTTTTGGAGACATCTTCCAAGGATGGGCTTTTTTGTGTGAGCGGCAACTGTTGGTGCAAATTTATCTGGTGCAGTTAGTCATAAGATAGGGACTCCACATAAATGCCGTAAACCGTCCGTTTCGCTTATAAACTGCTAATTTGGATTAGAAATGAGTAGAATCCGCTTAGAAGTCATGAAATTCGGATTATAAACTCAGTATTCCGACTAGAAATCTGTGAACTCCGCTTACAAACTGCATAAACAAACAATTGGAATGACGCAGAACGGCTATAGCGAGTACAACCTGCGCGGGAGAGTCCGGTCAAATGATAAAGTGAATTTACTGCCGGTTATAAATGTTGTGAAAAGCGTGAATTTCAACGCTTTGCTGTAGAGTGTGATAGCTAATGCACCAATTAGCTAGAAAGATTCAATGCGTGGCGAATTTTATAACCAATAAACAGCAGTACATTCACTAAAAGAAAATCTGAGATTAAGATCAGAACTCTTCATAAATGCCGTAAACCGACCGTTTCGCTTATAAACTGCCAAATTGGATTAGAAATGAGTAATATCCGCTTATAAATCATGAAATTTGGATTATAAACTCAGCATTCCGACTAGAAATCTGTGAACTCCGCTTACAAACTGCATAAGCGAAAACTGGAATGACGCAGAACGGCTATAGCAAGTACAACCTGAGCGGGAGAGTCCAGCTCAACTGATAAAGTGAATCTACTGCCGGTTATAAATGTTGAGTTAAGCGTGAATTTCAACGCTTTGCTGTAGAGTGTGATAGCTAATGCACCAATTAGCTAGAAAGATTCATTGCGTTGCGAATTTTGTAACCAATAAACAGCAGTACATTCACTAAAAGAAAATCTGAGCTTAAGATGAGAACTCTCCATAAATGCCGTAAACCGACCGTTTCGCTTATAAACTGCAAAATTTGGATTAGAAATGAGTAAACTCCGCTTATAAATCATAGAATTTGGATTATAAACTCAGCATTCCGACTAGAAATCTGTCAACTCCGCTTACAAACTGCAAGAGCGACAAGTCAATTGAGATTAACCAGTATGGCTATAGCGAGTGCAACTTGAGCGGGAAAGTCCAGTCAAATGATAAAGTGAATCTACTGCCGGTTACAAATGTTGTGAAAAGCGTGAATTTCGCTAGTAAACGCTGTCTGATGGAGTAGTAGCAATAATAATTAAGCTCTTCCAAAACTAAAACCTCTACAAAATATTCAAACCCCACCACCTTTCTTGCATTAAAATCCCAAATTTGCAAATAATACCACAGTATAAAGAAATGAATATCATTCATAAATTCACACAAATTCAATGGGCGTTAACATCCACCCACATAATTTAATGCATCACCGCACCGGGGGTCAGGCACCATTAATACAGAAAGGTGGTATTTTTTGTGACATACAAGGCAATAAAAATACTAGCTTTTTCGATAATAGTATTTGGTAATACTTTTCCAATAACGAGTTTTGCTGAAATACAGAAAGTTGATATCAATATTAAAGTAGATCCTGCACCGATACATCCGCAAAAGTATATAGTCGAGGTAAATGATTCTACTATAATAGAAGAAATTAAATCAAAATATTCTGGAATTAAAATTAATGAACAGTTTAACACACTTTTTAATGGTATTTCGATTACGGCCAATGAAAAGGTGATTTCGCAGTTAGAAAATCTCAATGGTGTAGTAAGCATCCATCCTGCTAATACATACGAAGTTAAACTAGATGAAAGTGTGCCGTTTATCGGTGGCGATACGATCCGAGGGATGTTCGATAAAGAGAATCAGCGCTTAACAGGTAAAGGTGTAAAAGTTGGCGTCATTGATACTGGCGTTGATTATACGCATCCTGACTTACAAAGGAACTTTAAAGGCGGCTTTGATGTAGTGGACGATGATGAAGATCCAATGGAAACAATCAAAAGCCAGGGTGAGCCGACGCTGCATGGTACACATGTTGCCGGGATTATCGCTGCAAACGGAAAAGTAAAAGGTGTGGCGCCGGATGCAGAAGTATATGCGTATCGTACACTAGGCCCAGGTGGTGTTGGTACTTCAGATCAAGTTATTGCGGCGATCGAAAAAGCAGTAGAAGATGGCATGGATGTGATCAATTTATCATTAGGTAGTTCAGTGAACGGACCTGATTATCCAACAAGCATTGCGCTCGATAAGGCTGTGGAAAAGGGTGTGATTGCTGTAACTTCTAATGGGAACTCAGGTCCTGGTATTTGGACGGTTGGCTCACCGGGTGCTTCGGAAAAAGCAATCTCTGTTGGAGCATCGACGCCGCCAATTGAAATCCCATTTGGAACAATCCATGCAGCGCCTGATCATACTTTTGTGTTGCAGCCGCTCCAGGGTTCTGTTCCATGGAATTTAACGAAAGACTATCAATTAGTGAACGGAGGTCTAGGTTATCCGGACGAGATAAAAGATGCTAGAGGAAAAATTGTAGTCATTCAGCGTGGCGAGATTACTTTTACAGAAAAAGTGAAAAATGCATACGAAAAGGGTGCGGTTGCTGTCTTAATTTACAATAACGAAGATGGTATCTTTCCTGGCGGATTGGAAGAGAACATCGACATACCGGCAGTTGCACTAACAAAAAAAGACGGTGAGCTGTTAGTAAAGCATCTAAAAAAAGGCGACCAATGGTTTGCAACGAAGATGCGCAAAATAACCGATCGTTTAGCGGCCTTTAGCTCACGCGGGCCAGTCACCCATACATGGAATATAAAACCTGACGTAGTTGCTCCGGGGGTGAAAATTGATAGTACAGTGCCGGACGGCTATTTAGCTTTACAGGGAACAAGTATGGCTGCGCCACATGTTGCAGGAGCAGCGGCGCTCGTTAAACAAGCGCATCCTGATTGGACACCCGAACAAGTTAAAGCTGCACTAATGAATACCGCCAAGCAAATGTACAATGAAGAAGGGAAACAATATTCTCCGTTTGAACAAGGCGCAGGTCGTATCCAAGTAGACGACGCGGTTTCAACTAAGCTGCTTGCCTATCCAGGTGCCTTAGCTTTTGGTTCGATTAAGCCATCCAAGCATAAAGTAAATAAAAGTATCGCGTTAATTGTTGAAAATACATCAGATACTCCACAAAAAATTTCGTTTGAAATTCCAAAGCTCGAAAAAGGGCTGAAGTGGAATCTACCTTTTTCACAATATCTAGAACCGAAGGAAAAAAAGAAAATTAAAGTGGGGATAGAGGTAGATTCAACAGTTATGAAAAATGGGATATATTATGGAGGTTTAGAACTAATTTCAGAAGATAACAACATTGCACTGCCATTTTTATTTGTGATTGGTGATCCAAAGCATCCAAGAGTAATGGGGTTTTCATTTGAAAAAGAAGAGAATGATGTCGACGAGCATAGTAGTTTCAGTCGTAAGGATGATGAACGCTACAAATATGAGTTCTACTTACCGGAAGGCGCAGATGAATTCGGAATTGCATTATTTGACCCGATAACACTTCAGTTTAAGGGATTGTTAACACAACAGCATAATGTGAAACGCGGTCATATTGAACAAACTATTGACCGAGAAAAAATTCCATTTCCAGATGGTGTTTACCGAGCGATCGTTTATGCTAGACAAAATGGGTTAGAAACATCGCAGGAGACTGAAATTGTAATAGAGAGTTAATGTTTAAATTCTTGATAGAGACTTATAAATTTTTGTTATATGTCGTATCTGTGAACATTTTCACCTAAAATTGATTGACATTAAAAGTACCCTATTGTATGCTTACAAAGGATGTAAAACGAGGGTACTTTTAGTACATATTTTTCAGAAAATTAATAAGAGATAAAGTACTAAGGAGCGCTTTATTTGCGAGGAGATAATCAGCAAAAAAAACCCTTACAGGCAATGGCTATCATGTCAGCAATTTCAAGTAGTCTAGTAGGATCGATACTGGTAGGTATCTTTCTAGGGAAATGGCTAGATAAACTAGCGGGTACATTTCCACTGTTCCTAATACTTGGTCTTATTAGTGGACTTGCAGCTGGTGTTTATGCGACAATTCAGATTGTCCAACGCTATTTAGGAGAAGGAAAATAACATGCTTGAAAATAAAGGGATGCTGACTCGGTACCTGAAAATTATCATCAACATTTTAGTGTTATTCGTATTAGGATGGGGATTTACTCCTTATACGACTATTTTTAATGGCCTGATACTAGGTGCTGTTGCTAGTACCTATAATATGTGGCTACTGTATCGAAAGGTGAACAAGTTTGGACAAGCGGTTGTGGAAAACAGGCGCATGGGCTCACTTGGTATGCTGCAACGTATGGCATCTTCCGTATTAGCAGTGCTAATCGCAATGCGATACCCTGAAACGTTTCACTTAGTAAGTGTGATTATTGGCTTAATGACATATTATATCGTCATTATGATAGATTTTATTATTCAATCCAAACGTAATTCATTCGGGAAGAGAGGTGAATAAGTTGGAACATGGTGCTCCTATAGTGGAATTTCTTGGTCTTACATTTAATTTATCAAACGTATTAATGGTCACTGTTGCATCAGCCATCGTATTTTTAATCGCAGTCTTATGTACTCGTTCATTACAGTTACGCCCAACAGGTGCTCAAAACTTTTTGGAATGGGTGATGGACTTTGTAAAAGGCATTATTGGAAACACAATGGACTGGCAAACAGGCGGTCGCTTTTTATCACTAGGAATGACACTACTCATGTATATATTTGTATCAAACATGCTAGGTCTTCCATTTGCAATTGTAGTTGGGGAAGAACATCATTTATGGTGGAAATCACCAACCGCAGATCCGACGATCACAATGACACTAGCTGTTATGATTGTTGGTTTAACACACTATTATGGTGTGAAAATGAATGGTGTGAAAACATATACAAAAGGTTTCTTTGAACCAATGTCTTTTATGTTTCCGCTAAAAATCATTGAGGAATTTGCTAACACATTAACTCTTGGTTTGCGTTTATACGGTAACATTTTTGCTGGTGAAATCCTATTGGGATTGCTAGCAGGTTTAGCAACGAGCGGGATTGCAGGTGCTTTAGGTGCTGCAATACCGATGATGGTTTGGCAAGCATTTAGTATTTTCGTAGGCGCGATTCAAGCGTTTATCTTTACAATGTTAACGATGGTATATATGGCACACAAAGTGAGTCATGACCATTAAAATAAAAATAATTTCAAATAAAGAATTATAATTCTAAGGAGGACTTTATAATGGGTTTATTAGCAGCAGCAATTGCAATAGGTTTAGCTGCACTAGGTGCAGGTATTGGTAACGGTCTTATCGTAAGTAGAACAGTTGAAGGGATCGCTCGTCAACCAGAGCTAAAAGGACCTCTTCAAACTACAATGTTCATCGGGGTTGCGTTAGTAGAGGCGATTCCAATCATCGCGGTAGTAGTTGCATTTATCGTAATGGGACAATAATTTTAAGTGCATAAATAATACAATTGATAACAGGATCATGACTTAGATCTAAATGGCGAAGATCATTTGAAGATCCTTCGCCATTGCTTTATCATGGTTTAACATGCTGCAACCGCCTGCCATAAAAGGATAGGCAGGGGTTAAACAGCCTGTAAAACCGATTAGTTTCAACTTATGTAAACTATTAAGTGTACGATCATATACCGAGCAGGGCACGTATTGGAAAGGAGTGAATACAGTGTCACCAATTAATGTATTAGTATTGGGAGCAGCTGGCGGCGGACTTGGAATCAATACAGGCGATATCGTCTTCCAGTTAGTGATGTTTTTAATTTTGTTATTATTACTTCGCAAATTTGCTTTCGGTCCATTAATGGGCATCATGAAGCAACGTGAAGAACATATAGGAAATGAAATAGCGGCAGCTGAAAAGAGTCGTAAAGAAGCAGAGAGAATTGCTGCAGACCAAGCTGAAGCTTTAAAGCAAGCTCGTGTTGAAGCACAACAATTAATCGAAAACGCTAAGAAAATTGGCGAGCAACAAGAAAAAGATATTATCGAAGCGGCGCGTACTGAAGCAGTTCGCTTGAAGGAATCTGCAATTAAAGAGATCCAACAAGAAAAAGAACAAGCAGTTGCAGCATTACGTGAACAAGTTGCTTCATTATCTGTATTAATCGCATCTAAAGTGATTGAAAAAGAGTTAAGTGAAAAAGATCAAGAAAAACTTATTAATGAATATATCAAAGAGGTAGGCGAGCAGCGATGAGTTCAACAGCAGTAGCGAATCGCTATGCAGTAGCCCTTTTCGAACTAGCAAAAGAACAGAATCAACTGGAAACAGTAGAAGCTGAACTTCGTGTTGTTGAAAAGGTTTTAGCCGAAAATCCTCAATTCCTAACTCTTTTAAAGCAACCAAAAATCTCGAATGAATCTAAAAAAACAATGATCAAAGAAGTGTTTGGCGGTGTATCAACAACTGTATTGAACACAATCCTACTTCTTATCGATCGCAAGCGTGAAGATCTTCTAAGTGAAATCGTGGAAGAGTACTTCGTATTAGCGAATAATGCGCGCGGTATCGCAGATGCAAAAGTGTATTCTGTCCGCCCGTTAACGCAAGATGAAGAAAAAGCTCTTTCAGATGTATTTGCTAAGAAGGTTGGTAAATCTGAATTACGAATTACAAATATTGTAGATAACAGCCTGATTGGTGGGCTTAAACTACGCATTGGAAATACAATTTTTGATGGCAGTGTAAAAGGTAAGTTAGACCGTATGGAACGTCAATTACTATCTGCAAAAAGTTAGAAGATAGGGGTGAAATTCATGAGCATCAAAGCAGAAGAAATTAGTGCGCTGATAAAAAAGCAAATCGAAAATTATCAGTCTGAAATCGAAGTAAATGATGTAGGTACTGTAATCCAAGTTGGTGATGGTATCGCACGTGCTCATGGTCTTGATAACGTTATGGCGGGAGAACTTGTTGAATTCTCAAATGGCGTAATGGGTCTTGCCCAAAACCTTGAAGAAAACAACGTTGGTATCGTTATTCTAGGACCATTTAGTGATATTCGTGAAGGAGACGAGGTTCGTCGTACAGGCCGTATTATGGAAGTACCTGTTGGTGAAGCACTTTTAGGTCGTGTTGTAAACCCATTAGGACAACCAGTTGACGGTTTAGGACCGATCGAAACTTCAAAAACTCGTCCAATTGAATCAAAAGCTCCAGGTGTAATGGCGCGTAAATCAGTTCATGAGCCATTACAAACAGGTATTAAAGCGATCGACGCTCTAGTACCAATCGGACGTGGACAACGTGAATTAATCATCGGTGACCGCCAAACAGGTAAAACATCTGTTGCGATCGATACAATCTTAAACCAAAAGAACGAAGATATGATTTGTATCTACGTTGCAATTGGTCAAAAAGAATCAACAGTACGTGGTGTTGTTGAAACTTTACGTAAAAACGGTGCATTAGATTACACAATCGTTGTAACTGCATCTGCATCACAACCAGCTCCATTATTATACTTAGCTCCTTATGCTGGTGTAACAATGGGTGAAGAATTCATGTTTAATGGTAAGCATGTTCTTGTTATCTATGATGATTTAACAAAACAAGCTGCTGCATACCGTGAATTATCATTATTATTACGTCGTCCTCCAGGCCGTGAAGCATATCCAGGGGATGTATTTTACTTACACAGTCGCTTATTAGAGCGTGCTGCAAAGCTTAGCGATGATTTAGGTGGCGGTTCAATGACTGCATTACCATTCATCGAAACACAAGCTGGTGACGTTTCTGCGTACATTCCAACGAACGTTATCTCGATCACAGATGGACAAATCTTCTTACAATCAGACTTGTTCTTCTCTGGTGTACGTCCAGCGATCAACGCCGGTTTATCAGTATCACGTGTTGGTGGATCTGCGCAAATTAAAGCGATGAAAAAGGTAGCAGGTACATTACGTCTTGACCTTGCATCCTTCCGTGAGCTAGAAGCATTTGCTCAGTTCGGTTCTGACCTTGATAAAGCAACACAAGCGAAGTTAAACCGTGGTGTTCGTACAGTTGAAGTATTAAAGCAAGGCTTAAATAAGCCGCTTGCTGTTGAAAAACAAGTTACGATCCTTTATGCGTTAACAAAGGGATTCTTAGATGATATCCCAGTTGTTGATATTACTCGTTTTGAGAGCGAATTAATGACTTGGTTAGAGCATAACCGTAATGAAATTTTAGAAACGATCCGTACAACGAAGGGATTACCTAGTGACGAAGATATGGCTTCTGCTCTTAACGATTTCAAGAAGTCTTTCAACGTATCGGAGTAAGGACATATTCACATATAAGTACTAAATAAATGTTGGTTGAACCACAATGTCCTCGAAAAAAGGTGGTGAAAACGAGTGGCTTCATTACGCGATATAAAAAATCGTATTACATCGACAAAGAAAACAATGCAAATCACGAAAGCGATGCAGATGGTATCAGCAGCTAAGCTAAATCGTGCTGAAATGAACGCTAAATCATTTGTTCCTTACATGGAAAAAATACAGGAAGTTGTTGCAAGTATTGCGGCTGGTAGCAGTGGTGTGAGCCATCCGATGCTACAATCGCGTCCGGTAAAGAAAACAGCCTATTTAGTTATTACATCTGACCGTGGATTAGCAGGTGCTTATAATAGTAACGTTTTACGTAACGTGAATCGTATTATTAACGAGCGTCATAAATCAACAGATGAATATGTAGTGATTGCACTAGGTCGCGTTGGCCGTGACTTCTTTAAGAAACGCAATATGCCATTGATCAAAGACATCGTCGGTCTTTCAGATCAACCGGAATTTGCTGATATTAAAGATATAGCCAGCCAAACTGTACAAATGTTTGCCGATGGAGCATATGATGAACT
The DNA here is from genome assembly GCF_900240995.1 of Bacillus sp. Marseille-P3661. NCBI lineage: Bacteria > Bacillati > Bacillota > Bacilli > Caryophanales > Bacillaceae > Bacillus > Bacillus sp. Marseille-P3661. The sequence continues at coordinate 352,994 of NZ_LT965955.1, forward strand.
TTATATGTATTACAATCATTTCGTAAGTGCGATTCAGCAGGATTTTACCGAAAAGAAATTACTGCCGTTAACAGACCTTGCGGGTGAAAATACAAAAATAAGCTCATATGAGTATGAACCGTCTCAAGAAGAAATTTTAGAGGTGTTATTACCTCAATATGCTGAAAGCTTAGTATATGGTGCGCTACTCGATGGAAAGGCAAGTGAACATGCTGCACGTATGACAGCGATGAAAAGTGCGACTGATAATGCAGGCGAACTTATCGATTCACTTACACTTTCTTATAACCGTGCTCGCCAAGCTGCGATTACCCAAGAGATTACAGAGATCGTCGGCGGTGCAGCAGCATTAGAATAGAACGGATTAGTTTGAACTATGTTTGTTAGGAGGGAAAAGCGCGATGAATAAAGGACGCGTAACCGCAGTTTTAGGTCCGGTTGTTGACGTAAAATTCGAAAGCGGACAGCTGCCTGAACTTTACAACGCCCTTAGAATCGAACATAAAGCGCGTACTGAGAATGATGTTGATATCAACTTAACTCTAGAAGTTGCTCTACATCTTGGTGATGATACAGTACGTACAGTTGCGATGGATTCTACTGATGGTGTAGTTCGTGGCATTGAAGTATTAGATACAGGTGCACCAATTTCAGTTCCAGTTGGTGACGTAACACTTGGTCGTGTATTTAACGTATTAGGAGAAGCGATTGACCTTGCTGATCCAGTTCCTACGGAAGCACGTAGAGATCCAATCCATCGTCAAGCACCTACATTTGAAAATCTTTCAACGCAAGTTGAAATTTTAGAAACTGGTATTAAAGTAGTTGACTTACTTGCTCCTTATATCAAGGGTGGTAAGATCGGTCTATTTGGTGGTGCCGGTGTAGGTAAAACGGTATTAATTCAGGAATTAATCAATAACATCGCTCAAGAGCATGGTGGTATTTCGGTATTCGCCGGCGTAGGTGAGCGTACACGTGAAGGTAACGACCTTTATCATGAAATGAGCGATTCAGGCGTTATCAAGAAAACAGCAATGGTATTCGGTCAGATGAACGAGCCACCTGGTGCACGTCAACGTGTTGCCTTAACAGGTTTAACAATGGCTGAATATTTCCGTGATGAGCAAGGACAAGACGTGTTATTCTTTATCGATAACATCTTCCGTTTCACGCAAGCAGGTTCAGAGGTATCGGCCCTATTAGGACGTATGCCATCTGCCGTTGGTTACCAACCAACACTTGCAACTGAAATGGGTCAATTACAAGAACGTATTACATCAACTAACGTAGGTTCTGTAACATCGATCCAAGCGATTTATGTTCCTGCCGATGACTATACGGATCCAGCTCCAGCAACAACTTTCGCTCACTTAGATGCAACAACGAACCTTGAGCGTAAGCTTTCTGAGATGGGTATTTACCCAGCGGTGGATCCATTAGCGTCAACTTCACGTGCCCTTTCACCTGAAATCGTTGGTGAAGAGCATTACAATATTGCTCGTCAAGTACAGCAAACATTACAACGTTACCGTGAATTACAAGATATTATTGCAATCTTAGGTATGGATGAACTTTCTGATGAAGACAAGCTAGTTGTAGCACGTGCTCGTCGCATTCAGTTCTTCCTATCTCAAAACTTCCACGTTGCTGAACAGTTTACTGGTCAACCGGGTTCATATGTACCTGTAAAAGAAACAGTTCGTGGCTTCAAGGAAATCCTTGAAGGTAAATACGACGATCTTCCAGAAGACGCATTCCGTCTTGTAGGACGCATCGAAGAAGTAGTTGAAAAAGCAAAAGCTATGCAGGCTTAAGGTTCTAGAGAAGTGAGGAATGAGAAATGGGGATGAGCGCATCTGCTATTCATCGCAAAGGCTAACATCTCATTTCTCACATCTTATATCTCACCTCTAGTATGGGAGGTTAATTAAATGAAGACAATGAGAGTCAGTGTAGTTACTCCTGATGGCCCTGTATATGAGTCAGACGTAGAAATGGTTAGTGCTAAGGCAATTAGTGGTGAATTAGGTATTTTACCTGGTCACATTCCATTAGTTGCTCCGCTAACGATTAGCGCTGTTCGTCTAAAAAATGGTGCGGATTCTGAAAAAGTGGCTGTTAGTGGTGGCTTCCTGGAAGTAAGACCTGATAAAGTTACAATTTTAGCTCAAGCAGCTGAGTTAGCTTCAGATATCGACGTAGATCGTGCACGTGCAGCGAAGGATCGTGCTGAAAGACGTCTACAACAAGCTAAAGCAGATGATATTGATTTTAAACGCGCTGAAATGGCATTAAAACGTGCAATTAATCGTTTAGATGTAGGTAGCCGTTCTTAATAAACCTAAAGAAAGACATTTCCGTCTTTCTTTAGGTTTATTTTTTGTAATTATTTTCATGAGAACAAGCAAGCAGTTATTTAGCACATGGGCGATGGATCTGAATTACTCCAACTTATAAAGTTATCCAAATAGGAGTCTTTATTAAGATTCTCTAAAAGATGGCGAAATTGGTAGGAAAAAGATTGCGAGAAAGATTGTTTGATATTAAGAGATATAGTAGTATTAGTGGCAATACTTCAAAGCCTGTAACCAAGTCAATACTCATTGAAGACAAGAACAAGCAATTTAAAACGCAGTTTAATAATATAAAACTCCTAAATGATCACTAAAAGCAATCAGTTCAGTTCTTACCCACTGTATGAACGATAATACTAAAATAGCTTTTAATTTTTAAAACCGTTATTTTACAATATAGCGTTTATAATCTTTAGGAACTGGGTACTATCTGAATGATTGTGCAAGTATACTATATTGCGCAAGTATGGTTAAGATGAACTGCCTTAACAATAGATAAATCGATATTTATAGACGTAAAATTTTTATATTAGTATAACAATTAACTTGTTTTGATTTGTGAGTAAAATCTGAAAATAGCGACAACTAATGTAATTGTGATAATATTCACTGCGCATTTGAATATCATCGTATTATCATGGTAATAGTATATGAAAACTTTTTTACGATATTTGTGAACGTTTGTCGACACACAAATTTCCATTTGCTATAATAGGACTCGGTTACAAAATATTTTTAAATCATAGATTTTGGGGGGGATGGTATGGAACATCTAACTCTGTACCAAAACAATTATTTAATTGTAGTTGTCTTTCTCTTGCTGGGAATAATACTACCTGTTGGGGCGTTAACGTTTGGTAGATTTTTGCGACCTAACAAACCAAGTGTTGAAAAACAATCAACTTATGAAAGCGGTGTCGAGCCGTTTCAGGATTCACGGGTTCAATTTAATGTGCGTTATTATATTTTTGCATTAATGTTTGTTATTTTCGATGTAGAGACTGTGTTTTTATATCCATGGGCAGTAGCTTATGAAAAATTGGGAGTCTTTGCACTAATTGAAATGTTAATTTTCGTTGTTATGCTAATTATTGGCTTAATCTACGCTTGGAAGAAGAAGGTGTTAAAATGGATTTAATGCTACAAGATATTACACCAGAGGAACAAGAAGAGTTAAATCGCAACGTCTTTTTAACAACTGTCGAACAAATCAAAGCATGGGCACGTGGTGCATCGATCTGGCCAATGACCTTCGGCTTAGCTTGCTGTGCAATCGAAATGATGGCAGCAGGTGGATCGCATTTTGATATCTCCCGCTTTGGTAAGGAAATTTTCCGTGCCTCCCCACGTCATGCAGATTGCATGATTGTTGCCGGTACTGTAACGAAGAAAATGGCACCTATTTTGAGAAGGCTATATGATCAAATGCCTGAACCAAAATGGGTCATTGCTATGGGTTCATGCGCAACAGCTGGTGGACCATATGTAAAATCGTACGCAGTTGTAAAAGGTGTAGACCAAATTGTTCCGGTTGACGTATATATACCTGGCTGCCCGCCAAACCCGGCAGCATTAATTTACGGATTGCATAAATTAGAAGAAAAAATCCGCTATGAAGCAAAGACTGGAAAGCGGGTGCTTTAATAAATGAGCGAAAAAGACCTCGAACAACAAAAACGAGAAGCTGCCCAAAAAGCAAAGGAAGCTGCTATGAAAAAGTTAGCAGAACAAAATGCTGGTGCAGCTTCAACTGATGATGCCGACTTAGCGAAAAAGAAAGCTGCAGCAGCCGCGAAAGCAAAAGCGGCTGCATTAGCAAAGCAAAAAGCAGCCGAACAAGCAGAAGGTGCAGCAACTGCTGACTCAGCCGATTCAGCACCAAGCGACGACGCTGACTTAGCGAAAAAGAAAGCAGCAGCAGCCGCGAAAGCAAAAGCAGCGGCATTAGCAAAGCAAAAAGCAGCCGAACAAGCAGAAGGTGCAGCAACTGCTGACTCAGCCGATTCAGCATCAAGCGATGATGCCGACTTAGCGAAAAAGAAAGCAGCAGCAGCCGCAAAAGCAAAGGCAGCGGCATTAGCGAAAGCTAAAGCTGCTGAATCAGGCGCAGGCGATACTGGCGCAGCTACTGACGACGAAAAAGCCAAAGCTGCCGCAAAGGCAAAAGCAGCAGCAGCTGCCAAAGCAAAGGCCGCAGCTGCTGCAAAAGCAAAAGCACTAGCAGCCGAGTCAGGTGAAGGCGATGTCGGTGATGATGAAAAAGCCAAAGCCGCTGCAAAGGCAAAAGCAGCAGCAGCCGCAAAAGCAAAGGCTGCAGCCGCAGCGAAAGCTAAAGCTGGCGGTGGTGCAGCAAGTGATGACGAGAAAGCGAAAGCAATCGCAGCAGCGAAAGCAAAAGCCGCTGCACTTGCAAAAGCTAAGTCTGCAGGCGCAGGCGCAACTGCCGATGCACCGGCAGCAGAGGAAGAAAAGTCACCAAATCAACCATATCTAGATAAATATATCAAGGTCATTGAAGATCATCTTGGCAAGGATGTCATTGAAGATGCTTATATCAATAAACTTTCAAAAGACGTGCCAACCATTGTTGCAAAACCAGAGTCTTATTATAAAATTGCTGAGTTCTTGAAATACAATGAGCAGCTAGGCTTTGATTATTTATCAGAACATCATGGTTCAGACTTCGAAACACATTTAGAAGTTTACAATCATTTTTATTCTTATAAAAACAAGCAATCTGTTGCGTTAAAAGTAAAGATTGACCGAGAAAAATCAGAAATTGAGTCTCTTACACCACTGTGGGCAGGCGCTGATTGGCCTGAAAGAGAATCATACGATCTGCTCGGAATCAAATATAAGAATCACCCTAACTTAACTAGAATCATGCTTGCAGACGATTGGGTGGGTCACCCACTTCGCAAAGACTACGAGCAGTATGATGTGGAGGTGTAGCAAATGGCGATTAAAACAGAAGAATTGCTACTCAACGTAGGTCCTCAGCATCCAAGTACACATGGTGTATTCCGAGTTGTTTTAAAATTAGATGGTGAGATTATTAAAGAAGCTACACCAGTCATTGGCTATTTACATCGTGGTACCGAAAAACTAGCAGAAGATCTACAATATACACAAATCGTCCCTTACACAGACCGTATGGATTACTTATCAGCGATGACAAATAACTATGTGATCGTCCATGCAGTTGAGACGATGATGGGATTAGAAATTCCTGAAAAAGCAGAGTATCTACGCGTGCTTGCAATGGAACTTGGAAGAATCGCCAGCCATCTTGTAGGATGGGGAACCTTCCTAATGGATATGGGTGCAACAAGTCCATTTATGTATGCGATGAGAGAACGAGAAATCATTCTAAATCTTTTAAATGAACTATCAGGAGCTCGTTTAACCTTTAACTACATGCGCGTTGGCGGTGTAAAATGGGATGCTCCAGATGGCTGGATCGAAAAAGTGAGAGACTTTGTTCCTTACATGCGCGAAAAACTTGAAAGTTACCACGAGCTTGTAACGGGTAACGAAATCTTTTTAACACGTGTAAAAGGAATTGGTAAATATACAAAAGAAGATGCGCTTAATTATTCATTAAGCGGTCCATGTTTACGCTGTACAGGTGTTAAATGGGATCTTCGTAAAGATGAACCATATTCAATTTATGATCGTTTTGACTTTGATGTTCCAACTGCAGATGGTGGGGATGCAAAGGCACGCTACGATGTTCGTATGGCTGAAATGGCGGAATCTCTGAAAATAGTAGAGCAAGCCGTTGAGCAATTCCCTAAAGAAGGCGAAATCTTAGCGAAGGTACCAAGAATTATTAAAGCTCCTAAGGGTGAGGCATTCGTTCGTATCGAAGGCGCCCGCGGTGAAATCGGCTGTTATATTGCTAGCGATGGCAAAAAGGAGCCCTATCGCTTAAAGTTCCGCCGCCCAAGCTTTTATAATCTACAAATCTTCAAAAAGCTTATCGAAGGACAAAACATCTCAGACATGGTTGCAATCCTTGGAAGTATTGACATTGTACTAGGGGAGGTTGATGGGTAATGATGCAGTCGCTATTAAATTCACCTCCTAGCTTGTTAAACTTTCTGATCTACTTCGGCCTTGCAGCAATGTTATTGTTCATAGTGATCCTGGCATTCGTTGCTTATGGAATTTTAGCCGAAAGAAAAGTATTGGCATTCATGCAATCTCGTGTAGGTCCGAACACTTATGGTGGTAGATTTGGTTTATTACAAACCGTTGCCGACGTTTTGAAGCTGTTAATGAAAGAAGATATTATCCCTAAAGCTGCCGATAAGCCGATCTTTATCCTGGCACCAATCGTCGCGTTTGTTCCATCATTTATGGTTATTGCAACCATACCATTTACAGATGCGTATCAATTTGCTGACCTTGGCATAGGCCTACTTTACTATATTGCTCTCTCAGGGATGTCAATTGTAGGAATGGTAATGGGTTCATGGGCATCGAACAATAAATACTCATTGCTCGGCGGGATGCGTGCAGGCGCACAAATGATTTCATACGAAATCCCGCTTGTTATGTCCGTACTAGGTGTCATCCTGTTCACAGGAAGCTTAAACTTAAATGAAGTAGTCGCTGCACAGGAAAATATCGCGTATATCTTCCTACAGCCAATTGGATTTTTAGTATTTTTCATTGCATCAAACGCTGAATTAAGCCGGATTCCATTCGACTTACCAGAATCAGAATCAGAGCTTGTTGCAGGCTATCATACAGAGTACTCAGGATTCCGTATGGCATTTTTCATGTTGTCAGAGTATGTATATTTATTCGCAATGTCAGCGCTCATGACTGTATTGTTCTTAGGCGGCTGGAACCCAATTCCAGGACTAGGCTTTATCCCTGGCGCTGTATGGTTCGCGCTTAAATTTAGCTTAATCGTATATATCTTTATCTGGTTCCGTGCAACATTCCCGCGTTTCAAAGCCGATACGCTTATGGAATTTGCTTGGAAAATATTATTACCAGTTGCATTAGCAAACCTATTTCTTTCAGCCATTGTTAAAGAATTATTTTTCTAAAAGAGAGCCAGAGGGACAGGTCCCTTGGCACATCCACGACATCTGGACAGTAAGAAGATGTCATATTAGATAAGGAAAAGGGGTGGAACGCATGAAAGGCTTAGCAAAAGGCTTAAAGTATACCCTGCAGGAATTAACAAAAAAACCGGTAACTTACGATTATCCGAATGATGCACTAGCACTTCCGGATCGTTTTCGCGGGATTCAAAAATTTTATCCTGAAAAATGTATCGTGTGTAATCAGTGTGCCAATATTTGTCCTACAGACTGTATTAAGCTGACAGGTAAAAAGCACCCGGATCCATCGAAAAAGGGTAAAATTATCGATACGTATACGATTAACTTCGAAATCTGTATACTTTGTGACTTATGTACAGAAGTTTGTCCGACGGAAGCCATTATTATGACAAACAATTTCGAGCTGTCAACGTACAGTCGCGATGAATTATATAAAGACCTCACGTGGTTAGATGAAAATGATGAGAACATTAGAGAGGTGAACAAACCGTGAGTGGTGAGCTTTTAGCGTTTTTCATTCTCGCCTTAATTGCAATTTCGGGCGGGGTCATTATGCTAAACGTAACAAAGGTGGTCCACATGGTTGTATCATTAGTGTTCACCTTCATAGCGTTTGCTGGACTTTATGTTTTATTATCTGCAGAATTTGTTGCAGCTGTCCAAATATTAATTTATTCAGGGGCAATAACAATCATCATCTTGTTCGGAATTATGTTAACAAAGCATGATGATAAAGATGTCAAAAAAGTGAATCCAATCCGCAACTTGATTGTTGGCTTAGGTGTAATTGGATTCTTTTTAACGGTTTACTTTGCGATTAACGATTTAACTCTTGGAGAGCAAGCTACAAACTTACATGTCGAGAATACATCTCAAATCGGGGAAACATTGTATTCCAAATACGTAATCCCGTTTGAATTAACGTCAGTGTTATTACTTGTAGCATTAATCGGTGCGATTATTATTTCGAAGAAAGACGATGAGGAGGGCGAGACGCATGACTAGTGTTCCGATATCCGTATATTTAGTGCTTGCCCTTGTTCTTTTCTGTATTGGCTTATATGGAGCCTTAACAAAAAGAAGTACAATCATCGTACTGATTTCAATCGAATTAATGTTAAATGCAGTTAACTTAAATTTAGTTGCATTTAGTAAATATGGAGTAAATCCAAGTATCACAGGACAAATTTTTTCATTATTTACCATTACAGTAGCAGCAGCTGAGGTAGCGGTAGGTTTAGCAATCTTGATTGCTTTAAATCGCAATCGTAAAACAGTGAATATTGATGAAATGGACTTAATGAAAAAATAAAGGACTCAAACATTACTGAGTCAAGAAGGGGATTGTGATTAGATGATGGAAAATGCATGGCTAATACCGCTGTTTCCGCTTCTGTCTTTCGTACTTCTTCTTCTCTTTGGTCGAAAACTAAAGGAAAACGGTGCCTATGTAGGGATGGTTGCTACATTAGGGTCACTCGCTCTTTCGATCATGGTGCTCCTAGAGCGCCTGCAGGGGGAAAATGTCAAGATTGAGGGAACATGGCTTTCAATAGGAAACGCAGATTTAACGTTTGGTTTCGAGGTAAACCAGTTAAATGCTTTAATGTTATTTATCGTTTCACTTGTAAGTTTTCTAGTACATATGTATTCAAAAGGATACATGCATGGCGATGAGCGCTTACCAGTGTTTTATAGTTATTTAGGATTATTTACATTCGCAATGCTTTCACTTGTAATTTCGCCAAACCTTTTACAAGTGTACTTCTTCTGGGAGCTTGTTGGTTTAGGATCATTCCTACTAATTGGTTTTTACTTTTTTAAGGAAGAAGCAAAAGCAGCTGCAAAAAAGGCCTTTATTGTAACTCGTATCGGAGACGTTGGCTTTTTTATCGGGATGATATTATTATTCTGGCAAGTTGGAAGCTTTGAATATGATGAAATTTTCCATGCTGTTGAAGCTGGAGCAGTATCACCAGGAATGATTACATGTTCTGCAATTTTAATATTTATCGGGGCAGTTGGTAAATCAGGTCAGTTCCCATTGCACACATGGTTACCAGATGCGATGGAAGGTCCAACACCTGTTTCAGCATTAATCCACGCCGCAACAATGGTTGCAGCCGGTGTTTATTTAGTTGCATCATTATTCCCACTATTTTCAGCGAGTGAAACAGCAATGACAACTGTAGCTGTTGTTGGGGGAATTACCGCAATTTTTGCGGCATCAATCGGTTTAGTACAGCGTGATATTAAGCGCGTCTTAGCGTATTCAACAGTCAGTCAGCTTGGTTATATGATGCTTGCATTAGGTGCAGCTGGCTATGTAGCTGGTGTGTTCCACTTAATGACACATGCATTCTTTAAAGCATTGCTATTCTTAGCTGCTGGTAGTGTCATCCATGCTGCACACACTCAAGATATTGAGGAAATGGGCGGCTTATGGAAAAAGATGAAAATCACAGCGCCATTGTTCCTAATTGGAACACTTGCGATCAGTGGATTTCCACTTTTATCAGGTTTCTTTAGTAAAGATGAAATTTTAATCGCAGCGTGGGCGGATGGCCGCTATGGTTTATTCTGGCTAGCAGTGATTGCAGCATTCTTTACAGCTTTCTATATGTTCAGGTTATTTTTCCTTGTGTTTACGGGGGAAGCACGAGGATATAAAGAATCATCTGTACATGAATCACCAGGTGTCATGACATTCCCAATGATCGTCTTAGGAGTGTTAGCGGTTGTCTCAGGTTATGTAAATACACCTTGGTTCGGCACGTTCTTAGGGGATTGGTTGGTAGCAGGTTCACATAGTTATGGACATGGTCATATTGAAGGGCCTGCTTGGATTATGTTTGTTGCAACAGGGGTATCATTACTTGGAATTTTACTAGCTTGGCTTATTTATAGTAAAAAGGCGATTTCCCGCGATTGGCTGGCAAAGCCATTTCCTGCCGGATATAAGCTTTTATATAACAAGTATTATCTTGATGAAATTTATAACAGTACAGTCGTGGCTGGCGCACGTGGAATCAGCTACATCTTGAAATTCATCGATAAAGTAATCGTTGAAGGCCTTGTAAGTGCAGTCATTGCGATTACGCAAGGTGTTGGGCGCTTTGGTGCTAAGCTTCAAGATGGACAGATTCAAACATATGGTGCGGTTGCATTTGTCGGTCTTGCAGTATTAGTTGTGATTTTAGCGTTAACAGGGGGGTATTTCGGATGAGTAATAGCTTATTATCATTACTAGTGTTCTCCCCACTGTTAGGGATCATTATTTTGGCATTTATGTCAAAAACAAATGAAAAATCGATTAAATTAATCGGCTTTTTAACAACGTTATTGCCATTAATTCTATCGTTCATGGCATTTGCTGGCTTTGACTTTCAGGAAAAAGCACTGCAATTTGTAGAACAGCGCAAATGGATTGCCTTTAACCTTGGCAGTGAAATTCCATTCGTCGTTGACTATGAACTAGGCATCAACGGACTTTCATTAGTGCTAGTGCTTTTAACAACAGTTGTAGCAGCATTAGCAGGGATTGCATCCATTCATATTAAAAAAGAATGGAAAGGCTACTTCATGCTGTTTTTACTACTTGAGATCGGTATGCTTGGCGTATTTACAGCACAAAACTTAGTTCTATGGTTCATTTTCTTTGAAATCACATTAATTCCAATGTTCTTCTTAATTAGCAAATGGGGTTATGCAGAGCGCGAAAAAGCAGCTTACAGTTATTTAATTTATAACGGTCTTGGCTCGGCCATTCTTTTAATCGTATTTGCATTACTATTTGCTAAAACAGGAACATCTAATATAGAACAATTAAAAATGATTATGGGTGAATCACAGGAAATTTTAACGTTCCTAGGCATTACTGAAAACTTTAAGATGGGTGCATTAATTGCCTTACTGATTGCTTTCGGTGTAAAGCTGCCAATTTTCCCACTTCATAGCTGGATGTTGCGCGTTCACGTGCAAGCACCACCATCCATTGTTATGCTGCACTCAGGGGTGCTATTAAAAATTGGTGCATTCGGTTTAATTCGTTTTGGTTTAGAAATTTTTCCAGCACAGTTTGACCAATTAGCAGTTTTAATTGCAGCACTAGGTGTGATTAACCTTTTATATGGTGCATTTTTAGCGTTTATCCAAAAGGATTTAAAATTAGTGCTAGCTTATTCAAGTATTTCACATATGGGTATTGTGTTAATTGGTTTAGGAGCAATGAATGCAGAAGGAATTCAAGGTGCAGTTTTCCAAGCTGTATCACATGGTTTAATTTCAGCGCTGCTATTCTTCTTAATCAGTGTAATGTACGAACGTACGGGCACAACACATATCGATTCACTTGGCGGATTGGCGAAGGTGATGCCAATTACAGCTGGCATGTTCTTAGCTGGTGCGATGGCATCATTAGGCTTGCCAGGGATGTCAGGATTCGTGAGTGAATTCATGGCTTTCTTAGGATTATTCAGTGTGCAACCAGTGCTTGCAGCGGTTGGTTGTATAGGGATTATCATGACAGCAGCGTATTTATTACGAGCGATCTTAAATGTAACGTTTGGGGAAACAGCGACCCGCTTAACAGGGCTTAAAGATATAAGCTCAGTTGAAGCCGTTCCTGTTATTGTATTATTAGGATTTATCATTTTGATCGGTGTTTACCCTACTGTTCTAACGCAGGCTTTAGCAACAACACTTGAAACAATACTACTAGGGATAGGGGGGTAAGCTGAAATGGATTTAGAAACATTGTTAAGTTATCAATGGGGACTAATGGCTCCAGAGTTTGTGATTCTCGGCACAGCTACCCTTTTATCACTGCTAGATTTGTTTATGGGTGATAAAAAAAGCAGAAAGCCGTTAGCATGGGTAGGTATTACAGGGATTATCATTGCTTTGATTTTCTTAATAACGCAAATCGGCCATGAACCAGCTGATATTTTATTTGGAACCTATCAATTTGATCCATTTGCATTGGCCTTTAAGTTTATCTTCTTAGTGGGTACGGCGTTTGTTCTATTAATAGGATTAAACTACGAACCAAAAGAAGGCATCGGCCAATATCGTGGTGAATTATATTATTTAATTTTAACAGCTCTACTTGGAGCGATGATGATGGCTTCAAGTGCTGATATTATCACGTTATTCATCGGACTTGAAACATTATCAATTTCATCTTATATTCTCGCAGGTATTAATAAGAAGAACCTTCATTCAAATGAAGCGGCGATGAAGTATATTATCAATGGTAGTATCGCAACTGCGATCACGCTATTTGGATTAAGCTATATCTATGGTTTATCAGGATCAACCAATCTATACGAAATCGGTGCAGCCATGGGCAGCATTGCAGATGGTGAACTAGGCTTTTTAGCAGGTCTAGCCTTTATCATTACATTTGTTGGACTATCATTCAAAATTGCAACGGTTCCGTTTCAAATGTGGGCACCGGATGTATATCAAGGTTCACCAACACCTGTTACTGCATTTTTAAGTGTCGTTTCAAAAACAGCAGGGTTTGTTATCATTCTTCGTTTATTACTGACTGCGTTTAATAGCGCACCAGGATTAGCTGAAGATGATTTCAATCTACTATGGTCAATGAAGCCACTGATCGTCGTATTAGCAGCGATCACCATGATTGTCGGTAACACCATTGCACTTCGTCAAACAAATATTAAGCGTATGTTCGCATACTCTAGTATCGCGCATGCAGGTTATCTATTAGTGCCATTTCTTTCATTATCACCGCTATGGTTTGAAGGCATTTGGTTCTACTTAGTGGCTTATTTATTAATGAACTTAGGTGCATTTGCAATTTTACAAGTTGTCACAACGAAAGCGGACAGCGAAGAAATCTCAAGCTTTGCCGGCCTTTACCGTCGTGCACCGCTTGCGGCTGTTGCGATGGCAATCTTCTTACTATCATTAGCAGGTATCCCAGGTACAGCTGGATTCATCGGAAAGCTTAACATTTTCGTTGGAGCGCTAGGACCTGTTACAACAATGGGCCCATACCCAGGACATTTAGTGCTAGTTAGTATTATGATGGCCACAACCGTTATCTCTTACTTCTACTACTTTAGAGTTATGAAAACAATGTTTGTAGGTGGAGCAGCAGCTGTTGCCGAAGAATCCGAAACAAGTGCGAAATTCCAATTACCACTAGGCATCACCATCGTAGTTGCATTATGTGTAATCGGAACAATTGCATTCGGAATCTTCCCAAGCCTAGCATTCGACTTCTTCTACACATTATTCGGAATGTAGGTCCACGGGGACAGGTCCCTTGGCCAGGGAATCACGGGGACGGTTCTCGTGATACAAAATGGTTAAGTATTTCTTAAGGGGAGACTCGGGCGCGAGTCTCTTCTTTTTTTGGGGAGAGGCCAGAGGGACAGGTACGTTGACCACATATATAGTGGTTTTGAATTAACTCGAGTATGGGTCTTTTTATAATAGATGCTTTCGGAGCTCTTGTTTGGAAGACCTGTTGGCTTATTTTAGATACTATTTTTAGAATAATCGCGTCAAAAATGCTATAATGCCCTGTAGGATTACCTTGTATAGGAGTAAGTACATATCAAATTAGTTTCATTGTCGTAAATTGTATTTTCCGGGAAATAACTAAGGGTAAATTTCCCAACAGAATTAATCAACTTAACACTGAACTATATTTACATTTACATACTAATACAATTGATAGAAGAAGGGAAAGGAAGCTGTATAATGATAGAAAACTTTAGTCAACAAGCAATGGTCAGCATCGTTGTCCATTTAATGTTTTTTTTAATAACTTGGTGGACGCTGCAAGGAATTCGTATTGATTTGCTAATAAAATCAGGGAAAACGGGTCATGCCAAAGTTCTACTCATATTATTAACAATTGCGATCGGTTCAGCAGTAAGCAATTTCTTCTTAGATTACTTCTTATGGTCGCAGCAGCTTAGATTCTTCTTCTAAATAAATACTAAAGCGCCAAATTCAAAATGGGTTTGGTGTTTTCTTGTGTGGAGTAGTGGATAGACAAGGTTAATATGTGCAAGACTGCGTTCTATAGAATGATCTTTTTATTAACTAGATATAGTTCTAAGCGGATTTCTATATTTGCAATCCGTTTTTTATGATTTATAAGCGGAAATTCAAATTTGTAATCCGAAATTCAGAAATGTAATCCAAAATTAAGATTTGTAAGCGAAACGTTGGTGAAGGATACAAGCGTCGTTAATCCAAGTATTTTTTGCCCAAGCAAAAAAGAGTAAGACGAAACTTCCCTTAATACGACAAAAAAACCTGTTTAGAAATAGGTTTCAAAATGGTATTTACAAAGTTATAGTTATTATTTTACCTATCAGCGGGTCCTACTGCCCCCCGCTGACGGATTTATTTTTTCATTCAATTTTTCTAAGTAAGATTCCATGATTTGCATTTTTTAAAATCAGTAATACTCTACCTTGATTTCCAACACACATCTAAAACGCAGCAATCGTTCTCTACACAACAAATCATGCTCACCCTTAGTAAAACCATTATGAATGAAAATACATCAAATGCAAACGCAATCATTTTTATCTTTCTTTCAAAAATTAACAAAATCATCTATGACGACTGATCTTTGAAAACTGCATATCGTTCATCCTTTTAAAATACTCACTTTCTCTCTAAATACAAATGAAAATGTTGGATGATTATATTTCAGAAAGCCCTCTTGTCGATATCTGACGAGTTCTTCCATGTATGTTGAGTGTTTCTTTGGAAAAAATGTTAGTAAAGAAACATCGTAGGTGACAGACATAAAACATACAAAGACAGAGATATCATGGCTGGTATTAAAAATAGAGAAATTACCGCCTAAAAGAAGAGGGAGAGAGTAAAAGTGAGTAAAAAATTATTAATTTTGGCACTAATCATAGCTTTTGTTTTTCAAATAAATAATTATGGTAAAACAGAAGGTACAAGCACAATCGAGCCCTTATTTGAAATAGCTGAGGTTATGGAGAGTCACAACATTGAAATTAATAATTGGAATGTTTACGCCCGTGAAGATATGAAGAGCGTAAATTCGGTTGAAGAGTATGAAACTAAGTTAAATGAACTAAAGAATAGTTCCCCGAATTTTGTATGGGAAACATCTACTAAAGACGGGATGACTGAAACAATTGGAATATTTGCAAATGCAAAATACAATTTTACAGAAAAAATTAAATTTGTCGCCTACCCCCATAAAGATAATCTAAATGCGTATCTTATATATGAGCTAAATGGAGAAAAATGGAGTGCGGACCTATGGGGGAAATACCTCCCAGTTTTTAATGAAAAAATAGGAAAAATGTTCGAGAAATATCCAATAATATTCTCTTGTGTAAAAGGACAAACAAGTGATATTATGGAAAGTGTTTTGTATAATCAAGCCCTTACGTATTTAAGTGATTTTGCTGCAGAACCAATTGAAGCATTAAGTGAAGAGACATTTATCTCGGTATCTGCATATACTGAAAATTGGAAGAACAACATCCCTGAGAAAAATGAGGAAATGAATATACAAATAGCGTTACGGGAAGGATTGGGCGGTACAACAACGGTTGTAATTGGCACACCAATCATAACGTCTGAATATTAATATATAGAAATTGGACGCGGAGGGGAATACCTTGGATAAAATCATCGTCCGTGGTGGTAGGCAGTTGTCAGGTACTGTCAAAGTAGAAGGGGCAAAAAATGCTGTACTGCCTGTCATCGCAGCAAGTTTACTCGCTAGTGAAGGAAAAAGTGTCATTGAAGACGTGCCTTCTCTTGCAGATGTTTACACAATAAACGAAGTATTACGTTGTTTGAATGCCGAAGTTGTTTTTGAAAATAACTCCATTCACGTAGATGCTTCTAAGCCTTTAAAAACAGAAGCACCTTTTGAATATGTTCGAAAGATGCGGGCCTCCGTTTTAGTAATGGGTTCATTGCTAGCTCGTGTAGGTCACGCACGCGTTGCATTGCCTGGAGGATGTGCGATTGGGTCTCGCCCGATTGACCAGCATTTGAAAGGTTTCGAAGCAATGGGAGCTAAGGTAACCGTGGGTAATGGCTATATAGAAGCGAAAGCCAACGGCCGTTTACGCGGTGCAAAAGTTTATTTAGACTTCCCAAGCGTAGGTGCAACTGAAAATATTATGATGGCTGCAACCCTTGCAAAAGGAACAACCGTAATCGAAAATGTTGCCAAAGAGCCTGAAATCGTTGACTTAGCAAACTTCTTAAACTCAATGGGAGCTAAGGTTCGCGGTGCAGGAACGGGCACGATTCGCATTGAAGGTGTCGACAAGCTTCATGGAACTCGTCACACGATCATTCCAGACCGAGTTGAAGCGGGAACATTTATGATTGCAGCTGCCATTACAAAAGGTGATATCATTGTTAAAGGCGCTGTCCCTGAACATTTAACTGCATTAATTGCAAAAATGGAAGAGATGGGTGTCCGTTTTGAGGAAGTAAAAGATGGTATTCGTGTAATCGGGCCTGAAAAATTAAAGGCTGTAGATTTAAAAACGATGCCGTATCCTGGTTTTCCAACTGATATGCAAGCACAAATGATGACATTATTATTACGTGCTGAAGGATCAGGTGTTATTACCGAAACAGTTTTCGAAAATCGTTTTATGCATGTTGAAGAATTCCGCCGTATGAACGGTGATATTAAAATCGAAGGACGTTCTGCTATTATTAACGGTCCTGTCAATCTTCAAGGTGCAGAAGTATCAGCAACAGATCTTCGCGCTGCAGCAGCCCTTATTTTAGCCGGCTTAGTAGCCGATGGCTATACACGTGTTGTTGAACTTAAACATTTAGATCGCGGCTATGTTAACTTTGCTGAAAAATTAGCAAGCCTTGGTGCTGATATTGAACGTATTAATGAAGAAAGCGTCAATAACAACGTAATTAAAGTGAACTTTAAATCAAATCTTGCATAGTTATCTAAAAGGAGCCTTCGCATAAGGTTCCTTTTTAATTTACTGTGCAACTTATATGTTTTTTAATGGAGTAGGGCATGGTTTTTTATACATATGGTAAATTCCTATAGATTGCCGCATTAAAGCAGTGCCATAATAGTGCGTTTTATTGAAGTATATTCAGTAGTTTCAATGAACATGCCTAATGGATTGCTACTAAGTACCCATTTTGTTATAAAACTGTAGGATTACCATGTCCCAGCACAACGTCAAAATCTGTAAAAATAATGTTCTAATACCTTGTCCATCCCCATAAATTTAAGTATAGTCACTATTTTTGATGGAGGATGAGTTCATGAAACGTATGAAGCCGCTATTTATTATGCTAACCTCACTATTTGCTATCATTATCTTAATACCAACTTTACTAGTCTTACCCTTTTCAAAAGAAAAAAATACATTAGAAGTGAATAATGGCAATCAATCGCAAAATTCACAAGCGATAGAGACTACAGCTTCTCCGCAGCAGCCTGCATTAGAAGTGGCTGTATACAGAAGTCATACAAAGCAAATTGACAATATTCCGTTAGAGGAATATGTAAAAGGCGTTGTTGCATCTGAAATGCCTGCTGAATTTGCAATTGAAGCATTAAAGGCCCAGTCATTAACGGCGCGAACATATATAGTTAAACAATTATTAAATGCTGAAAAAATCGGCACACCAGAAGGCTCTGATGTAACCGATACAGTCACGCATCAAGTTTATAAAAGTCCCGAGGAGCTAAAAGCGCTATGGGGTGCTGCTAATTATGAATGGAAAATGGCGCGCATTACGGAAGCTGTGAATGCTACTAAAGGCCAAATCATCACCTATGAAGGAGAGCCAATTACGGCATCATTTTTTTCAACAAGCAATGGCTATACCGAAAACTCAGAGGACTACTGGAAAAATCCATTTCCATACTTACGCAGTGTTGAAAGCCCGTGGGACACTGAGTCCCCAAAATTTTCCGATCGAGTGGTGATGCCTGTGGCTCAATTTGAGAAGAAATTAGGTGTAAAGGTAGAATCACCTTCAGTCGGTAAAATCGTCGAGCGTACGGCCGGAAACCGAGTTTCTAAGGTGGATATCAATGGAAAGTCATTTGAAGGCCGCGAAGTTCGTGAAAAACTAGACTTAAAATCAAGCGACTTCACTTGGAAACGCCAAGGCGACAACATTGTGATCACAACAAAAGGCTACGGTCACGGCGTTGGCATGAGCCAATATGGCGCCAATGGTATGGCAACAGAAGGCAAATCATTCACTGATATAATTGCTCATTATTATAAAGGAACAAAAATTTCAAGCGTTGAGCCTTATTTGCAAGATGTGATTGTAGCGAAGAAGTAAACTAGCTGTTGTGCAGTGAGGGTATATGCGGTTAGCCATGATAAGAGCCTGTTCTCCAGTTTGTAGGAGAACAGGCTCTTTCTGTAATATGTAAAGGGCAAGCAGTATGTGCAGCGTGTTGGAGGTATAAATGAGATGGCATGCTTGGATTAGGTTGGAGCTTAGTAATAGTAGTTTGCCTTGATTATATGCTTGGCTTGATATTGCGTTTGGCATGATAATGCGCTTCGCATGATAATATGTTTCGCTTAGAAATCGCAATTTTGGATTACAAGCTCTCCAATTCCGATTACAAATCAGAAATTCGGATTATAAAGTGCCGAATTTGGACTAGAAACAATTAAAATCCGCTTAGAAGCTAAATAGTGAATGAACGGCCATTGTATAAAATTGTGAGAAACAGTGCTCGTATGCGGATTAATGCAAAAGTAGATAGGCTGCGCAAGATTGAAACGATCGAAACATGACAGAAAGCAAAAACAAAGCATAGTTTGTATGATAAAAACCGGCCTTTTCATTCAATAAAATAGCAGAAGTTAAAGCACTGGGGGCCTGCTCTGCTAGGTAAGAGCTTTCCGTAGTCAAAATGCTCCCACATTAGGAGCGATTTTCCGTTTCGCTTAGAAATCGCAATTTTGGATTATAAGTTCGTCAATTCCGCTTACAAATCAGAAATTTGGATTATAAAGTGCCGAATTTGGACAAGAACCTATTAAAATCCGCTTAGAAGCTAAATAGTGAATGAACGGCCATCGTATAAAATTGTGAGAAACGCTGCTCGTATGCGGATTCATGCAAAAATAGATAGAATGCGCAAGATTAGTACGATCAAAACATGACAGAAATCCAAAACAAAGTCTAGTTTGTATGATAAAAACCGGCTTTTCATTCAATAAAAAGTAACCTCGGCAGAGCAGCAACTAAAGCACAGAGAGCCTGGTCTGCTAGGTAGGAGCTTTCCCTAGTCAGAATGCTCCCACATTAGGAGCGATTTATACGTTTCGCTTAGAAATCGCGCTTTTGGATTATAAGTTCGCTAATTCCGCTTACAAATCAGAAATTTGGATTATAAACTGCCGAATTTGGACTAGAAACTATCAAAATCCGCTTAGAAACTAAATAGTGAATGAAGGGCCATCGTATAAAGATGGGTGATACGCCGTTCGTGTGCGGATTCATGCAAAAGTAGATAGGATGCGCAAGATTGAAACACGACAGAAAGCGAAAAACAAAGCAAAGTTTGGATGATAAAAGCCGGCTTTTCATTCAATAAAAAAGCAGAAGGTTAAAGTGCAGAGGCCCCGCTCTGCTAGGTAGGAGCTTTTTCCCTAGTCAAAATGCGCCCTCAATAGGAGCGATTATCCGTTTCGATTAGAAATCGCGATTTTGGATTACAACTTCTCCAATTCAGCTTACAAAACAAAAATTTGGATTATAAACTGCCGAATTCGGACAAGAACCTGCGCAAATCCGCTCAGAAAATAATTCACTAGCTGTACTTAAAGACAGCAGGAATTGACAGGCATGCCGCAGAATTTTAATCGTAAACGCGATAGGAGTTGAGATCATGATAAAAAAACACAGAAAAATACCGATCAAGGCCGTTAAACTTGAATCACTACTAAGGCGACTAACATTTAATTATCCAAACAGGCAAAGAATTGAAGATGAATTAGCAATGTCTTTAGCGGGTTACCGTGGTCAACAATCATTAGATTATTATATAAGTTTTCTGGACGAGCAAAAGTACCTCATTCTTCATGATGTTAGACTTCATTTTAAAGACAATTATTATTTTCAAATGGATACGGTAATAGTATGTTCCAGTTTTATAGTCATCGCAGAAGTCAAAAACATGCTAGGTGAACTCTATTATGATTATGCACACCATCAACTTGTTCGAACATTAAATGAAAAAGTGGAAGGATTTGAAGATCCTGTTCTGCAGGTAGACCGTCAGCGGCTCCAATTTAAATACTGGTTACAGAAAAATAAACTGCCTTTTATTCCGATTGAACCACTAGTTGTGAACAGCAATTCTTCGGCAATACTTAAAATTGATCCTCAATATCAAAAATTTCTCCAACATGTCATTCGTATTCCAAAATTCCCTTTTAAAATAGAAAGCATTGCAAACACACATAAGAAAGAGTGTATGAATGCAACAGATTTAAAAAAGATAACTCGCTTATTAATAAGTCAGCATGTGCCTGAAGATCCTAATATGATAAAAAAATTCAATATTAATCGATCCGAGATCTTAATGGGTGTCCAATGTCCTACTTGTAATAAATTACCCCTCCAACGGCAGCGTGGAACATGGTATTGTTCAAGTTGTAAGAAAGGATACAAGAATGCTCATTTACAAGCGATTAAGGATTATTCAATGCTTATAGATGATAAAATTAACAATGAAAAGTTACGTAGTATTTTACATCTATCTTCGAAATCTGTTGCTAGTAAAATGCTAGTTTCATTAAAATTTAAGCAATCTGGAGGGCGGAAAAATCGCACCTATATCCTTCCGAAACCACATGAATGGGATGAAACTAAATAAACTCCAACAGAGCACTTTTTTTGTAGACAACGTCTTATAATTAAAACTCTGGAGCATACACAAACCTCAGGCGATTTGCCTTTCGCTTAGAAATCTCAAATTCGGCTTATAAATGCTACAATTCCGCTTACAAATCAAAAATTCGGATTATAAATTGCAGTATTTGGATTAGAAACATGAAACTACGCTTGCAACCAATTTATTGAATGAACTGCCATTGTATAAATCTAGTGTGGGGCAAAATTTTCAGAGTGTAAGCCATATAAAGCTGAAGATAATAGATATATATCACTAATAAACAGCACAAGATTACTATTAGAACGAAACATTTTAAGCGGGAGAACCGTCCCCGTGCATTCTATGTAAAATAAGAGCCTGTCCTCCAGTACGCAGCAAGATAGCGCATTGGAGGACAGGCCATTTTTTTAAGTAATATGCGGAGAGCTTTAGCACTAACCCTCGTCATTTGGCATTTCTTTAAAAAATAAGATGGCATATACACCTGCATGATCAGAAGGCCAGAGAGCTGTTGGCGTTCTGTCATCTTGTTCTTCACCAACCAATATAGAAACATTCGGTTTCCAGCCGTTTTTGTAAAATATATAATCAATCCTTTTATTTAAAGAGGACGTCGCATTCAATAAATCAGGATCTTGGCAACATGTATACCCTGGACCATTACCAACTTCTGCCCATACATCGTGAAAGCCAGCATGAATGAAATTTCTGTATGTCAGTGTACCAGAACCATCGGCTTTTGAGTTGAAGTCTCCTAGAATAATCACCGGCAACAATGTTTGGGCTGGACCTTTCAATAATTCGTTACCTTGAGCGACTTGGATTAATGAAGAAACGGGCTCGAGATGGGTGTTAATGACCCGTAAGGTACGTTCATTGACCTTAATATCGATGAATGACCATCCACGAATAACTTCCACAGGCTGTCCGCCAATTTTTAAAACAAGATTGTTTCTAAAATTTGTTTCCTTTCGTTGCATAATAGTGAAACTCAGTCGTTTTCGTACGAGGATCGCATCTCGGTCCATAAATCGTACTAAATTTCCATGGCTAGTCGGTAATTCTATCGAAAAATTACTGTTGACCGCAGCGACTTCATAATTTAATCCTCTTTTCTTCAATTCATTCAACAGCAATTCAATAAAATCGTAGGTTACGGGTTGTGAATGTGGGGCAACTAGCTGCCATTGAACAACTTCTTGTAAGCCAATAATATCTGGAGTTTTGAATAAAATTTGTCGTGCAATTTCTTTAACACGGGCGGGAAGGCTTGTTGCGAGGAATTGACGAAATACGTCCGTTACGACTTGAGGGAGCTTAGTTGGTGTGGTGGTTAAAATAGATGTAAAATCTGCACCTAAATAAACATTCCATGACATAAATGAAAGGAAGTCTTTAGTGACCCTATTTTCCACCTTGGATTCAACTCCTTTCTGTTCAATTTTAATACATATATATTAAAAAGTTGTCCTTTTTGGAACGGCAGCTAACTAGAGGTGAAAAAAGTGCAACTAGAAATGTAATAGAGAAAGCCGCAAATACGGGCCACAACTCGCAAATGAATGCATAAAGTCGCAAATAACGGTCCTCACCTCGCAAATGAATGACAGAAAGTCTCAAATAACAGGCCACAACTCGCAAATGAATGACAGAAAGCCGCAAATAACAGGCCGCAACTCGGTCGAAACTCGAAAATGAATAACAGAAACTCGCAATTAAAACCACGTACTCTTGAAAATAAACATATATAGGAAGTTAATTAGATAGCCTTCAAAGATAAAAAGTATTGAAGATAGGAAAGAGTCTGATATTGAAAAACCCAGTCATACCGGGAACGAAGCACACCCCAAAAAAATATTTTTAATAATCGCGTATAATTTTAAGTATTTTGTCGAAAAATAATCGAAAAAAAGTTTTTTAAAAATGTATAGATTCCGCTGCATTTGTTCAGAATGATTGCTGAGGTGATGATAAATGAGAGAGGAAGAAAAATTAACTTCTCAAGGTTCTAAGTGGCGTAAAGTATTAAGAAAGCGTTGGGTATTACCAGCAGTTTATATTGGAAGTGCTGCAATTCTATTAACTGGTGTTCTTTGGTTCCAAGCAGCTACAAACAATGATGTAGCAGATGAAAATCAAGAAAATGTAACAGACAGTGCAGAATACGCACAGTATGAAGATGCTGTACCAGTTAACGCACAAGAGGAAAATTTCAAAATGCCTGTTGTCGATGAAAACGCAGTAACCATTAAAAAACAATTCTATGATAATGATGCATCAAGTGAAGAACAAGAAGCTGCTCTAGTTTTCTATAATAATACGTATTATCCAAGTACTGGTATCGATATTGCAATGGAGAGTGGAGAAAGCTTTGATGTTGTTGCATCTTTAAGCGGAACTGTAGTAAGAGCAGAAAATGACTCTTTACTAGGTAATGTAGTAGAAATCGAGCATGAAGATGGAATCGCCACATTCTATCAAAGCTTAGGTGAAGTACATGTTGAAGCTGGTGCATTTGTAGATCAAGGGGAAGTCATTGGTACAGCTGGTAGCAGCGTTTATAATAAAGATGCTGGTACACATGTTCACTTTGAAATTCGTCAAAACAACGAACCTGTAAATCCGATTGAATTCTTTAATAAACCACTGTCTTCAATAAAAGAAGCAGCTGAAACTGAAGAAACAGAAAAAGCTACTGAAGAAACAGAAAAGGCAACTGAGGAATCTGCAGAACAACCAGCAGAAGAATCAGAAAAAGCTCCTGAACAATCAACCGAACAACCAAAAGAAGATAAAGCAGCTGAGGAATCTTCAAAACAGCCAGCTGACGAGTCTTCAGACCAACCTGCTGATGATTCAGAAAAAGACAGTGAAAAGCCTGCTGAAGGCGAAGAAAGTACAAACGTAGAACAAGGTGCTTAATTAGTATTTAGTTTGTTGAAACAAGCATTACACTTTGTTGAAGTAAAAAATTGATACCCAAACGTGCACAATAAAATGGATAACATACACGATGTTAACCTTGGAGATAATCTTCAAGGTTTTTTTTGTGCTTATAAATCTCCATCGCCCCTCTAATACACCTAATTCAAATCTGTACTACATCTGCTTCACTCAATCCTTCTTTAATAGAATTTAACTATTATATTAGCGCGTTAAATCGTTGGTGAGCAAACGTTCATGTAGATTTATTTCTAAAAATCATACCATGTACCCTTTTTTAAAAAGGAAAAAATTGTTATATATTAAGTAAGCTATAGGAAAGGGGTAATAGGGATGAAGGTCGTACATATTACTATTTTAGTAACACTATTAGTAGTTGCCAATTCAGTATGGGCTGCATTTTTCTATAAGGTAAATCAATTGGGCTGGCTTGATTCTATTTTTACATCCAAAGACTCCTTAAACCACAATTCTAGCAACACATTACCCTCTGAACTACAGACGAATATCCAAGACATCTCTATGCAAAACTCTCATATATCCGTCCTTTCACTGTTAATTATTATTCTAGCTATTAGTGCAATTTCTATAACTATTTATTATTTTAATAAAAGAAAAACAAAGTAATGGGCAGCGTTTGGCATCTACCATTTTTATTTTATTAAAAGAATTTGTGCAAGAAATTATAGAATAATTGTAAAAAAATAGCTTGACGATAGGTGGTTATTTCTGGAATAATAACTTTATTAGAAATTTTCTAATAATTGTTATAAGACAGCGTTAAAAAGATGGAAATACTCAGTGATTAAAGTAACTGTGCTCCATGTCGATTTTATTGAATGCGCTTACAAAAAATGTCGTTTTATGAAAGTGGCTCAGCAGTTGTGACGCTAGAGTTCATGACAACCAAATAGTTTGCCACGATCAGCAAGTATACTCTTCTAAGAAAAGCAGAACGTAGTTTTACATATTTTAAAATTTAATAGTAGTGCAATTAAAGGGGGTACATCTAGTCATGTTTTTAGTCATTGCATTTTCACTTATTACAATTATTAGCATTGTATTTGCATTAAGAAAACAAAAAGCAATTTTACTTGGAGTACCGTTTGCTTCTATAGCTATTTATATGCTTATCAAAATCATTATGGTACCGTTGCCATTCATAGATACAGTTCGGTTTATTATGGGGCTAAGATAGTTAGATGCAGTGCAACAACTATTATTTTTAAAGGAATAGAACTTAAAATTACCTAAAGCATAATTTACTAAATATGCACAAAATTGACTGAATGCTCACTCAGTGAAAGAGATGCCTAAAAAACATATCTCATAAGTATGCAGCAACTGCACACTATACTAAGTGCTGACAATATTGACTGAGTGTTCACTCAATAAGAGAATGTGAAAAGATAAAAGCTTGATCACCTATTTCTACTATATTAATAGTAGAAACTCGTCAAAATATTGCAGAAAAATAAAAAATCCTCTACAGAACTTTAAGGAGGTGAGGGGCCGGGGAACATTAAAGATCATCATTGGGGGAAAGTTTAGGACAAACAATTGAAGAGGAGGAAACTGTTCGATGAAAAAAATTGATAAGAGTGTAGCAGATGCGTACTTTAAAGCGCGCACACGGAGCATTATCATCTACTTAGCAATTGGGTTTCTAGTTTCATTCGGGGTTGTGATTGGGATCGGTGCTTTCCAAGGGTTCAAATTTAATGGGATGCCATTTCATTACTTCATGGCAGCACAAGGAGCAGTAGTAACGTTCATCATTTTATTATTCGTGAATGCAATCGTGAGCGATAGAATTGATCGCAAGTTTGGAATTGATGAAAAGCGTAACGAAACGCTAAGTGCAGGTAAAACGATTGATCACTAAAAATAAGACATATTCACTCAACAGGGGTAAAAATATAAAAATAAAAAGATAACAAGGGGGAGTATGATGGATCAGCAATTAATAGTTTCATTGGCCTTTATTTTAGCGTCTTTTGCACTTTATATTGGTATTGCTATTTATAATCAAGCGAAATCAACTTCAGATTTCTATGTATCAGGTCGCGGTGTTTCGCCGGTTTGGAACGGAATGGCGATTGGCGCCGACTGGATGAGTGCTGCGTCATTTATTGGTATGGCGGGTACAATTATGTTACTAGGCTACGATGGCTTAGCCTACATTATGGGTTGGACAGGCGGCTATTTATTATTAACATTTTTGCTTGCTCCACAGCTTCGTAAGTACGGCCGTTATACAGTTCCTGAGTTTCTTGGTGACCGCTATGGCAGCAGTAAAGCACGCTTATTAGGTGCGGTTGCAACGATTATTATTTGTTTTACCTATTCAATTGGACAGCTTTCCGGTTCAGGGGTTGTGATTGGCCGCTTATTGGAAGTAGATGCCAAAATCGGTACATTAATAGGGGTAGTGCTGATTGCATTTTACGCATCAATGGGTGGTATGAAAGGGATTACGTGGACACAAGTTGCGCAGTATATCGTATTAATTGTTGCTTACTTAGTTCCAGTTATCTTTATGTCGTTACAACTAACAGGAAATCCAATTCCTTGGTTATCATATGGTGAGGTTGTTTCTAGCTTTGAGCAGCTCGATAAAGATCTCGGCATTTCTGAATACTTTGTACCCTTTACAAATGGTTCACATGCACAGTTTCTTGCACTTATGTTTACATTAATGGCCGGTACGGCTGGTCTTCCGCATGTTATCGTTCGTTTTTATACAGTTCCTACAATGAAAGCTGCACGTTGGAGTGGAGCTTGGGCATTATTATTCATCGGTTTATTATACTTATCTGCACCAGCATACGCTGCGTTTTCACGTTTTATTTTAATGACACAAGTAGCTGGACAACAAATTACAAATTTACCAGCTTGGACAGCATCATGGGTTGAAACGGGTAAGCTGAAAGTTGCGGATACAAGCGGTGACGGTATTCTTCAATGGTCCGAATTAGTGATCGCCAACGATATCGTCGTTATGGCAACACCTGAAATTGCTAATCTAGGTGTATTCGTCATCGGTTTAGTAGCGGCAGGAGCGATGGCAGCTGCGCTTTCAACTGCAGGCGGTTTAATGATCTCGATTTCTTCGGCACTTGCACATGATATTTATTTCCGTACGATCAATCCAAATGCAAGTGAGAAAAAGCGTCTTGCAGTGGGTCGCTGGTCGATTTTAATCGCAACACTTGTTGCTGGTTTAGTTGCGCTTAACCCTCCAGGTGCGATTACGCAAATCGTTGCATGGGCATTCGCGTTAGCATCGGGTTCATTCTTCCCGGCACTTATTTTAGGTGTATGGTGGAAACGTTCCAATGCACAAGGTGTAATTGCCGGTATAACAATTGGACTTGCAGTAACGTTAGCGTATATATTTGCCGCAAAATATGGTGGGTTTACCATTGCTGGCATCATCGATACTGGAGCTGGTGTGTTTGGAGCAGCCGCAGGCTTTTTAGCTAATATCATCGTGTCACTTGCAACTCCAGCGCCATCGCAAAAACTTCAAGAAGAAGTGTTAGACTTGCGCTATCCAGAACAAATGACCTACAAAAATGGCGAGGTATGGATGGATGATGATGGAGGGACAAATCAGGTTGGTTAAAGAACAAATCTATGAGGCAGTGAAAATACACCCCTTTTTTCGAGGGGTGCCTTTCTATGAAATGAAAAAGCTAGTAAATCAATGTGTGCTGAAGGAATATGCACCGTCAGAGCTCATTTATCAAGCCAATCAGGAGCGGGTTGGTCTTATTTTACTAGTAGAAGGAGCGGCTGAGGTTCATATTTCTTTGGAAAAAGACGACCATACCGAATCGTTGGAGGTTATTCAAAAAGGAGAGCTCATCGGATTTCCGAGTTTAGCAGATTTCCTAGGTGTATCCAAATCGAATTTGTATGAAGAAATGGTTCGGGTCAAAGCGCTTGAACCTTCAGTTGGACTATTAATTCCGTTTGCTGTTATTCAGCAGAGATGGAATGATGAAGGTGTGCGCGATTATTTGTTGCGGCAAAGCGCGATGCGGTTAAAGGATATTTATACGTCGCTGGCTGAACAAGTGAAAATTTCCCGGCAAATTAGTGAAAGCAATCATTTTATTGTTCGCGTCCAGGATGTAATGGGGCCAGCTGTTATGGCAACATCGCAAACAACTGTTCAAGATGTGGCTGTAAAAATGTCACAAAACAAAACCGATGCTGTGTTGATCACGGATGGCGGAAAGCTTGTTGGCATTATTACAAAAACAGATCTCGTCAATCGAGTCCTAGCCAAATCAAAGCCATACGATCTGCATGTTGAAGATGTGATGACGAAAAATCCAAGCACCATCTTGCGTTTAGAGTATTACTATGCGGCTTTAACCGCGATGATTTTGCAAGGCTTTCAGCATTTGCCGGTGCTGCACGAAGAAACTGGCCAAGTGATGGGTGTAGTGTCTCTTGGCGCACTTTTACGTAAAAAAAATGAAAATACCGCGAAAACCATTAAACAAATTGAACAAATTGATGAAGAAAACCTAGCAGCTGTAAAGCAAGCCATCTATCAAGTTCTTGAAAAATTAATACAAGATAATGTGCCCGTCCTGCATACACTTGAAGTGATCACCGCCTTATACGATCGGCTAGCTGTTCGGTGTGTGCAGCTAGCGGTGGATTCATTACGAACGAGACATGGCCTGACACCCCCAGCTGATTTTTGCTGGTATGTAATGGGCAGTGCGGGTCGAGGTGAGCAATTCATGATGACCGATCAAGATCATTTTCTCGTCTATGATGATGTTGAAGAAGGGCAGCGCGAACGAACGGAGCTTTATTTTGAGGTGCTAGGTGAAGAAATCGTGAGCTTTTTGGAGCGAGCAGGTTATGTGCGTTGTATCGGTAAAATGATGAGCAATAACGCTGTGTGGCGCGGTTCCTTGAACTCCTGGAACAATCGTCTGCGTTCGTGGATGCTGAAGGCAACAAACGATAACATTCTACTTGCCCAAAACTTCTTTTCCTTCCGATATTTATATGGAGCTTTAAAATTAAATGAGAAATTCCAACCCCAAGTTACCAAGAGCATGGAACGCTCCAAAATCTTTTTATATAGAATGGCACAGGTAGAAAAAGAGCATAGCATCCCAACTCTGGATCATCCGATTCGCTCGCTATTTCGTCTAGAGCGGAAAAGTATTGATATCAAAAAAGAAATACTATTCCCGTTTCACCATAGTCTGCAAATTTTAACACTGTCACATGGAATCATAGCGGGTACACCAAAGGAACGCGTGGAATTTTTAGTTGCGAAGAACGTCTTGACCGAAAACTTCGCAGCCGATTTAAAAACAGCCTTCAGCGATGTAATGAGCATGTACGTCAAACAAAAATGGAACCAAACCAAACGAGGTGTCCCAACATCATCAATCCTAACATTCACACACCTCACCACTCGCGAAAAAGAAGAGCTAATCCTAACACTAAAAACATTCCGCGAGCTGCAAAGCCAGATGCTGGCGGAGTATAGGGTGTAGCATGGGGACGGTTCTCGTGCTACCGTGCCAGGAGACAGTCCTCTGCCAAGAGCAGAAGTGCCAAGCGCCAAAGCGCCAAGAGCCAAGTGCAAAATCGCCAAAGTGCCAAGTGCAAAATCTCCAAGTGACAGGCACTTCCCGGAATTTGTCGAATGCACCAAGTCAATTAGGTGCTCTTTGATCTCAAGCGAAATTACCCGGACATATATGCCCTTATTTGCATAAAAAAGGCCCATTTGACAACTTTTCCGGACATTAAAGCTCTTATTTAAGGAAAATCATCAATATATGGGCCAATTTCTTTGAAACAAGGGATCAAATGTCCGGTAAACTCAGTCAAGTCCATAGTCTTGTGTAAATTCCTTTACAATGTTTACCAACTAGTTAAGTGTCAAGGAGATGCTGTCCCCTATATATTTTTTTTGCGAAACTTCCATGGTTCTACAACTCCACAATCAATAAAGGCTGTCAAAGGCGCTTTTCCCTTTGATGGCCTTTATTGATTGTGGGATAATCCCCTGATGGAAGTTTGAAAAAATAGCCTACTTTGTTAGAGATTTTTTCTTTGAGTATACAGTCTGTTGATAATGCATTAATACAGCTCCTACCAGGCGGAAAGCAGATTGTGTATTAGGAAAGATTCGAATCACTTTTTCTCTTCGCTTAACTTCTTGGTTTAAGCGTTCAAGTGAGTTAGTACTTCGTATATGAGGGCGAAGAGCCACTGGATGATTCATGTATTGGATGGTATCTTCGAAACCTTCATCTAGTATTTCCAATGCCTTTACGTATTTAGGATTATCTCCAAATTCACTCATAAGTTCATCCTTAAACATCCTCATATCAGCGATGGTAACCGCCTCAAACACGCGTTTGATCATCGTGCGGATTTCATTCGAGTCCTTTTTAGGTAATTTCTCAATAAGATTACGCTTAAAATGTACATTACATCTCTGCCAGCTAGTCCCAATAAATTCACGTTGTATAGCTTTCTGTAAACCTTGATGTGCATCAGAAATAACAAGTTTAGGTGATTGTAAACCACGGGATTTGAGATGCTTTAAAAATTGACTCCAGCTCTCAAAACTTTCAGTATGATCTACACTTAAACCCAGTATTTCTCGTTGGTTCTTTTCAGTAAGGGCAGTGGCAATATAAACAGCTTTAGAAACAACACGATGGTGTTCACGTACTTTTATATAAGTGGCATCTACAAAAATATAAGGATAATAGATAGTATTTAGAGGCCGTTTTGCCCAATCATTTACAATCGGATCTAGTTTTTGCGTGAGTGAAGATACAAACGATTTGGACATATTCTCACCACAGAGTTGCTCAACAATATGTGTTACTTTTCTTGTAGAAACACCATTAATGACCATCTCTAACATGGATAGGACTAAAGCTTGATCACAGCGTGCATATTTTTCAAAAACCGAAGGTGAAAACTCTCCATTACGAGTTCTAGGCACCTTGAGTTTGATCTTCCCAATACTCATTGTTAATTCTCGTTCATAGTAACCATTGCGGTAATCACGACGATCATCAGTGCGCTCGTAAGGATATGTTTGTAAGTAGTCATCTCTTTCTTTTTCCATGAATTCATTTAAGATCAATACAACAGCTGATTTCACGACAGTATCAATATTAGAATTTATTACAGAATCTTTTAAAACTTCCATATCTAGGTTAAACTGTAACTGAGTCATCTCTATTCCTCTCTTCCTTGTTTTTCGTGGTTGTTAAACATTGTAGACAAGAAGGAATAAAATGACTCATTTTCTTTTTACACAATTATACGGACTTAATCNAACTTCCATATCTAGGTTAAACTGTAACTGAGTCATCTCTATTCCTCTCTTCCTTGTTTTTCGTGGTTGTTAAACATTGTAGACAAGAAGGAATAAAATGACTCATTTTCTTTTTACACAATTATACGGACTTAATCGTAAACTCTAAAAAGCAGGCAATTTTATAAGAATAACGAACTATATGTCCGGCAAAAAATCGGACGGCTGATCACAAAAATAGCAAATGTACCAAACTGTAAAGTGCCAAGTGACAGGCACTTCCCGGAATTTGTCGAATGGAACAAGCCGATTAGGTGCTGGTGATCTCAAGCGAAATTATCCGGACATATAATCCCTTATTTGCTTAAAAAAGGCACATTTTACGACTTTTCCGGACATTGAAGCTCTTATTTAAGGTTAATCATCAATATTTGGGCCAATTTCTTTGAAATAAGGGATCAAATGTCCGGTAAACTCTAAAAAACAGGCAATTTTATAAGAATAACGAACTATATGTCCGCTAAAAAAAGGACTGCTGATTACAAATAGCAAATGTATCAAACTGTAAAGTGCCAAGTGACAGGCACTTCCCGGAATTTGTCGAATGGAACAGGCTGATTAGGTGCTTGGTGATCTCAAGCGAAATTATCCGGACATATAATCCCTTATTTGCATAAAAAAGGCCCATTTTACAACTTTTCCGGACATTGAAGCTCTTATTTAAGGTTAATCATCAATATTTGGGCCGATTTCTTTGAAATAAGGGATCAAATGTCCGGTAAACTCTAAAAAACAGGCATTTTTATAAGAATAACGAACTATATGTCCGCTAAAAAATCGGACGGCTGTTCACAATTAGCAAATGTACCAAACTTGTATAGTACGGGGATGGATCTAAAGGAGGTGTTCATTTGTTTTGGCTGCGAAATTCAATAACAATTCCACTGGATGATACACTTCCATTGTCTACGCCTATTCGGGATACTCCGTTTACAGTTTACGATACAGAAACAACCGGCTTTCAAATGGCAACTACTGACCGATTAATCGAAATTGGAGCGGTACATATGAGAGGATATGAAGTGCTTGGACATCATACATACCAAACATACGTCAAGCCAAAGCGTGCTATTCCTCCGGAAATAACTGAACTAACAGGCATTAACGATCACAAGGTGAAAAGCGCACCTGAATCGCTCGATGCGATTGGTAACTTTCTTGATTTTATTAAAAGCAACAACAGCGTGGCACTGGTCGGACATTATGTGGCATTTGATATGCTGGTGTTAAAACAAGAGCTCCGCCGTGCCAAACAAGTTTTAAAAAAAGCGAAAACAATTGATACATTAGATATGATTGGTTTTTTAAGTCCAACAGCAAAAGATATGCGCGATTTAGAGCAATATGCGATCGCCTTCGGAACGCGAATTTATGAGCGCCATTCTGCTTTAGGCGATGCACTAACGACAGCATTTTTGTATAGTGAGCTGCTGCAGCAGTTCATCGATCGCGGTTATAAAACATGGGGAGAATTAATTCAATATAGTGGTGCTGAAACGAGGATGCTTTCGTTTTAGCTGAAAGGGAGGAGCGGTTTACTTGTTCTTCTCTTTTTTTTATTATGAGGATGAGCTAGTTGTAAATAGTGCGTGTATTTTTGTCACTAAATATGAGGAAAATTACCACACACATGGGCGTACCGCATTACCCTAAAACCGGCCTTTAAAATTCACTAAAAAGGGACGCAGGTTAGAGCTGAGGATAGATCCTTAATGGAGCAGCTCCAACCAAACCGCTTGCAAATTCTAAAATCCGCTTAGAAATCAAAAATTTGGATTATAAATGGCCTGAAATGGACTATAAATCTAGAAATTCCGCTTAGAAGCAGCATGTAAGTTAATGAAGGGCCATTATTGTATTAAAATATGTAAATCACATATCATCCCTATTACGCCCGAACTGCTGAATTTCGACTCTCCATCCTCTTTCCTCGTATAAACCTTTTGTAATAGGTCACCAGAATAAAAAATAATATCGGATTAAGTATAACCGAGTGCCAAATAGTCCACCATCCATAATGAAAATAGCCCCATGGTTCAGGTAGCAATGCTATTGTTTCGTAAATTAAAATGATAATGACCCAAATCGCAATATAGCCTGCTTGTTTCCAGTAAGAGCTTTTAAACGGATACCAGTTGATAAACATCATATTTACCGGAGGTAGCAAAACAGTATGTGCTAGTAGACCACCCCAATCAATATCCTTTGTAAAATACCAATATCCCGTGTACTTAATATCAACAAAGATGTCAAAAAGATTTTGAAAAGCAAGTGTAAATGCCCAAATATGCGCAATTTGAGTCCTCGATAGAGTGGTATTTGTTTTAAAAGCTAATAGATTAAAAATTAAAATAGCAGTTAATAAACCGATCATATCTCTCTCCCATAAAATTCCATATAATATGTCTACAGTTTTACCAATCTTCAAAAAATTAAACAACTAAAAATAATACCTCTTACATATCACGGTATTGTTCTATCGTTACCTATGTCCCCAAAATAGTAATTAATAGCTTTTGATTAGCGCTAGAAAATACAAATTAATATAGAAAATGACACGATCCCATTATAATCTTCGAAAAAATTTCCGTTCTGGGATATGTGTCGAATAAATATAGTATTCAACTATATGGGTGTTGTATATAATAGTTTTTAGGGCAATAGAACTATAATTTATTTGGAAAAATGATAGGTTGTTAATTTTTGAGTGTCAATTGCACTAGATTTGATTAGTGCAAAAGGGATGCAGTGTTTAAAAGTATGGAAGATAGGAGTTGGTACCATGGGAATCTAAAGTGAGTAAAAAAAGTATTCTTTTAAAAAAATCGTTAAACCTCAAAACTAGATTTTATTGAAATGTTTACAACTACTACCTCCGCAAAAAAAGGTAAAAACAAAATGAATGGCTATAAAACTCCACATTATCTCTCCTTACTAGCATTAGTATTAATAGAGTTGAGCTTTACACTTAACTTGATATTGCCTGAACGAGCCTTTCTAGGCATGTATTCAGGATTCAGTGGGTTTTCATACATAATGGTGAAATAGCAGCTTTTTTTAGATAATAAAAATTTATTTGCAATAGAATAATACTAAAACTATTAGATATGTAGACTCAGTTTCATAGGGATAAAAGGATAGATAATAAAGAAAAGGGTTTGAAGTAATGAGGGATATAGAATTAGTGCATTTATTTTATTGAGTCATTTCAAAATTTGAAAAGTGAGTTTTTCTAAAATATTCATGACTAAAAGTCACTACGCAATAAGTAATCAGTAAATTAAAATTATTTAAAAAAGTAAATAAGGGGGAAAAAAATGACTGGTAGGCCTTATAAAAAATTAATACGGAAGAAACGGCGACTCATCAATATGCTGCTTGTAAGTTTGTTGTTTATCAACTTTCTTCAACCCTTATCAAGTGTTCAAGCGGCACGTACAACTATTGATATTAATGATCTAAGTTCATGGAATAATGTGAGTGTATTTTATCCTGACTCAACTAGCGATGCTGGGGGTGGGGGATATGAACTCACAAAATTTTATGTGGCGAACGATGCTAATGCAATCTATTTTAGATGGGATGTTCAGCTTGACAACAAAACTGCTGAATTAGCTTCAACCAATCTAGGGGCTGCGTTATCAACCAGCGAGAGTGGGGCAACAGCCAATGCGATGGTATGGCTGTTATTTGATTCTAAAAGTACACTTAGTTCTTCAGTTGTAAACCTAACTGGGTCAGGTAGTGTTTCCATAGATCAATCAGATATAACTCGGTTTGGTGAAGGAACTAAAGAGTCACTAGTAAGTGTAGTTGCAAGGGTTGACTTTTCTTTATTTCAAGATTTAGGATTTGGGGCTAATTTCAATGCGGACGCAACATTTCCGTTATGGGCCCAAACAAATGCCAGTCAACAACCGACAGCCAGAGATAAAGATAGAATTCCTGATTCAGGCTATTTTAAGTATGATGCCCTAAATGGTACCGCAGACCTGATAGGTTCGGGCGCAACAGCACCAAGTCCGCCGACTGCAACAGCAGGGTCTGGTACAGTGATTGTAAGTGGGCAACCGAATGCGATTATAAAGTTATATGATTCAGATGGGACTATCGTTCAAACAGGAACGGCAGATGGAAATGGCAATTATACATTTATAGACGTTGCGGACGGGACTTATACAGTAACGCAAACAGTTAATATGGTAGAAAGTGCAAAATCTAGTCCAGTAACGGTCGTGTCAGGTGATTTAGATGCACCTATCATAACGCTAAACGGTGATAGCTCAATAAGGATTATCGAGGGAGCGACCTATAACGATGCAGGCGCTACAGCTCAAGACGAAACAGATGGTGATATTAGCGGTAATATTGATGTAACCGGGTTACCAGCTGATACAAATACTATAGGTACTTATACTATTCGGTACAATGTGAGTGACTCAGCAGGAAATGCAGCGCAAGAAGTAACTCGGACCTTAACAATAGCACCTAAAGCTCCTAATGCTACGAGTGGTGCAGGCACTGTAATTGCAAGTGGAGCGAATCCTAATGCAACGTTAAAATTATACAATGCAGATGGAAATGCAGTTCAAACAGGAACTGCGGATAGCGATGGAACGTTTACATTTACAGGTGTAGCGGGCGGGAACTATACGGTCAAGCAAACTGTTATTGATATCGAAAGTGATGCATCTAATACGGTTACAGTAGAAACTGCAGATTCAGATGCACCTATTATTACTTTAAATGGTAATAGCTCGGTAAGGATTATAGCAGGGGCAGCATATACAGATGCAGGAGCAACTGCATCAGATATAAAGGATGGTGACCTTACTAATAAAATCAAAGTTACAGGGTTACCAGCAGACACTTCTGTACCTGGAACATATACAATTCGCTACAATGTGAGTGATTCAGCGGGCAATGCAGCACCAGAAGTAACACGGACGTTTACGATAGCACCAGCTGCTCCGACTGGAACCGGAAGTTCAGGGACAGTGAATGTAACTGGGGCAACTGCAGATGCCATAGTAACTTTATACGATTCAGATGGAGAAGTCGTAAAAACAGGCACGGCAAATGGAGATGGAACGACAACATTTACCGGAGTTGCGGACGGTACTTATACGGTCAAGCAAACTGTTAATGGTATTGAAAGTGATGCATCTAATACGATTACAGTAGATACCACTGATACAGATGCACCAGTCATTACTTTAAATGGTAATAGCTCGATAAGGATTGTAGCGGGAGCAGCATATATAGATGCAGGAGCAACAGCATCAGATATAAAGGATGGTGACCTTACTAATAAAATCAAAGTTACAGGGCTACCAGTAGATACTTCTGTTCCGGGAACTTATACAATCCGTTACAATGTCAGCGATACAACAGGCAATGCAGCACCAGAAGTAACCCGTACGTTGACCATAGCACCAGCTGCGCCGACTGGAACCGGAAGTTCCGGAACGGTGAATGTAACTGGGGCAATGCCAAATGCTCCGGTGAAACTTTACAATGCAGATGGTGAGGTTGAACAAACAGGAACAGCTGATGGCAATGGAACGTTTACATTTACAGACGTAGCGGACGGAACTTATACGGTGAAACAAACTGTTAATGGGGTAGAAAGTGATGAATCTAATACGATAACGGTTGTAACAGCAGATGTAGACGCACCAGTTATCACGTTAAAAGGTGATAACTCAATAAGGATAATAGCAGGTGCGAAATATTCTGATGCAGGAGCTACCGCATTAGACGAAAAAGATGGAGATTTAACTAATAAAATTACCGTTACAGGAGAACCAACTAACACAACAGCACCAGGGACCTACACAATCCGTTATAATGTAAGCGATACAGCAGGAAATCCAGCGCAAGAAGTAACCCGTACGTTGATAATAGCACCAGCAGCACCAACTGGAACCGGAAGTTCAGGTAAAGTGGATGTAACTGGTGCAACACCAAATGAAACGGTAACGTTGTACGATGCAAATGGTAATGTCGTAACGACAGGAACAGCGGATGACAACGGAAGAATAACATTTACAGACCTTACAAGTGGTAATTATACGGTTAAGCAAACTGTAAATGGTGTTGATAGTGATGAATCAAGCCAGATAAATGTAGATTCAACAAAACCGGTGATTACGCTAGTTGGTGATCCAGCCGTAAGAATCATAGCAGGAACTACTTATACTGATGCAGGGGCAACTGCAACAGACGAAACGGATGGCGACTTAACAAATAATATTACCGTTTCAGGATTACCTGATAACATTAATACACCAGGCACTTACACAATTCGTTACAACGTCAGCGATGAAGGTGGTAATACTGCGCAGGAAGTAACCCGTACGTTGACCATAGCGCCACCTGCACCGAGCGGAACAGGAAGTTCAGGAACCGTGAATGTAACTGGTGCAATGCCAAATGAGACGGTAACGTTATATGATGCAGAGAATAATATCGTAAAAACAGGACTAGCAAATGATGATGGGACGATAACATTTACCGGAGTATCAGATGGGACTTATACAGTAAAGCAAACTGTTAATAGCATTGAGAGTGATGGGAATCAGGTAAATGTAGTAACAATAGACTCATATTCGCCAGTGATCACGCTAGTTGGTGATTCATCCGTCCGAATCATTGTAGGGGCAATTTATACGGATGCAGGAGCAACTGCGACGGACGAAAAAGATGGTGACTTAACTAATAAAATTAACGTCGCAGGGGTACCAACGGATACAACGGCACCAGGGACATACACAATTCGTTACAACGTCAGCGATGCAGCCGGGAATACGGCGCAAGAAGTAACCCGTACGCTAACAATAGCGCCAGCCGCACCAAGCGGAATGGGAAGCTCAGGTAAAGTAGATGTAACGGGGGCGATGCCAGATGCAACAGTAACACTATACGATGCAAATGTTAATGAGGTAACAACAGGACTAGCAGATGGTGAAGGAAGGATAACATTTACAGACCTTTCAAGTGGAAATTATACGGTTAAGCAAACTGTAAATGGCATTGATAGCGATAAATCTGGCCAGATATATGTAGATTCAACAAAACCGGTGATCACGCTGGTTGGTGATACTGCAGTCCGAATCATTGCGGGAGCTACTTATACTGATGCAGGAGCTAACGCGACAGATGAAACGGATGGAGACTTAACAAATAATATTAACGTAACAGGATTACCTGATAACATTAATACACCAGGCACTTATACAATTCATTACAACGTTAGCGATATGGCTGGGAATCAAGCTCAGGAAGTAACGCGTAAGCTAACAATAGCGCCAGCCGCACCAACCGGAACTGGAAGTTCAGGTAAAGTGGATGTCACGGGTGCAACACCAAATGAAATGGTAACGTTGTA
Source organism: Bacillus sp. Marseille-P3661 (assembly GCF_900240995.1). Lineage (NCBI taxonomy): Bacteria > Bacillati > Bacillota > Bacilli > Caryophanales > Bacillaceae > Bacillus > Bacillus sp. Marseille-P3661. The sequence continues at coordinate 392,067 of NZ_LT965955.1, forward strand.
CGATGTAAATGGTGATGAGGTAACAACAGGAACAGCGGATGACAACGGAAGGATAACATTTACAGACCTTACAAGTGGTACCTATACGGTTAAGCAAACTGTAAATGGTATTGATAGTGATACTTCAAACCCAATACAAGTAGATTCAACAGTACCAGTGATTACGCTGGTTGGTGATCCAGCTGTCCGAATCATTGCGGGAGCAACTTACACTGATGCAGGAGCTAACGCGACAGATGAAACGGATGGAGACTTAACAAATAATATTAACGTAACAGGAATACCAGAAAACATTAATACACCAGGCACTTACACAATTCGTTACAACGTCACCGATACAGCGGGCAACGCAGCGCAAGAAGTAACGCGAACGTTAACTATAGCGCCAGCTGCACCAATCGGAACTGGAAGTTCAGGTAAAGTGGATGTAACGGGTGCAACACCAAATGAAACGGTAACGTTGTACGATGCAAATGGTGATGAGGTAACAACAGGAACAGCTGACAACGACGGAACGATAACATTTACAGATCTTACAAGCGGAAACTATACTGTTAAGCAAACTGTAAATGGTGTTGAAAGTGATGCATCGAGCCAAATATATGTAGATTCAACAAAACCGGTGATCACGCTAGTTGGTGATCCAGCTGTCCGAATCATAGCGGGAGCAACTTACACTGATGCAGGAGCTAACGCGACAGATGAAACGGATGGAGACTTAACAAATAATATTAACGTAACAGGATTACCTGATAACATTAATACACCAGGCACTTACACAATTCATTACAACGTTAGCGATATGGCTGGGAATCAAGCTCAGGAAGTAACGCGTACGCTAACCATAGCCCCAGCTGCACCAATCGGAACTGGAAGTTCAGGAAAAGTTGATGTAACGGGAGCCATGCCAGATGCAACAGTAACGTTGTACGATGCAAGTGGTAATGAGGTAACAACAGGAACAGCAGATGGTGAAGGAAGTATAACATTTACAGATCTTACAAGTGGAAATTATACGGTTAAGCAAACTGTAAATGGAGTGGATAGTGATGAATCCAACCAGATATATGTAGATTCAACAAAACCAGTGATCACGCTAGTTGGTGATCCAGCTGTTCGAATCATAGCAGGAGCAACTTACACTGATGCAGGTGCTAACGCGATAGATGAAACGGATGGAGACTTAACAAATAAAATTACTATCACAGGAGTGCCAGATACCACAACAGCACCAGGGATTTACACAATTGGTTACAATGTCAGTGATACAGCAGGCAATGCAGCGCAAGAAGTAACCCGTACGCTGACAATAGCGCCAGCGACACCTACCGGAATAGGAAGTTCAGGGGAAGTGAATGTCACTGGAGCAATGCCAAATGCGACTGTAACACTATACGATACCAATGGTGATGTTGTAACAACAGGAACTGCAAATGGCGAAGGCCATCTAACATTTACAGATCTTACAAGTGGTAATTATACAGTTAAGCAAACTGTAAATGGAGTGGATAGTGATGAATCCAACCAGATAAATGTAGATTCAACAAAACCGGTGATCACGCTAGTTGGTGATCCAGCTGTCCGAATCATTGCGGGAGCAACTTACACTGATGCAGGAGCTAACGCGACAGATGAAACGGATGGAGACTTAACAAATAATATTAACGTAACAGGAATACCAGAAAACATTAATACACCAGGCACTTACACAATTCGTTACAACGTCACCGATACAGCGGGCAACGCAGCGCAAGAAGTAACGCGAACGTTAACTATAGCGCCAGCTGCACCAATCGGAACTGGAAGTTCAGGTAAAGTGGATGTAACGGGTGCAACACCAAATGAAACGGTAACGTTGTACGATGCAAATGGTGATGAGGTAACAACAGGAACAGCTGACAACGACGGAACGATAACATTTACAGATCTTACAAGCGGAAACTATACTGTTAAGCAAACTGTAAATGGTGTTGAAAGTGATGCATCGAGCCAGATATATGTAGATTCAACAAAACCGGTGATCACGCTAGTTGGTGATCCAGCTGTCCGAATCATTGCGGGAGCAACTTACACTGATGCAGGAGCTAACGCGACAGATGAAACGGATGGAGACTTAACAAATAATATTAACGTAACAGGATTACCTGATAACATTAATACACCAGGCACTTACACAATTCATTACAACGTTAGCGATATGGCTGGGAATCAAGCTCAGGAAGTAACGCGTACGCTAACCATAGCCCCAGCTGCACCAATCGGAACTGGAAGTTCAGGAAAAGTTGATGTAACGGGAGCCATGCCAGATGCAACAGTAACGTTGTACGATGCAAATGGTAATGAGGTAACAACAGGAACAGCAGATGGTGAAGGAAGTATAACATTTACAGATCTTACAAGTGGAAATTATACTGTTAAGCAAACTGTAAATGGAGTGGATAGTGATGAATCCAACCAGATATATGTAGATTCAACAAAACCGGTGATCACGCTAGTTGGTGATCCAGCTGTCCGAATCATTGCGGGAGCAACTTACACTGATGCAGGAGCTAACGCGACAGATGAAACGGATGGAGACTTAACAAATAATATTAACGTAACAGGAATACCAGAAAACATTAATACACCAGGCACATACACAATTCTTTACAACGTCAGCGATGCAGCCGGCAATGCTGCGCAGGAAGTAACGCGGACGTTAACAATAGCGCCAGCAGCACCAACCGGAACTGGAAGTTCAGGTAAAGTGGATGTAACGGGTGCAACGCCAAACGCAACGGTAACACTATACGATGCAAATGGTAATGAGGTAACAACAGGAACAGCAGATGGTGAAGGAAATATAACATTTACAGATCTTACAAGTGGAAATTATACTGTTAAGCAAACTGTAAATGGAGTGGATAGTGATGAATCCAACCAGATATATGTAGATTCAACAAAACCGGTGATCACGCTGGTTGGTGATCCTGCAGTCCGAATCATTGCGGGAGCTACTTATACTGATGCAGGAGCAACTGCAATAGACGAAAAAGATGGAGATCTAACAAATAAACTTAGCGTAAATGGAATACCAGCAGATACAGCAACACCAGGCATTTACACAATTCGCTACAACGTTAGCGATACAGCTGGAAACCAAGCGCAAGAAGTAACCCGAACGTTAACAATTGCACCAACGACTCCAACCGGAACAGGCAGCTCAGGTAAAGTGGAAGTAACAGGTGCAACGCCAAACGCAACGGTAACGTTATATGATGAGGATGGCAATGCCGTTAAAACGGGAACAGCAGATAACGATGGAACGATAACTTTTACAGATCTTCCAGAAGGTACCTATACAGTTAAGCAAACTGTTAACGGTGTCGAAGGTGACGCCACTGGCCCAATCTTTGTAGATACTACAGGCCCAGTGATCACACTAGTTGGTGATCCAGCCGTGCGAATTATAGCTGGAGCTACTTACACCGATGCCGGAGCATCTGCAACAGACGAAACCGATGGCGACATAAGCAACAATATCGTCATCGCAGGAATACCAGCAGACACAACAACACCAGGCACTTACACAATTCGCTTCAATGTTAGCGATGCAGCTGGAAATCAAGCGCAGGAGGTAACCCGTACGTTGACCATAGCGCCAGCAGCACCAACTGGAACAGGAAGTTCTGGCAAAGTAGATGTAACGGGTGCAACACCAAACGCAACGGTAACGTTGTACGATGCAAATGGTAATGAGGTAACAACAGGAACAGCTGACAACGACGGAACGATAACATTTACAGACCTTACAACTGGTAATTATACAGTTAAGCAAACTGTAAATGATGTTGAGAGTGATGCATCGAGCCAGATATATGTGGATTCAACTAAACCAGTGATCGCGCTAGTTGGTGACCCGGCCGTACGAATCGTAGCAGGAGCAACTTACACGGATTCAGGAGCTAACGCAACAGACGAAACCGATGGCGACATAAGCAACAATATCGTCATCACAGGAATACCAGCAGATACAGCAACACCAGGCATTTACACAATTCGCTACAACGTTAGCGATACAGCTGGAAACCAAGCGCAAGAAGTAACCCGAACGTTAACAATTGCACCAACGACTCCAACCGGAACAGGCAGCTCAGGTAAAGTGGAAGTAACAGGTGCAACGCCAAACGCAACGGTAACGTTATATGATGAGGATGGCAATGCCGTTAAAACGGGAACAGCAGATAACGATGGAACGATAACTTTTACAGATCTTCCAGAAGGTACCTATACAGTTAAGCAAACTGTTAACGGTGTCGAAGGTGACGCCACTGGCCCAATCTTTGTAGATACTACAGGCCCAGTGATCACACTAGTTGGTGATCCAGCCGTGCGAATTATAGCTGGAGCTACTTACACCGATGCCGGAGCATCTGCAACAGACGAAACCGATGGCGACATAAGCAACAATATCGTCATCGCAGGAATACCAGCAGACACAACAACACCAGGCACTTACACAATTCGCTTCAATGTTAGCGATGCAGCTGGAAATCAAGCGCAGGAGGTAACCCGTACGTTGACCATAGCGCCAGCAGCACCAACTGGAACAGGAAGTTCTGGCAAAGTAGATGTAACGGGTGCAACACCAAACGCAACGGTAACGTTGTACGATGCAAATGGTAATGAGGTAACAACAGGAACAGCTGACAACGACGGAACGATAACATTTACAGACCTTACAACTGGTAATTATACAGTTAAGCAAACTGTAAATGATGTTGAGAGTGATGCATCGAGCCAGATATATGTGGATTCAACTAAACCAGTGATCGCGCTAGTTGGTGACCCGGCCGTACGAATCGTAGCAGGAGCAACTTACACGGATTCAGGAGCTAACGCAACAGACGAAACCGATGGCGACATAAGCAACAATATCGTCATCACAGGAATACCAGCAGACACAACAACACCAGGCACTTACACAATTCGCTTCAATGTTAGCGATGCAGCTGGAAATCAAGCGCAGGAGGTAACCCGTACGTTGACCATAGCGCCAGCAGCACCAACTGGAACAGGAAGTTCTGGCAAAGTAGATGTAACGGGTGCAACACCAAACGCAACGGTAACGTTGTACGATGCAAATGGTAATGAGGTAACAACAGGAACAGCTGACAACGACGGAACGATAACATTTACAGACCTTACAACTGGTAATTATACAGTTAAGCAAACTGTAAATGATGTTGAGAGTGATGCATCGAGCCAGATATATGTGGATTCAACTAAACCAGTGATCGCGCTAGTTGGTGACCCGGCCGTACGAATCGTAGCAGGAGCAACTTACACGGATTCAGGAGCTAACGCAACAGACGAAACCGATGGCGACATAAGCAACAATATCGTCATCACAGGAATACCAGCAAACACCACAACACCAGGCACTTACACAATTAACTACAACGTTAGCGATACAGCTGGGAATCAAGCGCAAGAAGTAACTCGTACGCTGACAATTGCGCCAGTAGCACCAACCGGAACTGGAAGTTCAGGTAAAGTGGAAGTAAAAGGTGCAACGCCAAACGCAACGGTAACACTATACGATGCAAATGGTAATGAGGTAACAACAGGAACAGCAGATGATAGCGGAAGGATAACATTTACAGATCTTACTAGTGGGAACTATACAGTAAAGCAAACTGTAAATAGCGTCGAAAGTGATCTATCCAACCAGATATATGTAGATTCAACAAAGCCAGTGATCACACTAGTTGGTGATCCAGCCGTGCGAATTATAGCTGGAGCTACTTACACCGATGCCGGAGCATCTGCAACCGACGAAACCGATGGCGACATAAGCAACAATATCGTCATCGCAGAAATACCAGCAGACACAGCAACACCAGGCACTTACACAATTCGCTACAACGTTAGCGATACAGCTGGGAATCAAGCGCAAGAGGTAACCCGTACGTTGACCATAGCGCCAGCAGCACCAACTGGAACAGGCAGCTCTGGTAAAGTGGAGGTAACGGGTGCAACGCCAAACGCAACGGTAACACTATACGATGCAGTTGGTAATGAGGTAACAACAGGAACAGCGGATAACGACGGAAGTATAACATTTACAGACCTTACAAGTGGTAATTATACGGTTAAGCAAACTGTAAATGGTATTGAAAGCGATACTTCAAACCTAATACAAGTCGATTCAACAAAACCAGTGATCTCGCTAGTTGGTGATCCAGCCGTACGGATCATAGCTGGAACTGCTTACACCGATGCAGGAGCAACTGCAACAGACGAAACCGATGGCGACATAAGCAACAATATCGTCATCGCAGGAATACCAGCAGACACAGCAACACCAGGCACTTACACAATTCGCTACAACGTTAGCGATACAGCTGGGAATCAAGCTCAAGAGGTAACCCGAACGTTAACAATCGCACCAACCACACCAACCGGAACTGGAAGCTCTGGTAAAGTGGATGTAACAGGTGCAACGCCAAACGCAACCGTAACGTTGTACGATGAAGAAGGTAATGTTGTAAAAACGGGAACAGCAGATAACGATGGAACAATAACTTTTACAGATGTTCCAGAAGGAACCTACACAGTTAAGCAAACCGTTAACGATGTCGAAGGTGATGCTACAGGCCCAATCTATGTAGATACTACAGGCCCAGTGATCACGCTAGTTGGTGATCCAGCCGTACGGATCATAGCTGGAACTGCTTACACCGATGCAGGAGCAACTGCAACAGACGAAACCGATGGCGACATAAGCAACAATATCGTCATCGCAGGAATACCAGCAGACACAGCAACACCAGGCACTTACACAATTCGCTACAACGTTAGCGATACAGCTGGGAATCAAGCTCAAGAGGTAACCCGAACGTTAACAATCGCACCAACCACACCAACCGGAACAGGCAGCTCTGGTAAAGTGGATGTAACAGGTGCAACGCCAAACGCAACCGTAACGTTGTACGATGAAGAAGGTAATGTTGTAAAAACGGGAACAGCAGATAACGATGGAACAATAACTTTTACAGATGTTCCAGAAGGAACCTACACAGTTAAGCAAACCGTTAACGATGTCGAAGGTGATGCTACAGGCCCAATCTATGTAGATACTACAGGCCCAGTGATCACGCTAGTTGGTGATCCAGCCGTACGGATCATAGCTGGAACTGCTTACACCGATGCAGGAGCAACTGCAACAGACGAAACCGATGGCGACATAAGCAACAATATCGTCATCGCAGGAATACCAGCAGACACAGCAACACCAGGCACTTACACAATTCGCTACAACGTTAGCGATACAGCTGGGAATCAAGCTCAAGAGGTAACCCGAACGTTAACAATCGCACCAACCACACCAACCGGAACTGGAAGCTCTGGTAAAGTGGATGTAACAGGTGCAACGCCAAACGCAACCGTAACGTTGTACGATGAAGAAGGTAATGTTGTAAAAACGGGAACAGCAGATAACGATGGAACAATAACTTTTACAGATGTTCCAGAAGGAACCTACACAGTTAAGCAAACCGTTAACGATGTCGAAGGTGACGCCACTGACCCAATCCATGTAGATACTACAGGCCCAGTGATCTCGCTAGTTGGTGATCCAGCCGTACGGATCATAGCAGGAGCAACTTACACGGATGCAGGAGCAAATGCGACAGATGAAACCGATGGCGACATCAGCAATAATATCGTCATCACAGGAATACCAGCAGATACTGCAACACCAGGCACTTACACAATTCGCTACAATGTTAGTGATACAGCTGGGAATCAAGCTCAAGAGGTAACCCGAACGTTAACAATCGCACCAACCACTCCAACTGCAACAGGCAGCTCAGGTAAAGTGGAAGTAACAGGTGCAACGCCAAACGAAACAGTAACGTTGTATGATGAAGAAGGTAATGGGGTAAAAACGGGAACAGCAGATAACGATGGAACGATCACATTTACAGATCTTCCGGAAGGGGATTACACAGTTAAGCAAACTGTTAATGATATTGAAAGTGATGTCACAGGTCCAATCCATGTGGATAATACTGTTCCAGTAATCACGCTAGTTGGCGAACCATCTGTACAAATCATAGCGGGAACTACTTACACTGATGCAGGAGCCACCGCAACAGACGAAACCGATGGCGACATAAGCAACGATATCGTCACCACCGGAATACCGGCGGACACAGCAACACCAGGCGTCTACACAATCCGCTACAATGTCAGTGATGCAGCCGGCAATGCCGCGCAAGAAGTAACGCGGAGCTTGACAATTATACCAAGTGCTCCGGCAATTACAGCTACCACTGACGGCTCTGGTTCAGTTACTGTTCATGGTTCCATTCCGGGAGCAGAGGTCATTTTATACGACAAAGATGGTAATGAAGTTGGCAAGATTACTGCAGATCAGAATGGAAGTGCAACCTTTAACGATGTTCCGGCAGGCATTAATTATACGGTTACTCAATCAATCAATGGGCAAACAAGTGGGAAATCGAATAATGTGAATGTCCTAAAGGCTATAGGAAGTGAAGATGGAGTCAAAACTGTTACAGTTCATGGAGCGACACCAGGATCAACTGTAAGTCTTTATAATAATAAAGACGTGATCATCAAGACTGGAACTCCAAATGAAGAGGGGATCCTTCAGTTTACAGACGTTCCTGAAGGAATTGACTATTATGTAACAGAAACAGTGGCTGGTAACGAAGGAGATCCTTCTAATAAAGTTAATGTTTACCCTAAAGTAGCCGTTCGTTATTCTGAAGGTGATATTTGGGAAAGTGTTACTAAACCCGTATTTCTTGTTAAAGATCAATCCGATACTACTATTACATGGACATCTGATAAACCAAATGTAGTTGAGGTTGGAACAGGATTTATAATAGAAGAAGGAAGAATCTTCCCGGAATACACTGCTACTGTACACCGCCAGCCGAATGATACGAGTGTCATTTTGACTGCAAAAGGTACGAAGAATGGCAACGAGTACGAACGAACATTTTTACTGATTGTAAAAGGTACATTGTATAAAACAGAAAAAGAGACAAAACCGAGTACAAATGATGTTCAAGTTGAAAGTGGAAATATCAGTAATGCTGGTATAGAAGTCACTCGAACATCCCTTACAAGTAATGATAATGCTGTAAGTGGACAGTTAGTGGATAAACTTCTAGTTAAAGGGGATGCTTTACCAGCTGCTCAAGACGATGTGGAAATCTCATTTGATGATAAGCCAAATGGGTCGAATGTAAGAGCAGATGAAATCGGTGTTGAAATCTTGGCAGGTGCATTAGGTCAAATCAATAATACACTGAAGGTAAATACACCAGAAGCATCAATTAACATTCCTGCGGCTTCGTTGACTGGAATGAAGAATGCTGGAATCGACTTGTTCTTCCATATCGTTCCGATTCGGTCTCAGGAAAAAAGGAATGAAGTGATTCAACGAACTAGAAATGAAATGCAGAATGAAGCGGGGAATAATTCGTTAGAAGTTTTAGATATTCCTAGGGAAATAGAAACGAATTATACCGGCTATTCAACAGAGATCACTTTACCACTAGACAATGTAAATATAACAGCTAATGAAGTGAGTCGATTGCGCCTACTCATAGAACATACAGATGGAACCATTGAAATTATTACGCCAAATCAAAATGGTACGATTGTAGTTGATGGTAATGGGCGTCCGATTGGTTTAACTTTTAGTATTAGCAAATTTAGTACCTTTACGTTCTTTAAAGTTGTACCACCACAACCACCAAGCGGAGGTGGCGGAGGTTCATCATCAAGTAGCACAAATGAACTTAAAGTCACCATAACAGACCATGAAATATCGGAAAACGAGCTTAAAATCAATGGAGAAACAGTTCCGAATAAAGAAGTTACGATTTATCTTGACGAAAAATCTATTGGTACTGTAAAAGCTGATTCTCAAGGAGAATTTACTTACTCCATAGATATTTCCTTGTTAAAGGAAGGAGTTCATGATATTTATGCAACTGTAAAAGATTCAGATGGTGATTCTGTTAAAAGTAATGGTATAAAATTTGCGCTGCATTTCGAACATCTAAGATATGTTAATGGTTATCCTGATGGACAATTTAAGCCTTTAAACAACATTACAAGAGCCGAGATGGCAGCTATACTTTCGCGTATTCTAGAGGTAGAAGACGCGCCAATGACGGATGTTTCATATCCAGATGTTCCTAAATCATTCTGGGGATCAGATGCGATCAAGATTATGAATAATGCCAAATTGATGGTCGGCTATGAGGATGGAAATTTCTATCCGAATAAGCCAATCACAAGAGGTGAAATGGCAGCTACGATTCTTAGATATATGAAGGATACTAATCAAGGATATTCTGAATACTCCTTCAAGGATATAACGTCACATTGGGCAAGAAATGATATCGAAAAATTACAAGAAAAAGGTATTATGAAAGGCTATCCAGACGGATTATTTTACCCATCAAAGAATTTAACGAGAGAAGAAGCGGTTGTGATTATTAATAGGGTATTAAACAGAGGTGGGTTGTATGGTGAGTTTACACCAACATGGCCTGATGTTAAACCTAGTCAATGGTCCTATCATGATATTGAAGAAGCTTCAACTAGTCACGAAGGGTACTATCGTCCTGATGGAAATGAAGCATGGATTCGTTTTATAGAAGAATAAAAGTTTAAAATAAACAAACTAAGCCGATTTTTCCCCATAAGGGTTAAAATCGGCTGTTTTTATTATATCTAAGTAGGTATTGATATTACTGGGATAATCCTGGATATACAGAGTATTTATTGGCGAAAATACTTCATATTATTTTCTTGGAAAATTTTACCTCACCACAATTTTATGCCCCTTACTGCCACTGACCGCACCTTCTACTTGATAACTCTTATGTAGTCCTGTTTTGCACCAAATTGCAAAATGCTCGCAGTTATTGAAAGCAAGGTTATATCCATTACAGCCTATTTTACTTTTTGCTCGCTGTACTGTTTCAGAAGGCGAGTATAGCTTCATAAGATATTTATCTGGGATTTTAGGAGTTGGTGGAGCAAATTCAGAAGAAACAGGGACTTTAGTTGGCTGATCATCATCACCGTAAATCATTTCTTCAAAATCTAAGATAAAAAACGATGTTTGATCTTTTAAGAAGTGGGCCATATCCGTTTCCATGATTTCGTTATCGTTCGATGTATCAGAATCCATCGATGTAAAATGAATGACGCGATTGTTGCCAACATACACACCATAATGCTCATAAAGCCCACCCATTCTTGAAATGCCGATCACATCACCGTACTCGACTTTTGTTTTGGACCTGTTTGTGGTTTTCTTCATTGAAGAAGTGAGTGCTTTTTTACGTTGTTCAGCAGTTGCGTATTTATAGTCTCCAGTTCCTAGTGCTGCATCAGCTTTATCGCCGATATCCTCAAGCGTATCTCCGAGCTTATCCCGTATTAACGGGCAGTAATGATTCCCTTTCCGAATTTCAATTGAAAGTATATCGAAATTGGGAATCAACTGCCCGTAAAAACCCGATTAGTTCAACTAACCATCAGTGGAAAACCACCACTGATGGAGTTTCACTGTATCAAGCTTGTGATTTACTTTTTTATCAAGCTTATCTAATTTTTCATTTTGCGAATCGGCCCAATCTGCAATGAAATCAAAGGCACCTTTGTCTCTTAATTTTCTAAAAAAACTCACGATGGTCGTCTCCTTATATTTGTTTTATAAAACTAACTATATATTACTATTCAACAATAGAAATCTGATTTCCTGTTACGAAAGTAGTTTGTTAAGATAGCATTCATTTTAAAGATTTATAAATTTTGCGGAAGTAATAAGAAACTAACATAAAATAGGTAAAATAAATTGAAGTGAATTTTTTGAAGAATCTTGACTGTTTTATGGGAGCTATTAGGGGTAACCATTAATAATACGTTATTGGTTTAAATTGTTTAGTACTCTTGCGCTATGCATAATCCTTACTATTTCTATTGTATCAACCTTTAGTCGGTATATAATGCGATAATGATTAATTAGTTTTTCTCTAATTGTTTTCTTTTTTATCTCCGGAACTATTCTACCTGCGTATGGGAAGTCGTATAAACCATCAATAGTATCAATAATCTTTTTTGCAAATTGTCTTGCATCCTCTTCAGAATCTTTAGAAATGTAGTTACATATTTCTTCTAAATCTTTAACTGCAGAGGGAGACCATATTAAATGAGCCATTTCTTTAACTTTTCCTTTACATCATCGTGAGTAATAAATGTTCCACTGTTTAATTCTTTAATCCCTTTATCGATTTTTGCATGGACATAAAGCTCCTCCATAATATCTTCAATTGTAGCGTCATCAGGTAAATTTTTTATCATTTTGATAACTTCCTCTTTTGTACTCATACAATAAGCCTCCTTTATGATTTCTCATTATATATTATAAATCATAGTTAACCTCAAGTGCTAACGTTTATTGTTTTTATATTTTAAGTCCACTATATTTTGGAAAAACTATATGTTAGAGTTTGTATCAGCTTGTGAAATTAGTATTACTTTAATGAAGGAGAATAATAATGAATAAACTATTACTAAAATTAGTCGTGCTTTTGTTGGCTTTATCAATTGCAGTGTTTGGCTGCAATCGAGCAGAGGAAAATCAAGAACCTGTTGCTGAAAATCCTGAAAAATCTCAAGAGGAGACAATACCGGAGACGCCACCAACTGCGTATTCGGAAGAGCAAATGATGACTGTAAGCCATGATATTTTAAATGTTTGGTATGTAGAGCGGTTAGGTGCTGCAACACGTGAGGAGCTTGAGCCTGTATATGATATTTTTAAGGATCCAGCACCTTACGTAACGGGGATAGAGGCGTTTTTTGATAATGGTATTGCGGGTCTGTTCGATGACATAAAATTGGAAACGGATAATGAGAAAGTAATGGGTATTGATGAAAAAAGCTTCTATTATCAAGGGGACGTAACTGTTTCTGGACATAATAAAGAAACAGACAAAGTGGAGACTTTTAATGAAACGGTTAAAATGGCAATTGAGGAAGTAGAAGAAGGTTCTTTTAAAATTCATACAATTCAAGCTGAAATGAAGGGTGAAGAAGGGGCTCAATAAGGTATAACCTCCTGACTTAAAAAACTTAATCCAATGTACAACAGCCGCTCCAATTGGAACGGCTGTTGTACATTATAAAGCTATGTTTTATGCTGTAATTAAATAAAAATCTTATCTAGCTCAATCTTTAATCCTTCAACTGTAATTACCTCGACATAATCCTCTTTAGAATATACACCGCTTAACTGATAGACCCCACCATCATTTAATAAAAAAATTTCGACTGTCTCGTTATGAACATCTACAATCCAGTACTCTCGAACTCCAGATTTTTCATACAATTTATATTTTCGCCAGCGATCATGTTTTGTAGTGGATGGTGACAAGACCTCAAGGATAAAATTCGGACTACCGTTGCAACCACGATCATCTAATTTGGATGGGTCGCATACAATAGTTAAGTCGGATTGGACAACATTGAAGACTTTATCATCCTTTTTACTTTCACTTAACAACCTTACATCAAAGGGAGCAATAAATACTTTGCATTTTTTATCACGTAAGAAGGTATTAAATTCAGTAAACAATTCGCCAAGGATTTCTTGATGCCTTCTAGATGGGGAGGGTGTCATATCATAAACTTCCCCATCAATGAGTTCAACACGTACTGATTCATCCCATTTACAATAATCATAATAGCTAAAACTAGGTATGGCTAATGCCCCCCTTAATATGAAAATAAGACTATAGCCCATGTTTTATTACTTAGAATTATGTCTATTTTCACCTTCAATTACCCATATTATAGCGTGTTCTCCTCAAAATTATAAAAAAATTCAAACAAATCCCTTGTCCCTCTTGACTTTTTAGCATAATAACTCTTGTTCGCTAATAAACATATACAAACCATGTTAAGAGAGTGTTTGGAGTGAGCGTAATACGTGAGTTGACTTCGGAGGTTTTAAGAGCAATCAGGTTAGGTTCTGTGAGTTGGGGCAAGGCCCTTGTCAACATTAGGTGCTTTTTTCACAGATAAAACAATGGCCTGGCGTCCTCTTCGTAGTGTTCACTAGTCTCATTTCACACTTCTCACATCCAATTTGGGGAGGCGAGTGGTGTGCACGATTACATCAAAGAGCGTACTATCAAGATTGGCAAGTATATCGTGGAGACAAAGAAAACAGTTCGCGTAATCGCGAAAGAATTTGGCGTTTCCAAAAGTACTGTCCATAAGGATCTGACGGAGCGTTTACCAGACATTAATCCCGAACTAGCAAACGAAGTAAAGGAAATACTCGATTATCATAAATCTATACGTCATTTACGCGGCGGTGAAGCGACTAAAATGAAATATAAGTCAGATACAAGTGATTCAACAACGAAAGGTGAGCTTGTTAAATAATAAGAATTTTATATTACAAAAATTCGAAAAATCGTAATGAAAATGACATGAAATGGTAGTCAAAAAACTTTTCAACAAAAAATGACTTATCCCTACAACATATGTTAATATATATAATTAGATAAATTTGTACTCGTACAGATATGGAACGATTTTAAGGAGGATAACAAGTTGATGATTGCTAGGGATATCGGAATTGACTTAGGAACTGCCAATGTTTTGATTCATGTTAAAGGCAAAGGTATCGTTCTGAATGAGCCTTCTGTTGTAGCGATTGATCGAAATACAGGTCGAGCACTAGCGGTTGGTGAAGAAGCTAGACGAATGGTTGGTCGTACACCTGGAAATATTGTGGCGATCCGCCCGCTGAAGGATGGAGTTATTGCTGATTTTGATGTTACTGAATCAATGCTAAAATATTTTATCGAAAAAATAAATGTAAAAGGCTTTTTATCAAAGCCGCGGATCTTAATTTGCTGCCCAACGAACATAACATCTGTTGAAAGAAAAGCAATTAAAGAGGCAGCTGAAAAAAGTGGCGGTAAAAAAGTATATCTTGAAGAAGAACCGAAAGTTGCTGCCATTGGGGCAGGGATGGATATCTTCCAGCCTAGTGGAAACATGGTTGTAGATATTGGCGGTGGAACGACGGATGTTGCCGTGCTTTCAATGGGCGATATTGTCACCGCCTCTTCTATTAAGATGGCAGGGGACAAGTTTGATAACGAAATCCTTCAGTATGTAAAGAAACAGTACAAATTGCTGATCGGTGAACGTACAGCTGAAGATATTAAACTAAGTGTAGCGACAGTATTTCCAGGTGCACGAAACGAATCCATTGATATTCGTGGACGTGATATGGTTTCCGGTTTGCCACGTACGATTACAATACACTCTGAAGAAATTGAGAAAGCATTACGTGAGTCTGTGGCTATGATTGTACAAGCCTCTAAAAGCGTACTTGAACGTACACCACCAGAGCTATCAGCGGACATCATTGACCGCGGTGTAATCTTAACTGGCGGCGGCGCGTTATTACACGGCATCGATACACTTCTAGCTGAAGAGCTTAAAGTACCAGTTCTAATCGCAGAAAATCCAATGGACTGCGTAGCGATCGGAACAGGAATCATGTTAGACAATATGGACAAAATCCCAAACAAACGCTGGGGATAAAAAGGACAAGCAATGTGTGAGCCTAAGATGACTCTACACTTTACAATGCCTGTCCATTTAGCGGTGCCTGGCACTTTTCATGGTGCCTGTCACTTGTCGATGTGTGTCGAAACGGTATAAACAAACGCTTTGTTTAAAACATGGACGAGCGTAAGGTTTGCCTTAAATCGCTTGGATTGTATTTCCAATAAAGTTTATTATTAAACCTGCCGATATAAAGATGGATCGTAAAAGATCACTTCCTATGATTGATTGTTTAATTCGATCGATCGGCAGGTGCCTGTCACTTGTCGAATGCAGATGATATAATAAATTAAAAGATTACTATCTTTTTGCATGTTCGACAACTGTCGACAAGTGACAGGCACCTTATAAAGAAGAACGGGCACTTTATAAATAAACACATTAAATGAAAGGGGAGTTTTTATGCTTCGTGGGTTTTATTCAGCAGCAGCGGGGATGATTGCGCAGCAGCGTCGTCAGGAAATGTTAACGAATAACTTAGCCAATGCGAATACGCCAGGTTTTAAAGAGGACCAAGCATCACTAAGAGCATTCCCGGAAATGCTGATCACAAGCATGAATACGGAAACTCTTCCTGTAAATAAAAAATTTCAAACAAAAGGCGCATATACAGTTGGTCCGATTAATACCGGCGTGTATTTGCAAGAGGCTCTTCCGAAGTTTAAGCAAGGTGATATTCGCGAAACGGGAAATCAAACGGATCTTGCTTTAGTTGACGTGAATCTTCCTATTAATGAAGAAACAAATCAACAGGGCGCACTTTTCTTTGAAGTATTAAACGAAAATGGTGAACCACGCTATACGCGGAACGGCAACTTTACACTTGATGGTGAAGGCTACCTCACAACAAATGAAGGGTTATACGTAACCGATACAGCTGGACAACCTATTATAATCTTTGGTAACGAATTTACCGTGACGAATGATGGTCGAATTTTTGAAGGCGACGAAGACACAGGCCAACAAATCAATGTCGCGTATGCAGATAATCCAGCAGACCTAATTAAAGAAGGTAGCGGGTTATACCGACTTGATGGTGAAAACGAAGGTCTGCCAACTGCGTTGGACAACCCTGATATTGCATACTCGATGAAACAAAACTTTGTTGAATCTTCAAATGTTAATATAGAACAAAGTATGACGGGAATGATGATGGCTTATCGAACGTTCGAAGCCAATCAACGCATACTTAAAGCGTACGATCAAAGTATGGAAAAAGCAGTGAATGAAATTGGCCGTATAAGATAAGGTAGGGGGATAAAACCATGAACCGTGCAATGTTAACTGCATCTGTAACGATGGGACAACTTCAGAAGAAGATGGATACAATTGGTCACAACCTTGCCAATTCTAATACGGTAGGTTATAAAAAAAGAGAGACAAGCTTTAGCGATTTGCTCACACAGCAAATGAATAACCAGCCTGTTGAAAATCAGGAAGTCGGTCGCGTTACTCCAAATGGTATTCGTGTAGGCTCAGGTGCAAAACTTTCTGAAACAAATATTAGGTTGGAACAAGGCAGTGTTGAAGTGACAAACCGACCTTTAGATCTTGCGCTTACGAATCCTAATCATTTTTTTCAAATATATGTTGAAGAAAATGGACAAGGCTCTCTGCGTTATACAAGAGATGGAGCGTTTTACTTATCACCAGATGAAATGGGTGATTTAGCGCTTGTAACGGGCGATGGACATTATGTCCTGGATGGCAATGACGAACCAATCTATATTCCTGAAAACCAAAAGGAAATAAAAGTAACTCGAACTGGGGAAATTATTGTTACAACAACAGACGGTGAAGAAATGTCAGTCGGACAGCTGCAATTAGTTGGCATGCTTAGACCTCAGCTTTTACTAGCAGTGGGTGACAACCAATATGCGCTGCCGGACCTTGAAGAGCTAAACTTAGTTGATGAAGAAGTTTTTGAATATGTTCCAGGTAATGTAGAGTCCGTTCAACAAGGTGCGCTTGAAATGTCCAATGTTGACGTGGGAACTGAAATGACAGAGCTGTTAACAGCACAACGCTCATATCAAATTAATGCGAAGTCTATTTCGATTGCAGATCAAATGTCCGGCCTAGTTACGTCGTTGCGATCATAACTTGAAGGACAAGCATAGTGAAATTGTTTAAAAGGAGCTGTAAACATGGCAGGTGAATTACAAGATATGATTGAATCAAAACCGAATACACGTCAAGAACGTCGCCAACAAAAAGAGCTGGAGCGTACTGAAAGAATTAAAGACGCTACTCAAAAAAAGGAATCCGTTCGTAAGCGACGTGGCCAAATTCGTCTGATTCCCATCTGGCTTCGCTTGTTAATTATTACGGTTCTAGTATGTCTTAGTATCCTTGCGGGCTTAATGGTCGGCTACGGCGTAATCGGCGACGGAAAAGCGGCCGATGCTTTGAAGGTCTCAACATGGCAACATCTAGTTGATCTTGTGCTGAAAGATGTCTCTGATAAATAAATTTAAAATAGCCAAAACCACCTTCTTATTATATTGAAGGTGGTTTTGTTGCATATTAGGGAATTCTAAAACTATATACAAGTTACAGATACCCAATAAAATATGCTATAATTTGTAAATACATAAAAATTCAAAATGGACAAATTCGAAAATTCAACAATTCGAATTCGACAAGTGACAGGCACCTGTCGATTTAAAAGGAGTCGATATTATTGTTAGATATTAATGAAATAAAAAAGATTATTCCGCATCGTTATCCGTTTTTGTTGGTGGATCGTATTTTGGAAGTGGAAGATGGTAAGCGTGCAGTGGGTTATAAGAACGTGACGGCTAATGAAGAGTTCTTTAATGGACATTTTCCTGATTATCCTGTTATGCCTGGGGTATTAATTGTTGAAGCCCTTGCACAAGTTGGTGCAGTGGCGATGTTAAAGCTGCCTGACAACCAAGGACGTCTTGCTTTCTTTGCAGGTATCGATAATTGCCGCTTTAAAAGACAAGTTGTACCTGGCGATCAATTGCGCTTAGAAGTGGAAATGACGCGTGTAAAAGGTAAGATTGGTAAAGGAAAGGCTGTTGCTACTGTTGATGGTGAAATAGCATGTGAAACGGAAATTATGTTTGCGTTAGGTGATAAGCAATCTTAATTTTTTATACTACTAATCATCTCTTAAAAGAACTTAATAGTAATAAAGGGCATGCATCCACTGGAGCATGCCTTTTTTGTTTGATGATATTATTAATGATTAGATCCTCTTCATAATAAAAAGAAAACACCCTCACCTTAGTATTTAATAACTCCCTCCCGATATTGGAAAGCGTAATATAACATTTTTTTTGTATTAATTTAAAACGAATCAATTTTTAGGCCTTCTTACACATATCTTAAGTATAGAGATTTTACAATAAATACCCATATTAAAAAGAACACTGGATAATATATCCTGAATTTTAGGTACAAGGAACAGGAAATTTTTATATTTATAATAATAACATCATGTTATAATATTGATAAATTACAAATAAATACTATTTTCCCATTACTTTGGCAATGGAAATGGTTTTATTGGAGGAATTGAAATTGAGAATTTCCAGTTCTCTAATTGTCTTACTCTTTTTTCTATTTTGCCAATTCCTTTATCCGGTTGAAATAAGCGGTAAGGGAAAAGTCGTACATATAGACCAGGAAGAATCGACAGTTAGCAAGGGGAACGCAAAAGGCTATATTGTGAAGTATAAAGCACCGAAATATTCGAGAATGTCATTGTCGAGCAGAGGTCAATTTAAGAACATATCATTTACTTCGAAAGATGAAGAAAAACAGAAACTTGAAGATCTACTTAATGACCCAACTGTTGAGTATGTTGTTCCTAACTACATAAGAACAACGCAAACATATAATGACCCACTATACAAGGATCAATGGGCTATTCCAGCTATTAACTTAGATGATATACAAACAATAGACTTAAAGAATGATATAGTTGTGGCTGTCTTGGATACAGGGGTGGATTGTTCACATGAAGATCTTATTAATAGGTGTGTAGCTGGATATGATTTTGTAAATTTAGATACGGACCCAAGTGATGATTCTGCAGCAAGTCATGGAACGATGGTTGCTGGAATCATTTCTGCGGTTTCAAATAATAATACAGGAATAGTTGGGAGTGCACAAAATGCAAGTATCATGCCATTAAAGGTATTGGATAAATACGGAAATGGCGATGATGCAACGATTATTCAAGCTATTCACTATGCAGCAGATTATGGAGCTGACATCATTAACTTAAGCTTAGGTGGTCCCGAGTTTTCAGAAGCTCTATGGGATGCAGTTAAATATGCCTACAATCACGGAGTGACTGTTGTTGCTGCATCTGGTAACAAAGGCAGATCCAGCGTGGACTATCCTGCAGGCTACCCAGAAGTAATGGCGGTTGGCAGTTTAAGCTCAAATGGATATAGATCGACATTTTCAAACTTTGGTCCTGCACTTGATCTAGTAGCACCTGGGGCAAATGTGATGACAACAGCAAGGTTTAGTGGCTATAAATTTGGAAGTGGGACATCTTTTTCATCTCCATATATAGCTGCAGCAGCAGCGATTATTAAGGGACAGCGTGGGGAGATTTCTCCGTCCGAAATAATGTGGGTTCTTGAAAAAGGCTCAACTGACCTAGGAATAGCAAACAGGGATAACGAGTATGGATATGGTGGGCTAAATCTATTAACAGCAACTATAGATCAGTCAAAACCTAATAGCATAGAGGAGCCAAATGAATCTATAGGTACCGCTTTTCCTCTAGAATATGAACAAATCTATAATTTTAGTTTACAACAACCTAATGATGAAGATTGGTATAGGTTTGATATAAACTCGGGAGAATCATTGAAACTACAGGTATCGATGCCAGAGGACAATCTTCAAACTGATCTAGCAATTGTAAACTCTAGCGGAGAAATCGTTAATCAGATTACTACCTCTGATAAAAGTTTAATAAGTCTTCCTTTAAAGAAAGGTACATATACTATTAGGCTGAAAGAAAGGTATGGACATTGGTCCAAAGAAAACTATTCATTGCAATTAAGCAAGAATACAATTGACTTTAACTTAGATCAAGAGATTGATATAAAAGACATTATTTTAGCTTCGAAAAAATTAGATTCTGACACAGAAATAAACTCAACGAATGACATAAAAAATGTGATTTCCCATTATGGTTATATATACCCAAAGTAATGTTTCTAAAAAATGTGGAGTGGAGGCGATGGTTTAAAATAATTATCAAAAATTCAACTAAATAATTTAGAAAAAAGGAGGTCTACGAATGGCAAAAAAGATTGTTTTATTACTAATGGTTTTTATGTTAAACCTAGGTGTAATTGTGCCTAGTGGTGCTTTTGCAGTCGGAGAGTCTTCGTCCACAGGCAATGGAAGACACTCTTCCGAAAAACCTTCTGCAAAAGAGAGAAGTAAAAGTGAGCGAACCCAAAACTATAGTGCCAATAGCTCTGGTACATTGGTGTGGGTTGAGAGCTCTAAAAAGTTTGTTAAGGCAGGAGATACATTTTCTGTATATGTAGGTGTACAGAATGTATATGATTTATTTGGGGCTTCACTTGATATGAAGTTTAATCCTAATGAGGTAACAGCTTTAAACGTAACTCCAGGTGAGATATTTGGTGAATTAACGTCTGTTGATAGTCTTCCAGATGATTCTACAACATTTGATCGGGGTTATTTTTATAGCAAAACGGATAATGAAACAGGTGAGCTAACCTTTTTAAGCTTTTTAACGGGTAATGAACCTTCAATAAATGATGGGGGGCTTTTCGTTAAAATAGATTTCCAAGCTAATGCAGCTATTTCAACAGGGCAATTTCTAGCAACACTTACAGACTCACGTACAGCGTTTGACTCAGGGGAATATAATACGCTCATCCAACTTTCTGATTCTAATGCAGCTTCAATTTATTATGATGGAAATGCAGAATACTCCGAAGTAAATATTACAGACGCGATTATAGCTGGAACAGTTTATGAGGAAACGACGAGTAATTTTAATATAGCAAAAGATGTATCCGTGAATTTATATAATAGTTCATCTGAATTTGTTGATACAACTTCAGCTGATGACAATGGAAACTTCTATTTTAGTAATCCATCCATTACAGCAGGAACATATTATATAGAAGTAATAGGACAAAATTATGAGCCGTATTTCTTTGACCTAGAGTTAACAGATACATCAACGGTGCATGAGGAACATATTTACCTTACTCCAAAAGGATTATATACGATTAATCTAACTTGGGGAAGTTCGACGGTTACAGAGGACTTAGAGCTTGATTTACGTGTAAAAGTGCTTGACCGTTCAACTGGTGCATTTATAGACGAGATTAGTTGGAACAATTCTGGTGCAACATATTTATCTCCATATCTAACACATCTTCAAGATACACATGGACCAAGCGGACATGAAATTGTTGCGGTTCATAGTCCAACAGATTACTTATATGAAGTTACTGCTGTAAACTACTATGGAGAATTTTCAGCAGTAGAAGACGCTAATGTTAAAGTTACCGTTAATGATTATAATGGTGTAATTCTTGAAGAATATACTTATGATGGTGCAGCGCAAGGTAGTACATGGAGTGCTGTTCAATTTACATTTGATAGTTTAGGCGATATTCAATTACCAGATGGTGAAGGGCCACAACCACAAGATGCTGCTCTTTCTACCAATAGCATAAATGGAGATACGATTGCATTTGATATTTACGGTCAAGGGTTCTCAACTGCTCAAGATGTTGAAGTTTGGTTATACCGTGATTATTCAAGCTACAACCAGTACTCAAGCAGTAGTTCCGAAGATCAAGAGGTTATCGAGTTAGTAAAAGAAGAAGATGGAGTCACTTCAACAGTACCGATGAAAAATCCTTCTTTAAGAACAAGCAGCGGTTATGACGATCAGGGTAGATATGCAGCAACAATTGGTGAAATTACCGATACGTCTATTTCCGTAACAGGTGTTGAAGGTGCGAAACATGGCGATTATTTCGTAGAGGTTTATTTAGATGGTCAACATTTAACGCTTCAGAATGATCATTTACGTTACCGTCCTGCGGGAATTTATGTGGAAGAGCTTATTAACGCTGGCAACTATCCATATGTTTTACCGCTAAATTATGATTCATATGACACTGATTATTATCCAGCAGAGTTTCATGTTTACAATCTTCCAACAGCTTCACCAACCTTTGAGGTTGCTTTTGTAAATGCTGCTACAGGAACTGATGAGATCGTTGTCGATGGAGTAACTAGTGGTATCGGTGATCCAGGTCAATCGTATTTTACGTTTAATTTCCCTACTGATTTGTCAAAAGGGACGTACGAACCTGAAATAAGAGTCCTATCAGGTGCCGAAACATTAGCGACAATCCCACTTCCTTTAGTAATGGTTGGAGAACCATTTATAGAATGGGTAGATCTATATAAATTTCCATTGGGGGAAACTGAGTTTAGTTTTTATTTAGGAGCTAAGAATTTAAGTGGTTCTGACACTGTATCCTTAGAACTTTATCAAAGGGGCAGCACTACACCGACATTTACTGCAGTAGGGAACGTCGTGTATTCTGATTCGTATTTAACTCAAATTCGTTATAATTTCTCAAGTTTTCCTACAGGTTTACCAGAAGGCGATTATGAGCTTGTTATGAATGTAAACGGTGAAAAGAGCCTACCATATAAACTAAAAGGAACCTATAGTCCAATCTTACAGCATGTAACACCTCCTGCATATAAAGCGAATGTCACGTCATTTTATGCATGGGTAAAAGGTTATAATATGAATTCAACTGATTTTAATGCAGAATTAGTTAATTTTTCTAATGAAATTATAGCAACAAGTCAAGAATCAGCTATAGTAGATGGCAACTATGGAAATGAAAAGTTGTTACAGTTTAAGATGACAGCTGATTCACCAATATTGTCAGGAGGTTATTTCCTGCGGATCTATGATTCTGCTGGGGAAGGAGTGACGGAGCTTTACATGAATGTTACGGAAACATTAAATGTATTTGGTTATCCATACTCCCTAAGTTACCCGGCAAGTATCGAAAATAGCTTTTATTTAAATGGTGTAAACCTTGATCAAGGAAACTGGGAATTAACATTAACAGATGCAAGTACTGGAAGTGTTGTACCTGACGTAGTCCCAGTAACCAATGTGACAGTTGATGATTTTGGCCATGAAAAGCTAAATATCATTATTCCTGCACTATTGGAGGGTCAATATTATTTAGTAATTAGCAATACAGCATTATCGAATCCAATTACAATAACATTGAATGTCGGCGCAGCTACTGGGCCATTTGTACACTCCGTTCATATTGATGGACCGGATGAAGTGTTAAAGCCTTTAGCTGATTCAGCAAGCCATGAATTCATTGGAAGTGTCTTAGATCAATATGGACATGAAATGACGAATGAAGATGTGACCTGGTCAATTGAGGAAACGGTTGAAGGTATTTCAATTGACTCAGTGACAGGAACATTAACAGTTCAAAATACGGCGGCAGCGAATTCCATCGTAACAATTAAAGCTACATCAATCACACATCCAATGATTTATGCAACTAAGACAGTTACGATTAAAGAACAAGTTACTTCACCAATTGTTAATAGCATAGTTGTGGATGGTCCAATAAGTATTACCGTGCCACAATTAAGTAACGCAGTACAATACAATGCAACGGTTTATGATCAAGATGGAAACGTTATGTCAGGTGAACAAGTAGAGTGGTCACTTGCATACCCTGTTCAAGGTGTAAGCGTGAATAATACATCTGGTTTAGTGACTGTTCTTAATACAGCGAGTATAGGTTCATTTGAACTTATGGCTACATCGATAACAGATTCAAGTAAGAGCGGGAATTTAGTTATCTCGTTGGTGAGTGGAATGCCTACAGATACAACACCGCCAGCAGTACCAACAGTCAATCCAGTAGATAGTGATGATACGGTTGTAACAGGAACAGCAGAACCAGGTTCAGCAGTAAAAATAACTGTAAACGGCTATGAAATTGGCTATGACATCACCGATGGAACTGGAGTCTATTCAGCAGCGATAGCGGCGCAAGCTACAGGTACAGAGCTAACCATAACGGCTAC
The DNA here is from genome assembly GCF_900240995.1 of Bacillus sp. Marseille-P3661. Taxonomy (NCBI): domain Bacteria; kingdom Bacillati; phylum Bacillota; class Bacilli; order Caryophanales; family Bacillaceae; genus Bacillus; species Bacillus sp. Marseille-P3661. The sequence goes on from NZ_LT965955.1 coordinate 416,901, forward strand.
AGATGCAGCGGGAAATGAAAGTGAACCTGCAACGATAATAGTTACAGAATCGACTACAAACCCTGTAGATGATACACCGCCGGCAGTGCCAACGGTAAATGCAGTGGATAGCGATGATACGGTCGTAACGGGAACAGCTGAACCAAATGCAGCAATAAAAATAAGTATTATGGGTTATGAAATAGGCTATGACTTCGCAGATGTAACAGGAGCGTTTTCAGTTGCAATTAACCCGCAAGCTGCAGGTACAGAGTTAATCATTACGGCCACAGATGCAGCAGGAAATGAAAGTGAGTCAGCATTCGTAACTGTATCGGAAGCAATTGTAAATCCGCCAGAAGATACAACACCGCCAGCTGTACCAGTGATTAATCCGGTGGATAGCGATGATACGGTCGTAACCGGAACATCAGAACCTGAATCTACTTTAGTTGTAACGGTTAATAGTCTTGTAATTGGATTTACTTTTGCTGATGAAACAGGCGCATATTCAGCTGCGATTATGCCACAAGCTGCAGGAACTGAGATCACTGTGACTGCAAAAGATGCAACAGGAAATGAAAGTGAACCAGCAAAGATAACTGTAACAGAAGCAAATCCACCGGTGGATACGACACCACCAGCAGCACCAACAGTCAATCCGGTAGATAGCGATGATACGGTTGTAACGGGAATGGCAGAAGCTGAATCTACAATAAAAGTAACCGTTTCGGGTAGTGTGATCGCAACGGGAACAGCAAATGAATATGGGGCCTTCTCAGTAGCAATTACACCACAAAATGCTGATACAGTCTTAGAAGTAACAGCAACAGACGCAGCCGAAAATGAAAGTGAGCCAGTATTTATTACCGTTAAGATAGCTGAAATAGAAACTGGCAATAATGGTGAATTTGCAAACGGAAAGATTATTGTTGATGGAAGAAATGTGAGTGGTAAAGTTAAACTTGATATAACGTATAATGAATTACCTGCCAATGTATCTGGTATTCAAATTGATATTCCTGTACCGCAAAATGCAGGGCTTAGCAATCCGGATATTATATTAAACGAGGCCATAGGTCTAACTGAAGATGATATCCAAATAAATCAAGTTTCCAATAATGTTTATACGTTGTTAGTAGGTGGTAGTGAATTAGTGGCGAATCCATTACCTACTTCAGGTAAGATTGGTACGATTACATTCGATACAGCTTCTACTGAGAATATAGATTTAAGGTTCAATAAATTGATATTTACCTTAAAGTCTCTTGAAACGCCGCAGATTGCTGTTTCGAATGTAAGTATGGTGGTTAAATCTCTTATTCCAATACCTGAAAACCACTATGTATATGATGTGAATAGAGATGGAAATATCGATATTACAGATGGGTCAATGATTCTTTATTGGCTTACAAATGAAATGGATATCCAAAATCAAATACCAAGTATTACTGTAATCGACAGAAGTATAGATTATGGTGAGTTAGATGAATTGCGCTATTTCTATGACGTAAATCTTGATGGCGATATAAACGTTACAGATTACACGACGGTACTGTTCTGGCTCACAAATGAAATGGATATCCAAACTCAAAGACCACACTTTGATGGGATCCCAAATGTAAACTAATGGATAAGAGAGCTTAAGTGTTGCTTAAGCTCTCTGTCAAATTGTAATGGGAGGAAAAAAATGAAACCAATTAGAATGTACCTTGCCATTATTTTAGCGTTTTTTATATGTAGTCCAATCGTACACACTGCAAGTGCAGCGAACGATATTGTCGTAACAGAGAAGACAATTAACGACATTCTAACAATAACCGGTAAAAATGATGGAGAAACTTTAGAACTTAACTTCAAATACAATAATTTAGCTGGAGAATTTACGGCAGCACAAATAGAAGTGAATTCAAATTCAAAGATGAATATGGATGGTACCTTTACGATTGGTGCGAATCTTGAGAGTGGAGATATCCAAAGTAGCCAAATAGTGGATACAGTTTATCAAGTAATAATAAGTGGATCTCGGTTAACGAAAACACCATATCCAGGGGGCAAATCAGGCGAAATTGGCACGATTCGTTTTCAGATGTCTGAACCTGGTGATGTGGCAATTGAATTTAAATCACTCATTGTTAATCAAAGGTCACTATCGAATGCCGCGCCGGTTAACATAAATGATCAGGATAATTATGTAGTCAATTTTCCAGGTCCATCTGCAAGTGGAGGAGATACAACACCACCATCACCACCAACTGTAAATCCAGTGGATAGCGATGATACGGTCGTAACTGGAACCGCAGAAGCGGGTTCAACTGTAAAAGTTAGTGTGAATGGAACAATAATTGGGACAGGTGCAGCTACATCAGCTCAATCATATTCGGTATCTATTCCAGCTCAAAACGCAGGCACAGAATTAGCTGTAACCGCAACGGATGCTGCTAACAACGCAAGTCAACCGACAATGATTGTAGTGTCAGATGCAACACCGGAAGTGACATATACTATTACAGTTGTTCCAGTAGTTGCAACGGATTCTAAAGTTTCAGGGCTTATTCAGGTTGAAGGATTGGCTGCGTTACCTACAGGATTATCAGTTCAGCTAAAGCAAGGGAATAGCTCGTTAGGAAATGGAAATGTTAATCAAGATGGATCATTTGAAATACCTGTATCAAGCAATCTTGTTGCCGGAGCGTACAAGGTAGAGCTTCTTAATGCAGCTAAGGAAAAGTTAGCTGAAAATTCATTTGAGGTATTAGTGGATGAATGTTTCATTGCAACAGCATCTTTTGGTTCAAAATTTGAACCATCGGTTACATTGCTGCGTAATTTCCGTGATGATGTACTATTACAATCGACTGCAGGGGAAACGTTTGTTAAATTCTATTATAGCCATTCACCAAAGGTCGCAAATGTAATAGCGGATAGTGACACCTTAAAGACTGTTACGCGAGTTGCTCTTACTCCAGTAATTGCAGCAGTATACTTAACATATAATCCTGTATGGATTGTGTTATTGGTAGTGGCTTTTGCTGCTCTATGGATGGTAAGACGTAATCGTAGAAGTAATATTCAAGCATAATAAATGAAAAGCGGGCTCCCTAAGGGGAGTCTGTTTTAATGAGTATATTGTTCACCTCTACATTATTATAGAAGAAACATATATTTTTTAAAAAGGAATCAAGTATGAATAATGTTAGAGTTGAAGCAGGAAAATAGGTTGTGCAGATGAATTTTGTGGTGATAACATTTAATGAATAAATTCATGATTATGGTTATCCATTTAAGTCCTAATTATACAGAGAGGATTTTTAATGCGTGGAATAAAAAACTATTTTAATGAAGAAGATTGTTTCTTTAATATAGAACGACGTTTTCAGGAATTAGGGGAATACTCATACTAAAACCCTTTGAATACTATTGCATTAATAATAAAATACGTTAATTAATGCAAAAAAATTATTGTTAAAGCGAAGTAAATATAAAATAGATACCTTTTGTATTTGTAGATCTCCCTTTTTTATGTAACATAATTGTAATTAAATGTAGTGAATTTAAGTGCATAAATTAAATCAGTCGTAACTATATATAGATATTGTGAGTGAACTACTATTATTTCATAACTCATAGAAGTGAATCTACCAGCAGATTTCCAGATGAACAACTGAATAAGAGATACATAGTATCGAATGTAATAGATATTAAAATACCAAAAAACCATTTTGGTAACATAAGAAAAGTTTTCTTTCATTATTACAATTGTGTAACAGTGCAGAAATTTGTTGCTTCCTGTGGTCCATTCAGCCTATAATATGAATGTACCAACGAGGTACACGATAAGTTATTGAGTGAGTGACCGGTAATAAATTGTAAGGAATCTATAAAACTTCTATAATAACAATAGAAGATTTGGTTGACAATTACAGTATTCGGTAATATACTACACAATGTAACTTATAATCTTGGATTTTACTAACCCAAGTGCGGCAATTCTATTATTTTAATAGTATATATCGCACGTGATGAATTTGCCAATTTGGTTTAGTGAAAATATAAAAATTTTAACCAATCATAGGGAGGAAAAGAAACATGAATAAAGGTTTAAAAATCACTACTTCTGCAGCATTATTAGCTGGTGTAGTTGCTCCTGTAGCAGTATCTTCAGTTGACGCAGCAGCTAGCACAGCATCAATCTCATCTTTAACAGTTCCAACAGTAAAGGCTACAACTGCTCAAACTACTGGTGTAGTTAAGATCGTTGTTCCTGGTGGAGCTAGAACATCTGGTGAAACATTAATCTTAGATTTAGGTGACGCTAAGATCGCAGGATTCAGTACAGTTGGTGCTGCTAACGTAGGTACAGTAGGTACTACTCAATCTCCATCTGGAGTAACTACACAACCAACTGTTGACCTTCAACTTAACGAAGATTCAACATTCACAGCATCTACAGATGTTTCTGTAAGTGCAGAAGAAAAGAAAGTTAAAATTCAATTCAACACAGATGTAGCTTATACAAGCGAAGCTGTATTATATGTTGAACTTAAAAATCTAGATATGACAGATGTAGCATCTGGTGAATATAAAGTTAAATTATCAGCATCACCTAACAGTGGTCTTCCAACAGGCGATGTAACTGTTGCTAACGTATTTGGTGAAGATGAAGATAAAGTTACTGTAACTTCAGGATCATTAGATACACACAACAGCACATTTGAATTCAAATTAGGTTTCAAAGAAGATTCTTTAAAATCTATCAAGGCTGGCGACTATGTTAAAGTTAAATTACCAGCTGGTTACAAGTGGACTACAGCATCAAATTCAAGCATTGGTTTCAGCAAAGTCTATGGTGATACTTTCACAACTAGTCAATTCACTGTAACTCCTGAAAGTGATGAGCGAGTATTAAAAATTGAATTCACAACTGATACAACTGTATCTTCAAACTTCGAAATCTCAAACTTACGTTTCTTAGTAGATGATCAAGATCTAGCTAAAAACGGCGAAATCATTGCTGATATCGATGCAGAAGGTTTTGATATCGGTGTATCTGAAATTAAAGTTGGAACTTACGGTCAATTTGGAACAACTATCTCAGCTAAAGATGATGAAAAAGTTGTAGTTTCTGGTCAAACTGATCAAAAAGTAAACGATATTACTATTAAAGAATCAATTAAAGAATCATTAGTTGCTGGTAGAACAGTAGTTATCGAATTACCAGACGGCGTTAAATTTACTGATGTTGACACTAACACAATCACTGATAACGGTGTAACATTAAATGGAAATACTTCAATTTCTTCAGCTAAAGACAAGTTAACTTTAACAGTTAGTGGTCAATCTTCAAAAGCTGCTGAACTTAAGATCAAAGGATTGAAAGTATCTGCAAAAGCTGGATTCACTGGCGATGTTATCGCTAAGATCTCTGGTACTGCAGGTGTTGAAGGCGAAGTTAAGATTGCTGAAGCTAAGCCTGCTGTAACTGCAACAGTTGAAAAGGCTAATGATGTTATCATCGGTCTTGGAGCACAAAAAGTTGCTGACATCGAAATCACAGAGTCTGTTAAAGAAGCTTTCTTAAACACAACATCTGGTACAGTTCAATTAGTATTACCAGAAGGCGTACACTTCGAAAAACTTCCTACTCTTGAAGTTGATGGCGACTTAGACCTTGACGATGTAAACTGGGGTTCTGATAAGAGCACAGTAACATTCGATGTTGATGCACAATCTATTAAAGCTAGCAAAATCACAGTTAAAGACGTAAGCCTACGCGTTTACCGTGATGTTCCAGAAGGAAACATCGAGTTATCAATCAAAGGTGGAGATCTTGTAAACAATACTGCAGACTTCACTGCTAATGATGACACAGCTGCTAAAGTTGTTATCGCTCGCGTTGCAACTCCAGCTGAAGGTAAAGGTCTTGCTGGTGAAGTAGTATTCACAGTTGGCGCTACAACTTATGTTGCTAATGGCGTTGAAAAGACTATGGATGTTGCTCCATTCATCGAAGGTGGACGTTCTTACATGCCAATCCGTTATGTAGCTGAAGCTGTAGGTGCAGATTTCATCACTTGGGATCAAGCAACTCAAACTGCTACAATTATGAAAGGCGACCGTGTAGTTCAACTTACTGCTGGTAGCAAGGCATTAAAAGTTAACGGTGCATCAATCTCTATGGATGCTGCTGCACAAGTTAAAGAAGGCCGTACAGTTCTTCCTGTTCGTTTTGTAGGTCAAGCTTTAGGTGCAAACGTTGACTGGAACGAAGCTGATCAAACAGTAACAGTAAAATAATTTAAGTTAACACTTAGATAATAATGAAAAGAACCTCTATATGAGGTTCTTTTCTGCGTTTATGGAGATTATTGGCAATCTGTTAGTATGTAAACACTTGATTTAATAGTATAAATAAATTAAAATTTAGAGGTTCGTGCATTTAATGTTGTTCTCTATTTGGAATTAATATTAAAGGAGTAGGAGTATGAGAAATAGTTTAGTAAATTATATTTTCTTTGCAATGATCGGTTTTATTATCCTCATTATTATAATCAGTAATACACAAGCTAAAAACCAAAACGAAGTGTTTTTAGATGATTTTAAGACTTACAGTACGGCCCTTAATTTATTAAGTGAGGAAGACTATGAAAGAAGTAAAAACATGCTGACACAGTTATACGATAAGTATCCAGATAACTATACTATTAGCTATTCATTGGCTAAAGCGTATGTTATGTTAGATGATTATCAAGAAGCAGCTCGTTTGTATGAAGAAGCGATTGAAAAGTTTCCTTTTTTTCAACTAGATCCAGATTATTGCTCTGAATATGGTAAAACTCTTTTGCAGCTAAATGAGAAGGAAAAGGGCAAGGCGTATTTGTTAAAAGCAAGAGAATTATTCACTGAGTTTGGACAAGAAAAAGAAGCAAATGAAATTACTAAGGTTCTAAATAGTATTTAAAGAAGGAGGTTTAAAAAGGATGTATTATCAGAAACGATACAAGTCATACGACAAATCATATAGCATAAAGTTAGATCGAGATACGAAAGAAGATTCTTTCGAATCTAGTAAAGTTGATAAATTACTTTTTATAATGTTTGGCATTATATTATTAGTAGTACCGATCATCATGTTTTCAAGTGTTCGATTATTTATAAGTCCTGAAATTGATTTAGCAGCATCACTTCAAACTGGAGAAAAATATAATCTTTTCGACTTCTATAAGTATGTTTCATTAGTTATCTTCACGATAGGAACCGTATTAATCTTTCTATATAAATTATTATTTCTTAATAATCAATTGAAACCCACAATGTTTAACATCATATTCGGGGTATTAGCTGTTTTTATTTTACTATCATTGTTATTCTCCCCATATAAAACGATTGCTCTTCATGGAATGTATACAAGATATGAAGGGGCAATAACCTATCTTTGTTATATTATTTTAGCATTTATTGCTGCAAATATAGTCTTTAATAAAGACAAAATGAAGTGGCTCTTTTATATGCTAATTCCATTTATATTGATCAATACAACCTTAATTCTACTTGATTTCTTCGGCGTTAATATCTTAGATTTTAAATGGGTTCAGGATTTTCTGTTTTCATCTATTGAAGGTGCAAACATGAACAGTGATTCAAAAATATTATCGACCTTATCAAACCCGAACTATGTCAGTGGTGTTGGAGCAATCATAACTGTTTTATTCTTTTACCTAGGCTTATTTGAAAGCCGATTCTTGGCTAGCTTTATATATTATATTTTTGCTCTGTTAGGGTTTGTGTTAGTCATTACAAGCTTTTCTACAAGCGGCTTTTTAACATTAATAGCAACATTTCCAATTACATTAATTCTTGCATTACTCCTATTTAAAAATAGTATAAAGAAACCAGTGAAAGTACTATTTTTCTTTGTCGGAATGATTATTATTTATTGTGGGATGTACTTTTATAATCCTGCAATTTGGAATGAAACGCTTGGTTTTTTTATCCCTGCAGAAAGTGAAAATACGATCCACACGGATAGCAATACTGAACAAGGAAAATCTATCGTTTCAAATGATGAAATTCAATCGGAAAGTGGTTATGCATTGGAAGAATTACCTGAACCAGCTTGGGGAGCAGGTACAGGTCGTGTATACATCTGGGAAAAAACCGTTGAATTAGTAAAAGATAAACCTTTATTAGGATATGGATTAGATACACTACCTTTTATCTTTCCGCAGGAAGATCCAGAAAAGATAGCAAATCTTAGTACACATTCAGTAATAGTGGATAAACCCCATAATATTTTTATAGGTCTATTATATGGTTCAGGGTTGTTGACATTACTAGCATTTTTAGCTTTTATAATAGTGCTTTTTGTACATCTAATAAAGTTTTTCATAAAACATAGAAAAACAATGGATACTAAACAAATAAGTATTGTGTATAGTATAGCGGTAGCGCTTGTTGCTTACCTAATTCAAGGGTTATTTAATGATTCTGTCATTGGTATTTCTGTGATTATTTGGATACTTTTGGGTGTGTTGATATCTGTAACAACAAATATGGAAGAACAAACCGAAAACAATAGTTAAAAGTAGTATAAAATTAAATAGTAAACGTTGGTTACAATGTTTTTTGATGAGTACAATAAATGTAGAGTTATTTCCTAATAACTCTACATTTATTGTATATAAACGAATTTCAATGAAAACTTTAATTATATGTAAAAGTGTGGTTAACAAAATGAAAAAAATCTTATTTGCTGCAACAGTCTATACGCACTTAGCTAATTTTCATAAACCATTTATGAAACTACTTCAACAACAGGGATATAAAATACATGCTATAGCGAATCCGGATCACGGAAGAAAAGAAGAGATCGAAGAATTAGGAGTTATTTGCTTGGATATTCCTTTTCCTAGGTCTCCTTTTAATATTGTTCAAATATTAAAGTCCATTAGTATGATGAAACAGTATTTCAGCCAGCATTACTTTGACCTAATTCATGTACATACTCCCATTGCAGCATTTTTAGTTAGGCTTATGGGGAAACGATATAAGCAGCCAATCATTCTCTATACAGCACACGGGTTCCATTTTTATAAAGGAGGAAAGCTTATTACCAACCTGATCTATTACACCATGGAAAAAATCGCAGTTAGATGGACAAATGGCTTAATCGTGATCAACGAGGAAGATTTAACCGCAGCTAAAAAAATGGGGTTAAAAGAAGGTCAGACCGTTTTTCTAACACATGGTGTTGGGGTAGATACAGAAATATTTACCAGTAAAACTGCAATGCAGCTAAGGCAAGAATTATCTATACCTGATACAGATGTCATTATCACATGTGTAGCGGAGCTAAATAAAAATAAGAATCATTTGTTCTTATTAAACAACTGGAGAGCTATATTAGCTAAGCAGCCTCATACACATTTTATACTAGTTGGTAATGGTAGTGATGAAGAATTCCTAAAAAACTTTGTTCATGAAAATAGACTAAATAATATACACTTTCTAGGTTTTAGAAGCGATGTTTCGAATATTCTACAATCCAGTGACATTGTCACATTATTATCACTGCGTGAAGGTCTGCCTAAAAGTATGATGGAAGCAATGGCCACAGGTAAACCAGCTGTTGTAACAAATGTCCGTGGTTCACGTGATTTAATTGAACATGGTATGAACGGTTTCGTCGTAGAAATAGGGGATAATGAACAGTTAGTAAAATGCCTCCTACAACTCATTGAACATCCAGAGTTAAGGGAAAAGATGGGACAACATGCTCGAGAAAAAGTAAAACGTTATAGTTTAGACGATGTGATCCAAGAAGTGGATTCCATTTATAGAAAGTTTTTGGATTGAATTTTTTCAAACGCTATCATCAGTTGTTAGTAAAGTATAGTTTTCAAGGAGTGTGCTGTAATGAAGATCCTTGTCACAGGTGGTACGGGTTATATAGGCAGTCATACATGTGTCCAGTTAGTAGAAGCTGGCTATGATATCGTAATTGTGGATAATCTATCAAATAGCAATAGAAAGGTTTTAGACCGCATAAAGAGCATTACTGGGAAAGATGTAAAGTTCTACGAGGTTAACTTATTAGATAAGGTTGAATTGGATTCCGTGTTTGCAAAACATCAACCAGATGCAGTTATTCATTTTGCTGGTTTAAAAGCTGTAGGTGAATCTGTGCAAATGCCCCTTCATTATTATCATAATAATATGACTGGTACATTGGTACTATGTGAAGTAATGGAAAAGCACAATGTTCGTAAAATGGTTTTTAGCTCATCGGCAACAGTCTATGGTACACCTGAATCTGTGCCAATTACAGAAGAATCACCAATTAGAGCAACCAATCCATATGGTCGTTCAAAGTTAATGATTGAAGAAATTTTACGTGATCTTTATGTTTCCAATAATAAATGGAGTATTTCAATATTACGATATTTTAACCCAATTGGGGCCCATGAAAGTGGCTTAATTGGTGAAAATCCAAATGGTATACCGAATAACTTAATGCCATATATTACACAAGTTGCGATCGGTAAGTTAGACTATCTTAAAGTTTTTGGAGATAATTATCCAACAGTGGATGGAACAGGTGTAAGAGATTATATTCATGTTGTCGACCTGTCTGAAGGTCATTTAAAGTCACTTGAAAAGCTATTGTATGAAACAGGTGTTTTTACGTACAATCTTGGAACGGGTAGCGGCTATAGTGTTTTACAATTAGTAAAAGCATTTGAAGAAGTCTCGGGAAAAAAAGTTCCGTATAAAATCGTTGCACGTCGTCCTGGAGATATCGCGACTTGTTATGCGGATGTTACGAAAGCGAAATACGAACTAGGCTGGACTTCACAGCGAGGGATCACAGAAATGTGCCTGGATGCATGGCGGTGGCAGCATTATAACCCAAATGGGTATTAAGAGAGTGAAAACGAAGCTTTCATATCATATAAAATAAGTCTAAAGTTCTATTTTAACTAATATTTTACATCCCTGTACGATAGTAAATATGGTATAATAGGCAAGGAATTTAAGTATGTTAAGGAGTGCTGCTTATTATGCGTACTAATTCAAGAACGAAATTTTCAACGGTCATAATTGGTTTAATGGATTTAATGATCATAAATTTAGGTTTTTATTTTGCCTTTAATATTAGAATATATTTCTCTGGTATTGAAAGCTCCATTTATTCATATACACAGTTGTTACCATGGATTAGTGGTCTTTCATTTGTTACGTTTTATATGTTTGATTTATATACCAATTGGCAGCGCAAAAGCTATCATAATTTAGTTTATTCCATTATGTTATCATTATTATTTGTTTTGATCTTCTCTATGGCTTTAACATATTTTTATCCTAGCTTTATTTTTGCACGCAGTGTTGTATTTATTTCATTTCTTCTACAGCTTGCAGGTATTGTGATGGCTAGATCACTTATTTGGAGTGTTTCCAAGAAATTGTACGGCAGTAAAGATATTTTGATCATTGCCGAAGATTTAAATAGTGGACTTAAGCTAGCGAACAAATTTTTAAAACATACGAATGGTTGGTTTAATGTAAAAGGGTTTTTACCCATTGCTGATCGTAAAAATATGAAAGATAAATTAGCTGAAATTGATGCTATTCTGATTAGCCCTAATTTAAAAGAAAGTGACAAAGGTGAAATCATTAGTTACTGCTCATATTATGGTATTGAAGTTATTCTTGTCCCTGAATTGTTCGAGCTGTTTTTATTAGACGCAGAGCCGCAGCAAATTGATGATATGCTTGTATTATCGATTAGACCGCCGATGTTATCGGCGGGTCAGCGCTTCGTAAAAAGAACGTTCGATTTAATAGTGTCTCTGTTAATATTAATAGTGACAAGCCCAATCATGCTACTGTTAACGATACTAATACCATTAACTTCAAAAGGACCTGCTATCTTCAAACAAGAGCGTGTTGGAAGAAATGGTACTAGTTATAATGTTTACAAGTTTCGTAGTATGATAAATGATGCTGAGAAACAGACTGGCCCAGTGTTGGCAACGGATAAGGACCCTAGAATCACCCCGATTGGTCATTTTATTCGGGCAACTAGATTAGACGAGTTACCACAAATCATCAATGTTCTTAAAGGTGAGATGAGTCTTGTAGGTCCACGACCTGAACGTGATTACTTTATTAGAAAATTTGAAGAAGATATGCCTAATTATAAATATCGTATGACAGTTAAACCTGGAATTACTGGACTGGCCCAAGTAATGGCTAAGTATAGTACAACAGTTGAAGATAAACTGAGATTTGATTTAATGTATATTCGCAACTACTCTTTTGCTTTAGACATAAAAATATTACTGCAAACCATTCGTGTTGTTCTACAACTTGAGCAGGCAAAAGGAGTAGAGGAAGACGATACTAGTAGAGATGAATTAATACAGCTATTTGGATTTAATGAGATTGCTAGTACAAAAAAATAAATTAGAAACTGATATATCTTTTTTAAAAAATTGGTAACCTTTAAGATTACCAATTTTTTTATTTATTTAGATTAGCAGAGTAATATATTCCAGTATATTGACATTTTAGATGAATTGAGTAAAAATATTACTCGTAAAAGTCATTTGTAGATGTCTGATTAATAAGTTAACAATACCCATTTCTAAAGTTCTAGGCATCATAATAAGGAGTGGCTAGTTTGTTAGATAGTTTAATAACTTCAAAGACAAGAATAAAATTATTGTTAAAGTTTTTTCTGAATCCAAATACCCAAGGTTACCTTCGAGGTCTTGCTGAGGAATTTGGTGAATCGACCAATGCCATTCGGGTTGAGTTAAATCGCTTGGCAAAAGCGGACCTTTTAGAGTCTAAAACCGATGGTAGAATAAAATTTTATCAAGCCAATCAAAAACATATTTTATATGCAGAACTTCATAGTATCGTTAAAAAGTTTCTTGGTATAGATCAAGTAATTGAGGGCGTAATAAAAAAACTGGGTAATATAGAGCTTGCCCTAATTACGGGAGATTATGCGATCGGTGTTGATTCAGGTGTGATTGATTTAGTCATTGTAGGTGAAGTAGATCATGAGTATTTACAAGCGTTAGTTGAAAGATCTGAATCACTGATTCACCGGAAAATAAAGACTTTAGTTATTGATGAAAAGGAATTTGAGCAAATTAAAGAAGAACAGTTTCAAGATGATCGCGCCATAATACTATGGCATGTAAATGAAAGTGAAGGAACGCAAAGAGCCTAAATATAAAATAATAATTAAAACGTTTCACCTGCTTGCTTTTTTAAAATCTGGACATTCATAGTCCCTATTTGTAGGAGGAATCATACGAATGAATTTATTTGAAAAGATCGTTACTAAAGAAGAAAAAGTATCACTAGTAGGACTTGGCTATGTAGGAATGCCAATCGCTGTTGCATTTGCTAAAAAAGTGGATGTAATTGGATTTGATGTAAATAAAGAAAAAATTGATCTATATAAAAGCGGTATAGACCCTACAAAAGAGGTAGGTAATGATGTAATCAAGAATACAACGGTTGACTTTACTTCAGATGAATCAAGATTGAAGGAAGCGAAATTCCATATAGTAGCAGTCCCTACACCTGTAAAGGAAGATCGTACACCTGATTTAACACCGGTTGAATCAGCAAGCCGTACGCTAGGTCGAAACTTAACGAAAGGCTCGATCGTTGTTTTTGAATCAACAGTTTATCCAGGTGTGACGGAAGATATATGTGTACCTATTTTGGAAGAAGAATCTGGCTTAAAATGTGGTATTGATTTTAAGGTTGGATATTCTCCTGAAAGAATAAACCCTGGGGATCAAGAACATAGGCTAGAAACGATTATTAAAGTAGTTTCTGGTATGGATGAAGAGACATTAGATATTATTGCGAAGGTGTATGAATTAGTAGTAGATGCCGGAGTGTATAGAGCTGAAAGCATTAAAGTAGCTGAAGCAGCTAAGGTTATTGAAAATGCCCAACGTGACATTAATATTGCTTTTATGAACGAGCTATCGATCATTTTTAATAAAATGGGGATCGACACTAAAGCTGTGTTAGAAGCGGCGGGAACAAAATGGAACTTCCTAAAGTTTTTCCCTGGACTTGTAGGTGGTCACTGTATTGGGGTGGATCCATATTATTTAACATATAAAGCAGAACAAATGGGTTACCACTCACAGATTATTCTGTCAGGAAGAAAGATCAATGATGATATGGGTAAGTATGTGGCTGAAAGTACGGTTAAGAAAATGATCAAGACAAATAAGCAAATCAATGGCTCAAGAGTGGCGATCTTTGGAGTTACCTTTAAAGAAAACTGTCCGGATGTTCGAAATACAAAAGTAGTAGATGTAATTAAGGAATTAGAGGAATACGGCGTAGAAGTGAAAGTCGTGGATCCTGTCGCAGATAAAGAAGATTTATGGCGAGAGTATAGAATAAATCCTAGCAATGTCGAAGAAATTAAAGACATGGATGCAGTTATCTTCGCTGTTCCACATGAGGAATTTAAAGCGATCAGCTTAGAAGATATAAAAGGAATGTATCGATCAACACATTTCGATTTTGAAGCAATGAATGAAGTGGCAGCAGCATCTGAGCAAGGCGCGGAATTTGTTGGTAAAGACAGTGTTTTGATTGACTTAAAAGGGTTGTTTAATCGAAACGATGCAGAAAACATGGGCTATGCATATTGGAGGCTATAAAATGGGGTATGAGAATTTAAAGTTTGAAGAGGGTACTAAGTTCTTAGTAACCGGTGCAGCAGGATTTATTGGTTCTAATTTAGTTGAGGCTATTCTTAAATTAGGCTATCAAGTGAGAGGATTAGATAACATTTCTACAGGTCATAAACTAAATGTAGAACAATTTATGAATCATCCTAATTATGAATTCTTTGAAGGGGATATTCGTGACCTTGACACATGTATGAGTGTTTGCGAAGGGATCGATTATGTTTCACATCAAGCTGCATGGGGAAGTGTACCGAGAAGTATTGAAATGCCACTGCTATATGAAGAAATTAATATAAAAGGTACATTAAATATGATGGAAGCTGCTAGACAAAATAACGTGAAGAAATTTGTCTATGCATCTAGCTCATCCGTATACGGTGATGAACCTAACTTACCTAAGCAAGAAGGAAGAGAAGGAAATCTACTTTCTCCCTATGCCCTTACGAAGATGGTGAATGAAGAGTATGGGAAACTTTATTCGAAACTTTATGACCTTGATACGTATGGGCTACGTTATTTTAATGTCTTTGGTAGAAGACAGGATCCTAACGGTGTTTACGCAGCGGTCATCCCAAAATTTATTAAACAACTGCTTAATGATGAAACACCAACCATTAATGGTGATGGAAAGCAAAGCCGAGACTTTACCTACATTGAGAATGTAATTGAAGCGAACTTGAAGGCATGTAAAGCACCTAAGGAAGCCGCAGGACAAGCTTATAATATTGCCTATGGTGGTAGAGAATATTTAATCGATATTTATCATGAGTTATGTTCGGCATTAGGAAAAGATATTCAACCGATTTTTGGACCTGAGCGTAAAGGTGATATTAAACACAGCAACGCTGACATTAGTAAAGCGAAAGAGCTGCTTGGCTATAATCCGGAATGGAGCTTTGAACGGGGGATAAAAGCTGCGATTGAATGGTACAAGGAGAACCTTAAGTAGTTTGTATTAGTATCATTAGTTCTAGCCATATATGATGTCGGAGCTATTGTTTTTTAGTTTTATCATGTTTAACAAAATAATCAGAAGTATAAGGAAATAAAAATGAAGAATTACTACAATAAGATAATTAACAACCTAGAAATGAATAAAAACAAAGATAGGTCAATTAATCGTCGTATTTTTTCAGCTGGAATGACAATAGCCATTTTTACGATATTAGTAAAACTATTTGCTACAATTAAAGATTTGGTAATTGCCCATCAAATGGGTGCAAGTGACTATTTGGATGCTTTTTTAATTGCAACACTCCTCCCTACTTTTATTATTAGTGTAGTAGCGGGCTCATTTAATGCAGCGTTTATCCCAACTTTTATAAAAATTAGAGAAAATGAGGGAGAAGAGGTTGCAAACAAGCTATTTAATAATGTCGTTATTTTTAGCACAGCTCTTTTGTTATTATTATCGTTAATATTAGTAACAATTGGTCCTTATTCATTAAGATATTTAGCATTAGGCTTTGATTATGAAAAATATGAATTGACGAAATCGTTATTTTATTTTTTATTACCTAGTATAATATTAAGCGGTGTTACTACAATATTTTCTGCCACTTTAAATTCTAGTGAAAGATTTGCAATAACATCAATAGTGCCGGTAGTTACACCGCTTGTTATCATTATTTTATTACTAACAAATGGAGGATTACTTAGTATTTACGCCTTAGTAATAGGTACTATCTTAGGGATGATAATTGAATTACTTATATTAGCCTGGGTGTTAGTGAAAAAAGGAATTAAAATTTATATAAAATGGAACAAAAATGTTCCAGGAATGGATCAAGTAATAAAGCAATATGTACCGATGGTTGTAGGATCATTTCTAATGAGTGGTACTTTCTTGGTCGATCAATCAATGGCAGCTATGCTTAAGTCAGGTAGCGTATCTGTGTTGAATTATGGAAATAAAGTAGCTACCTTAATATTAAGTATAAGTTCCTTAGCACTTGGCAATGCTGTATTACCTTACTTTTCTAACTTGGTTTCTAAAAAGAAATGGTCCGAAATTAACAATACAGTAAGGTTTTATTCAATATTAATTATTGCAACAACTGTACCTTTAGTTTTATTATTAATTTTTATTTCGGAGGATGTTGTTAGACTTTTATTTGAAAGAGGTGCCTTTACTGAAACAGTAACGATACAGGTTGCAAAGGTACAAGCACTATATTTAATCCAAACTCCCTTTTATTTATTAGGAATATTGTTTGTGAGATTGTTGTCAGCGTTATTATTAAATCGAATATTAATGTGGTCAACATTAATATCACTAGTATGCAATATTGTTTTCAATTATATATTTATTAAATTAATTGGGGTGGCAGGTATCGCCCTTTCTACCTCTATAGTTTATATATTCTCGTCAATTTTCTTATATATAATGTTGGTACATTATATAAAAAAGGAAAAATATAAGTTAAATGAATAATTTTTATTTACACTGGTAAATTATTTTCTAAAAATAATGAAATGTTAAATTTAAACTATGCATAAAAAATTCTGTGTACTTACTCTACCTTATTAAAAACATTAGGTATATTTATTTGGAGGAAAGAATGGAACAAGAAAAGATATGGGAATATTATCAAAATGAAGCAATAGAAAGTTTTGAAGGTAGCAAAGGGAGACTTTCTTATTTATTAAAAAATATTAAACCTAACTCAAAGGTTTTGAATATTGGCGTTGGCGGGGGAATATTTGAAATAATGGCTATAAAGGAAGGTATAGATATTTATAGTCTTGATCCTGATAAAAGTGCCATAACTAATTTAAGGGACAGGTTAAACATAGATGAGAATAAGGCTAAGGTGGGGTATAGTCAAGAAATTCCTTTCCCTGATAATACTTTTGACTATGTTGTAATGTCCGAAGTGATAGAGCATTTAACTGATGAGATAATAAGTGACTCTTTAAAAGAGGTGAAACGTGTTTTAAAAGAAGATGGTAATTTTATTGGAACGGTTCCGTCTAGGGAGGATTTAAAAGCACAAGAAGTTATATGTCCATGTTGTGCAAACAAATTCCATAGATGGGGTCATGTTCAGTCATTTACCCCTGTCTCATTGGATAAACTTTTGTCAAAAACGTTTACAGTCGAAAAGATTATTGAAAAATCTTTTATAACATGGGAAAGCTTAAATTATAAAGGAAAGACGGTAGCAATGATAAAAAGTATTCTATCTAACCTTGGTATACATGGCTCAGGAGAGAATATATATTTTTGCGTAAAAAAAACATCGTAGTAAAAGACGACTAACTTATTTAGCATGGATGTTCCCTTCCTCATAAAATAAGTATCATAGCTGCTTACGAGGTGTTTTAGATGCATAATAAATATTAATCCTATATATACTAATTAAAATTATGGAGGATTTATGAGGGTCACAATGGTTATTTCATCTTTATCATCTGGCGGGGCAGAACGGGTTATGTCAACGATGGCTAATTATTGGGTAGAAAAAGGTTGGGAGATAACATTTATAACATTAGATACTACAAGTAGCGATTTTTATAAGCTTAGTGATAAAATCAAAAGAATTGCACTAGGTGTGATTACTGAAGAACCTACTAATATAGTTAAATCCATCTCAACCAATCTTCAAAGAATTATGAAGGTACGTACGGCTATTATGCGCAGTAAGCCAGACGTTGTCATTAGTTTTATGGACAAAACAAATGTTTTAGTATTGCTGGCAACGAAAGGGGTATCTATTCCTATTATAGTTTCCGAGCGATCAGACCCTCGAAAGCAAGATGTCGGAAAAGTTTATGATAGGCTGCGCAGATGGTTATACCCTAGTGCTAAGCAAGTGATTGTCCAAACGAATAGTGTAAAAACGTGGGCTGAGCAATTTATCTCTCAAGAAAAAGTGACAACCATACCAAACCCTGTTTCTATAATTAACCAAGGTAATAAAAAAGCAGCAGAAAGTGAAAAAGTATTAATTGCTCTTGGTAGATTATCAAGGGAAAAAGGGTATGATCTCTTATTAAAAGCATTTGCCAAGTGTAGTCAAACATTTATGGACTGGACATTAAATATAGTCGGTGAAGGACCTGAGAGAAAGAACCTGGAGCAACTTGCGAAAGACTTAGGAGTAGAAAAAAGAGTTAGGTTTATTGGACGGGTCCATAATCCGGAGCAATACCTTTTAGAATCAGATTTATTTGTGATGGCATCTAGATATGAAGGTTTTCCAAATGCTTTACTAGAAGCCATGGCCTGCGGATTACCTGCGATTTCAACGAATTGTCTAAGTGGTCCGAGTGATATCATCGACAATGGAAAAAGTGGCATATTAGTTGAAAATGAAAATATAGACTCGTTAGCAGATGCACTCAAAGAATTAATGGGCAATAAGCAAACAAGACAAATGTTGGCTGCTAATGCAAAGGAAGCAGTCAGAAAATTTGACCTAGATGAGGTTATGAAGACTTGGGAGAAAGTCGTATGTAAAGCAGCTAAAAAGCAATAAAACAAAATTGTCCGTGGCTAAAAAGATATTTTGTTACGTAATCATTAATTTTTCTATTTATTATAGGGGATTATTATAGTTATGAAGAAAAAACTTTTATTTATTATTCCATCATTGTCCGGTGGTGGAGCAGAGCGAGTGATCGTGACTTTATTGAAGAGACTTAGCAGAGAGAAATTCGACATGAAGCTGGTATTATTAGTGAAAGAGGGGACATACCTCAAAGAAATACCAAACGATATAGAGATTATTAATTTGAATGTGCAACGAGTTCGAAGTGCTGTATATCCACTATTATCAACCATTTGGAAGGTCAAACCAGATGTAATCTTTTCTACATTAGGTCACTTAAACCTTGCTCTAATCCTACTAAAATTTTTATTTCCTAAAAAGTCCAAATTGGTCGTTAGAGAAGGAAGTATTGTATCCAGAAATATATTAGCAAATAAATTCCCAAAAATATGGGCTTTATTATATAAATATTTTTATAAAAATGCGGATCTTATTATTTGTCAATCTCAATTTATGAGAGACGATTTAATGAGCAATTTTAATGTCCCATCTAAAAAGATGCACATTATCTATAATCCTGTTGATATTACGGTTATAGAGGCAAAAAGTAATCAGGACCCTAGGCCCTCTCCAATGAAAGAAGAAAATGTGAATATTATTGCGATCGGCAGGTTAAGTCAGGAAAAGGGATATGAGCGCATTATTGAAGCGTTCCCAAATTTGCTTGAAAAGAAACCAAACAGCAAATTGTTTTTTTTAGGAATGGGGCCAAAGGAACAACAATTAAAAGAAAAATGCCGTAGTATGGGTATACAAGAATCAGTCCAATTTATAGGCTTTCAGGAAAACCCATATGTCTGGTTAAAATATGCAGACTTATTCATTATTTCATCATATTACGAGGGCTTACCAAATGTCCTCCTAGAAGCAATTGCATGTAAATGTCCATCCGTTAGTTTAGTCCATCCAGGAGGGACAAGAGAGATATTCGAATTAACGGGGCAAGAAAATCGTTTTGTAAATAATTTAAGCTGGGAAGAAGAGTGGTTTTCGAAACCGCAAGAAGATATCGTCAACCGACTAGCAGAACATTTTGGTGTGACTAAAATTATCGCCGAATATACAAAGGTATTTGATCATAGTTAAGGAAGTGTAGTCCTTGAGTTATAAAGTGGTTCATATTATTACAGGCCTATCAACAGGTGGAGCAGAAACAATGCTATACAAACTGCTTGCTGCAATGAAGGATGGTAACTCTGATCACCTAGTAATATCTTTGATTGATAAAGGCACGCTGGGTGACGAAATAGAGAAATTAGGGTACCCTGTTTATACATTGGACTTAAAAAAAGGGGTATCATTCCATAAGGCAATAAAAAAGTTAAACAACATTATTAGTGAGAACAAGCCTGATATGATCCAGGGCTGGATGTATCATGGTAACTTTGCTGCATTCATAGCAAATATGTTTCAAAAGAAAAAAGTGCCTCTAGTTTGGAATGTTAGACAATCTATTTATAGCATTGCAAATGAAAAAAAACTAACGCAACTATTAATAAAACTAGGGGGAAGTCTATCAAGATTTCCTCATAAAATTATATATAATGCCAAAATAAGTGCGTCTCAGCATGAAACATCAGGCTATTCTCCCAAAAAAACAATTATTATTCCAAATGGATTTGACACGAATGTGTTTAAGCCTTCTGAAGAGAACAAAAAATTAATAAGAGAAGAATTAGGCTTATCCCAAAATACAAAACTTATTGGGATGATAGCTAGGTATGACCCTATTAAAAACCATCATAACTTTTTGAAGGCAGCTCATGAGGTTATAAAGGATTTTCCTGATGTCCAATTCATTATGGCCGGTAGGGACATTGATTTAAAAAATGAGAAAATAAGAAATGATATCGAAACTCTTAACCTCCAAGAAAAGGTTCATGTATTAGGAGAAAGAAAAGATATTGCTAAAATCCATTCTGGGCTGGATGTCTCTGTTTTGCCTTCAGACTCTGAAGGTTTTCCTAATGTAATTGGTGAATCGATGGCATGTGCAGTCCCATGCGTAGCGACAGATGTTGGAGATTCTAGCTGGGTAGTTGCAGACACAGGTATCATGGTTCCGCCTTTTGATCAGGATGCACTAGCAGACGGGATCAAACAGCTGCTCCATCTTTCAGATGAAGAACGTCGGGAATTAGGAAATCGTGCAAGGTCACGCATTGTTCATCATTTCTCTATTCATTCTATCGCGGAACAATATGATGATTTATATAGAAGACTACTTAAAGCCAACTTATAGGAGCGTATAAAATGTGTGGAATAACAGGGTTTATTGATTACCATGTTAATAGAGATAGTATGGAAGCCATTATTAAACAAATGAATGAAACCATTGTGCATCGTGGTCCGGATGAAGGTGGGGTTTGGCTTGATCGAGAGAACGGTCTTGCCTTAGGTCATCGACGTCTAGCCATTGTTGATTTGTCACCAGAGGGAAATCAGCCAATGTTATCACCTTCTGGCCGATTTTCATTAGTATTTAATGGTGAAATTTATAATCATCATCTATTAAGAAAAGAGCTATCTGAAGATTTTACGTTTAGAGGTCATTCAGATACAGAAGTAATGTTAGCAGCTATTGAAAAATGGGGTATAAAAAGTGCCGTGCAGCGGTTTATAGGAATGTTTGCATTTGCACTATTTGATCGAAAAGAAAATGCTTTATATCTTGTGAGAGATCGAGTAGGGGAAAAGCCTTTATATTATGGTATGAATAAAGGAGTTTTTTTATTTGGCTCTGAACTAAAAACTATATGCTCCTATCCTTCTTTTGAAAGAAAAATTAATAGAAATGCTTTAGCATTGTTTATGAGACACAATTATATACCAGCTCCCTATTCAATTTATGAGTCTATACAAAAGGTTGTACCTGGAACAATAGTGAAGGTTGAATTAAGAAATAGCGAGTTTGAGATAAGTGAGGAAAAGTATTGGAGTTTACACGATGCTGTTGAGAAAGGTAAGAAAATACCTTTCCAGGGAACTGAAAAGGAAGCAATAGATAAGTTAAATTTATTGTTAAAGGATGTCATCTCTCAAGAAATGATTGCAGATGTTCCTTTAGGGGCATTTTTATCAGGCGGCATAGATTCTTCTTTAGTTGTTTCATTAATGCAAGAGCAAAATACACAGCCTGTAAAGACATTTACCATTGGATTTAATGAAGAAAATTATAATGAAGCAAAACATGCTAAATTAGTAGCTAAGCATTTAGGAACAGAGCATACTGAACTATATGTATCTCCGCAGGATTCTCTGAATGTAATTCCAAAACTACCACAATATTATGATGAACCTTTTGCGGATTCTTCGCAAATTCCGACATTTCTTGTGTCTGCATTAGCAAAAAAAGACGTAACCGTCTCGTTATCTGGTGATGCAGGTGATGAGCTATTTGGAGGGTATGATCGATATTTTTGGGGTGAAGGAATTTGGGGAAAGGTTGGTACATTCCCTTACAGTTTAAGAGCTCTTGGAGCAAAAGGAATCAAGTCCGTTTCCCCACAACATTGGAACAATATGTTCAAGATTGCGAAACCGTTAGTACCAAATAAGTACGGTCAACAAGTTTCAGGTGACAAGATGCATAAGCTTGCTGAGATGTTGGGGGTAAAAAATCAAGAGGAGCTGTATAGAGGATTAGTATCTCTATGGAGCAATCCATCTTCGATTATACAAGGGTCCGTTGAACCTGAGACTATTTTTTCACGTCCTTTAACAGATTTTGATAACTTCACAGAAAAAATGATGTACTTAGATACCCTAACGTATCTGCCTGACGATATTCTTGTAAAAGTAGACCGAGCTGCAATGAGCGTAAGTTTAGAGACTCGAGTACCTTTTCTTGATCATAGGGTCATTGAGTTTGCTTGGAGTTTACCTATGTCTATGAAAGTAAAAGCGGGAAAAGGAAAGTGGATTTTAAGAGAATTACTTTATAAATATGTACCAAAGGGTATTATAGATAGACCAAAAATGGGTTTCGGTGTCCCGATTGATCAATGGTTAAGAGGACCATTAAAAGAGTGGGCAGAAGAGTTGTTAGACGAAAAACGTTTAAATGAAGAAGGATATTTTAATACAAGTATGGTTAGACAAACATGGCACGAACATTTAAATGGGAGCAGAAATTGGCAATATAAATTATGGCCAATTTTAATGTTCCAATCGTGGTTAGATGAGAATTTTTAAATTTGACCTACTCTACTATTCGCCATGTACACATATCTGAGGCTGGTTACCTAAAAAAGGTGACCAGCCTTTTTGGACATAGGTGGACATGGGGACGGTTCTCGTGTCTGGCCGATCACCTTGTACTTTTGCTCTGAAAGTTTGTGATGGATCACTCAGTTCGATATTCGTCTGAATACCTACGATTAAATCACCATAGAATGCCCCGAAAATTGAGCAAATTAAAAGAAACAAGTACATGCTTTCCCTCTGTTTCTTCCTTAATACATATTTCTATAATTGATTTTAAAATCATATACTTTGATAGTGCATGTATTAGTTAAAAATGCCTAGTTGCTTGAAAGCCAAATTTACAAAGTGTGGAATAAATGTAGATTAATAGTTTTGAACCATGAGAACCGTCCCCGCGGTTTAAAATTTTAGTTAAAACGACCTACAAAAAGGCAAAATTTAGTTGACAAAATATTATGATTACATGGATATTATTAACTATAAGTGAATTTTATATTTAGGGAGGCGAAGCGATGAGGCGGTTTGCGGCGGGTATTTTTAGTACTTTAATACTGATCCTAATGGTTCCAATGCTGGTATTTGCGTGGGACGATACGGGGCAAGGAATTGAGGTTTCAATTGAGACTGGATCTATACAAGGTAAGTTAGATAAGGTAATTTCGACAGTAGAAGTATATCGGAATGGAGAGTTACTTGATAGGAAAGAATTGGGTGAGGACTATGGCTATATAACGACAGAAGAATTTAATTATAGTCTGCCATTTGATTATTACAGTGGTATTGGCCTATATGGCAATCCGTTTTTACCAGGTGACAGAATCGTATTATTAAACCACAACACATCAGATGCTGTTGTAACAAAGACACCAACGATTGTATATGAGTTTACAGTTCCGAAGTTAACTTCGACTGTTACAAAAAATGAAGATGAAGGACTTACGGTAATCAATGGTGAAACATCACCGAATAAAACAATTGGAATTTATACGATGGAAGGATATTACGATTGGGCATTAACAGGTGAAAGTGTTGCCGATTCGAATGGTCAGTTCCAATTTAACCTTCGTCCAGGACTTGGCACAGATGAAAGCGTAAAAATACAATATGATGATAGCGTAGGAACAATAAAAGTTGCTTATAGTATTGAACGATCACATCCTGAACATGTAGAGGCTGCCATTCACGTACCTTATGGTAATGACTATCGTCACATTGTAAATCAATCTATTCCACTAAAAGTAAGAGTTCTTAACAATAATAATGAAAACGAACTCGTCACAAATGTACAATGGTCTGTTGAATCAGAAGATGGGCAACCAACAACAGGGGCATCCGTGGACAGTAGCGGGACTTTTGCAGCGACAGCTCCAGGTGGTTATAAAGTGATTGCTATATTGTCAGATTACAATAATCAAAAGCTAGAAAATTTTATATATATTAACGCACTTGGAGAACCAACGGAGATTTACTTTTACCCAGTAAATAATGCTTCAACGTACTCGTATTCGGTTGGTGAACCGATTGAATTTGACGTAGATTTACGGGACGAATTTTCCAACAGATTACTTTACAATGGCGGCTTTCACTGGGAAATTGAAAAATATGATAAAAATTTGTACTACGACGATCCTAGAGATCCAGATCATGATAAATTCATTCCATCCTTTGATGCAACCATGTCAGTCGATAGGGTGTTTACCGCTTCGGCAGATGGACATTATCGAATTACATTAACATCAGATGAATATCCGGATTTACCTCCAGCCGTATATACTGTATTAGTTGTAGGAGATTTACAAGCAGCAAAACTCGAAACAGATAAAACAATCATCAACGTAGGCGAGAGTATAGACTTAGACTTTGGAATTTATGACTCGAATTATAACGAGCTCCCATTAGAATATAATGATGGCTACGATTTGGATAACAGCAAGTACCAATATGACTGGGTTATTGGCTATCGCAGCACTGGTTATACACATTGGGGAGCACCTAGTGATACGTATACGTATATCGATCGACCAGAAGGTGTCATTCAATTCGATAAGCCCGGAAAATATACGATCTTTTTCCGTGTAACTAAACAAGTGAATTATTACGCTACGGATACATGGGGCGGGCTACAATCCTATGTAGATATTGAGGTAAAAGACCCTGCACTTGAACAAGTAAAGGATATCAGAATTACTCAGGTAGATTACCCCGAGGTAAAAAGCCCTGACTATGTTGAAAACTATGCATCATTTAAAGTAGAAGCAATCGATGAGAATGGTGATGTAGTTCCAGGGGTAGATTTCACGTATGAAGGAAGCAATTGGTATGATAGCGTAATTGAGGCAAATGGCAATGTTAGTGTAAGAATCTATGGAATGTGGGACGGCTATTTCTTGAAGGCAACGGTTACTGATAAGCCGGAAATAACGAAAACGCATTATTTTTCCGTATTCTCACCTAATTACGAGAATATAGGAAGTGTTGAGCTTCAGCGCGAAAGTGATAATGGACCTGATGCATCGACGATTTATACAAGATATGACCAAATTGGTTTCATTGAACAAAGTCTTCAAAGCTATCCATTAAAAATGACAGTTAAAGATATAAATGGAGAGGTGATTCCGCCTGGAGACTATAATAGTAATTACCAAGGAACAACCTATTTATATGCTGAAACATTAGATGGAAAGCCTACAGAAAATATTCAGTTTGTGAATAGCGAATTTACAGCATCGACACTTTTTTATGCGACAAAGCCTGGCGATTATAAAATCATTGCAAAATCAGCCGAAAATCCAGAAATACAGGATGAAATGGTGATTCATGTAATCGATCGAGCACAAGCGATTAGAAGTGCTGCCATTAGCATTGACGACGAACAAAAGCCATATACGAGTGATCGTTTGAATTTTATAGGTAATGCCTATGATATCACGGGTACAGAAATTCCAAATGAGGTATTTACATGGGCAGTATATAATGAAGATGGTTCAAAGGCCGATGATGTAATCGCAATGGAATGGGATAGTCCTGTATCATTGGATTACTATTATAAGCATTCCATCGACTTAGTATTCCCAAGGCCAGGTCAATACAAAATTGTTGCAAAATCTACAGCCAATCCTTTAATTAAAACTTCTTATGATATTTTAATAGAAAGTAAGCCTGCATTGGCAGGGGTTAATTATCATCTATTAGATAAAAGTATTGAAGGTTATGTAAGCGAAGGAATTAACGATTTAACCATTAAGGTAATTCGTGACAATGTAGAAATAGATTCACATGCTGTTACGATCGATTATGGTGGACATTTTTATCATTATAATTGGACAAATGAGCCACTGCCAGGAGATACCATTGTCCTAGAATATGATAATGGTTCATCAGATTCTTTCGTTATTGAAGATATTCAGGCCATTTATGATGTGAAAAACCATTCTATCGTTGGAAAAACAGAGCCTAATCGAGATGTAGAAGTTTTGGTTTATGTGCCTGACGACACGCTTACTAATAAAGGGACATCTACAGAGACGGGGACATTTGAAATCGCTCTAGATACAACTGACCAAGACACAATATTTGATTATTCTGTATCAACTATTTCCGAGGAAGGTGTGACCTTTACATCACGGTTTTATCCAGTTGAGCTACAGCTTGACACATATTGGAGAAATTTAAATGGTTGGCTGCCTGAAGGTGTGGATAGTACGGTAACGATCACGAAATCAGATGGTACGGTTGTCGTAGACCAACATTTACTTGATCCTAGTAATTATGGGAACTATCTGCAAGTATGGGAATTAAATGATGGAGATATCGTAACCGTAAATATCGGTGATTTCTATGAAGAATCCATTACAGTGCTAACGGAATTACCAGTCTATATAGATAATACTACGAAGACTATTTCAGGATTTATACCGGGTGATTATGATATGACCCTCAGCATTGGATGGCAACCTTACGAAGTTGCGGTAGATGAATTAGGTTTCTTCAATTTTAGTTTTGAAGGGTTAACTGACTATAATGGTTTTCCAATTAATTCATTAACGATAAATGATTTTGATATTTATCTTGGTAATTCATTAATTGAAATGATGGTTGAACCGATTGAAGGGAATGTAGAACCACCACCTTTAGAGGGCGATTATGATCACAATGATGACGGTGTAGTCGATGCAACGGATTTGAAAATGGTAATAGTTGAGTATGGATCAAATTCTGCTACATCTTCTACAGATATTGATTCCAATGGAACGGTTGATATTTATGATGTTGTTCTACAAGCGATACAGCTTGGTTATTCACCAATTTCAGGAGTTTCAAGCGGCAGTGGTGGAGGAAGTTCACCAACGAATTCTGATACGACATATGAGTCTTCGAGTACGATAGAAGAACATGATGGTGAGACAATCATAATAGAAACGTATTCTCCAAGATCTCGACTGGAAGATAGAAATGAACGTCGAATACCGCGTGAAGAACAAAGCACCGACGTTCAAGAAGAACCAGACAGCATTACTGACCAAGAGCAATCAGAAGTTACAGAAGAGGAAAGCGGTGAAACTACAGCAGAGATGTCGGAAATAACAGAAGAGGAGCAAAGTAGTGAATCTACGGTAAAGCAGTCGAATATGACAGAAGAGCAAAGCAATGAACCTGCTCCAGAGCAGACAGAAGTGACAGAAGAGCAATCTATACCTGAACAGTCAGATGCTGCTGTAGTTGCAGAGCAGAGTGCTGAACCTACACAGGAACATGGAGATGTAGTTGAAGAATAGGGCGATGTTTCAAAAGAGAACGGATAATAAAATAAAATACAGTAGAAAAAAGAAAAAAGTTCGACAAGTGCACTGGCACTTGTCGAACTTTTTTTTTCTGTAATGATGGAAGTAAATATAGTAAATCTATGTCTAGAAAAATAGTAAATATTTTAGTAACTATGAACATATATTTTTAATTAGTTACTTAGTCATGGGTTGTTTGGGCATATTACGCAATAACTGCTAAGTTAAGACTAACGGCTTATAATTATGGTAATTACGCCCAAGGATACAGTTACAAAATTTTGAAAATAAAGGGTTTCCCAGAAATTAAAATATGTTAAAATATAGTATATTAAACCTACTATTGTAAAATGGGGATACTATATTAGATATCCAATCTACTAGAAAAGTAGACTATCTTCATAGATTAAATGAAGATTATGGGTCGTTTATAAGCAGAAACTATTATTTTACTGTAATCGGATGAACCTTGTTGACGGTTGGGGGACGATAGGGTGGAATGCTTTTGTTATGGGAGGGAAGGCCTATAAGTAGTAGGACCTAATGAAATGTATGAATTTGTAAGTTAACTCATTAATGATTAGATTGGGGGCAATTATGTGTCGAAGAAGAGTAAAAATTCTCACAAAAAGTTTGTAGCAACAACAATTTCAACAGCGGTTGTGGCTTCAGCGGCGTCTGCTGTAGCAGTACCTGCAATCGATGCAGCTAGTAATTTCAGCGATGTTTCAAAAGGGGCTTTCTATGAAGAGGCAGTGAATGCTCTTGCACAAAAAGGAGTTCTTGGCGGCTATGAAGATGGCACGTTCAAACCTGCAAAACACGTAACACGTGCGGAAGCGGCAAAGATCTTAGCGTATGACTTAGGCCTAAGCTCTCAAAGCGCTACCTCTACATTCAGTGATGTGAAAACTGGTGATTGGTTCTATCAACCTGTGAGTGCATTATCACAAGCAGGCGGTATTGGCGGTTATGAAGATGGAACGTTTCAACCAAATAAAACAATCACTCGTGCTGAAATGGCAAGTATGCTTGTTAAGGCATATGGCTTAAAAGTAGAAGAAGAAGTTAGTCTTCCATTTACAGATGTATCTTCTACTAGTTGGTATGTTTCAGCTGTAGAAGCATTATATGCTAATAATATTACTTCAGGAAAATCAGCGACTAGCTTTGCTCCAAATGATGTGGTGACTCGTGGAGAAATCGCAGCGTTTGTATATCGCGCTAGTAAGCTAACTGAAACGCCAGTCATTAAAGGCTCTACAATCGAAAATATTACAGATACGGATATTACAATTTCGGGTGTTACCTATACGGTAACGGATAGCGTTAAAAATATTTTAGGTTCACACAATGCGGCTGTTTTAGCAGGTGCATCTGTGCAGTTTGAAGAAACAAATGGTGTGATCTCGAAGGTAACAGGACTACAGCTTAATGCTAGTGGTAAATCAGCAACAACTGAGTTTGCTAGCAATGTAGTGTTAGATGGAAAAGGTTCAACAATTTCTGGCAATGTAGTTATCAATGGTGATTACATATCTTTGAAAAATGTAACAGTTGATGGCGATTTAACGATTTCTGAAAAGTTAGCAAATGATTTCTATTCTGAAAAATTAACTGTAAAAGGTGACACAGTTGTAAACGGTGGCGATGACAATACAGTTGTTTTCAAAGATTCAAAGCTTGAAAATGTCAAAGTAAATAAAGCGGACGTTCGGGTCGAAGCAAAAGGTTCAACGACTGTGAAAGAAATTACAATTTCAAAAGACGCGACGATTGTGTCTGATATCACAATCACAAAGATTAAGGTTGAAAAAGACGTGAAGCTTTCGTTAGGCAATGATACTAAAGTTGATAACATCGAGTTACCTGAAGGTGTGGAACTGAAAGATGTAGTAACAAGTAGTTCTGCTAGAAAAAACATAAAAGAAGTCAACGATTCGAGAAATTCAGAGTATAGCTCTGGTAGTGGCGGCGGCGGTGGTGGAGGTAGCAGTAGTTCTCCAAGTACACCAACTCCAGGTAATACTCACCCACCTGTAGCTAAGCCGAGTTTAGATAGAGAAGTAGCAGAAGGAGCAGCTAATTTAGTATTTAATGCTTCGGATTTAGCGACCGATGCTGACGGCAGCGCATTATCATTTACTGGTGCTCCTATTAGTTCTAACGGAACAGCCGCTACTGTGTCACTAGTTAACGGCCAATTAGTTGTTAATGTTGCAGATGATATCCTATCTGATGATGTAACGACAATAACTGTAGATGTAACAGATGGTAAAGCAACTACTACGATATCGTTTGATATTACAGTAACAAATGAATTTATGAATATTACTGGAAACTACGATGGAAACAACGAAACAATTACTGTTCCGGTTAATGTTTTAGCTACAGCAGTAGTGAGTAATATGGAAGTATTAGGCGATTTAATTATCGATCCAGGTGATGATGGTGAAGTTACGTTAGATAACGTTACGGCACAGAACATTATTGTAAGATCAGGTAGTATGAGTTCTGTTATTTTAAATAATACAAGTGTTAGTGGAAACTTAAAAGTTGAAAACGATGATGATGTTCGAATCGAATTTGGTGCAGGTACAGTAGTTAATAAAACAACTGTTAATACAACGGCTAATTTAGAGGTGAATCCTGCAGCTGTAGGTGCAAATGCTCCAATTATTTCAGAAATTGAAATTGCTCCTTCTAATGTCAGTACAACAAATGACTCTGTAACATTAGCGGGGGACTTTGGGAACTCAAAAGTAAAGGTTACTAAGGCTGCAAAAGTTACAGCTGCAACTGAAGATGCACAAGGAAATCCAGTGACTTCTAAGATTAATAGTTTGGAAGTAAACATCCCAGAAGGCGGCGATAATACAGTTGAATTAACAGGGGAGAAGTTTGCAGAAACAAAAGTTAACATTTCAAGTGGTGCCAAGTTAACGGGTACGAAGGTTGATAAAGTCACAGTAAGTGCTGACTCAGGTGCTGTAGAAGTTGATGTTCCTTCAAATGAGGTAGAAGCTGCTGGTAATGCAGTAGTAGCAATTCAACAAGCAACAACTACGATTACACAAATCAAGGCTCAAATTAAGATCTTAGAAGACTTACTAGCTCAAATTACTAAATTAGTGGGTACAGACTTAAGTAAGATTGTTGCATCAGATGAAACTGGAAGTGAAACTCAAACCAATGTATCTGATACAGTTAGGGAAAATCCTGGAGCGCAAGTTACTGAAGTGCCGCTATCTGATTTACTTGCCATTTCAAACATGCAAGTTTCTAACGGCGAAATAAAATTAATGTTTAATATTGCGCGTGAAGAACTTGAAGATGATTTTGCACTTACAGATGTAACATTTGAAGGTTTGGCTGGTACACCTGTACTTCAAGACTATACTGGCAAAACAGCAACGTATACGTTTGATAGAATTGAGCGAGGAACTACACAACAAACGGTTATTATTTCAGCTAGTTATAAAGACTCAACTAATACCGGAGTACTATATGTACCGAAAAATAACAAACCAGTTATTGATAAGCCGATTGCTGATGTTGAATTGTTAGTAGGCGGGGAAAAGAGAATAGATCTTAGTAAAGTATTTAAAGATCCAGATAATGATCCTGTCACATATGCAATAACTGCAGGTACGAATGCAACGATAGTTGGCAATGAATTGGTTATCAATGCAACAACAGCCGGTACGATTAACATTACAGTGACAGCGACTGATAGTCTAGGTGCAACAAATAGTGCATCGTTTAAAGTGAAGGTTAACCATAAGCCTGTAGGACAAACAATTACATTACTTCCATTAAATGAGGGTCATGTACCGCTAGAATATACAGCTAACCAATTAGCGACAGATGCTGATATAAATGACACGTTAACGTTAGTAGCAGGATCAGCAACTTCAACTAATCCAAATGTTGCGAAAGCTGAAATTAAGGATGGAAAGTTAGTTGTAACGCCAGCTCAAAGCGTGTCAGCAGATGGAACAACGACAATTAAAGTAAAAGTTACAGATGGTAAAGAACAAGTAGAAGTATCGTTTAATGTAGAAGTGAAGGATGTTAATCATGCACCTGTAGCTAAAACAATTACAGTAGATCCGGTAAATGAAGGCTCAGCTGCCAAAGAATTTACAATTTCTGACTTAGCAACAGATGAAGATGGAGATACATTAACATTAGTTGCTGATTCAGCTCATACTAGTGACCCAACAGTAGCAACAGCTGCAATCGTTGGTAATAAGTTAGTCGTAACGCCTGCAGCTGATTTAACAACTGATTCAACAGCAACGATTAGAGTAAGTGTTACGGATGGAAAAGAAGTAACAGAAGTATCTTTTAATATTGTTGTAAAACATGTAAACCGAAAGCCTGTAAGTCAAACAATTACAGTAAGTCCCGTAAATGAAGGATCAGCAGCCCTTGAATATACAGTGGCACAATTAGCAACAGATCCAGATGGAGATACAGTAACACTAGTTGCTGACTCAGCACAATCAAGCAATACAGCTGTAGCAACAGCAGCAATCGTAGGTGATAAATTAGTTGTAACGCCAGCAGCAGATTTAAATGCTGATGGAACAGCGACGATCACAGTAAGAGTATCGGATGGAAAAGAAGAAACAGCAGTGACATTTAATGTTGTTGTAAAACATGTGAACCGCAGTCCTGTAGGCCAAACTATTACATTAGATCCGGTAGATGAAGGCTCAGCGGCCAAAGAATTTACAGCAGCACAATTAGCAATAGATCCAGATGGAGATACATTAACATTAGTGGCTGGCTCAGCCCAATCAAGCGATACAGCAGTAGCAACAGCAGCAATCGTAGGTGACAAACTAGTTGTAACACCAGTAGCGGATTTAACAACTAGTGGAACAGCAACAATCACAGTAAGAGTGTCGGATGGAACAGAAGAAATAGAAGTTTCATTTAACGTTGTTGTGAACCATGTAAACCGAAAGCCTGTAAGTCAAACTATTACTTTAGATCCGGTAAATGAAGGATCAGCAGCCCTTGAATATACAGCGGCACAATTAGCAACAGATCCAGATGGAGATACATTAACATTAGTAGCTGACTCAGCACAATCAAGCAATACAGCTGTAGCAACAGCAGCGATAATCAGTGATAAATTAGTTGTAACGCCTGCAGCTGATTTAAATGCTGATGGAACTGCAACGATCACGGTAAGAGTATCAGATGGAAAAGAAGAAACAACAGTGACATTTAATGTAGTTGTAAAACATGTGAACCGCAGTCCTGTAGGTCAAACAATTACATTAAATCCGGTAGATGAAGGATCAGCAGCCAAAGAATTTACAGCAGCACAATTAGCAACAGATGAAGATGGAGATACATTAACATTAGTAGCTGGCTCAGCACAATCAAGCAATACAACAGTCGCAACAGCAGCGATTGTAGGTGATAAACTAGTTGTAACGCCGGTAGCTGACTTAACAACAAGCGGAACAGCAACGATCACAGTAAGAGTGTCGGATGGAACAGAAGAAATAGAAGTTTCATTTAATATTGCTGTGAATGATGTGCCACCAGTAACCCAAAAGCCGACAGTAACAAGTCCGATTGATAATCAATCAGTTACAGTAGGTGGAACACTAGCAAGCATTGATTTAAATACAGTATTTGCAGATAGCGATACACCAAACTTAATCTTTACTGCAAGCTCAAGTGCAGAATCGGTTGCGTCAGCAACGGTAACAGGCTCCACTTTAGTAATCACAGTGGGAGAAGCGGGAGAAGCAACGATTACAGTTACAGCAAATGATGGAACGAACACGGTGAGTGAAGACTTTGTCGTAACGGTAACTGAGGCTGTAACTGTGAAAACAGTAGAGGATTTAGGTGGTTTAGTAAATGACCCTGCAAATACGGGAGTATACACAGTACTACTTAAATTAGCTGATTTAACAGCACAATTAGGTGTAACATCGGGTTCAACAGTGAAAATTCAAGTTGGTGAAGATACACCAATTACATTGGCTTATAATGCATCATATCAAGCATTTGTGAATACACAAATCCAAAACTATAGTGCAGCACAATTGAAAGGTGCAAAAGTTATTGTAGAAAGTGCACCACCAGTAACCCAAAAGCCGACAGTAACAAGTCCGATTGATAATCAATCAGTTACAGTAGGTGGAACACTAGCAAGCATTGATTTAAATA
The DNA here is from genome assembly GCF_900240995.1 of Bacillus sp. Marseille-P3661. NCBI lineage: Bacteria > Bacillati > Bacillota > Bacilli > Caryophanales > Bacillaceae > Bacillus > Bacillus sp. Marseille-P3661. The sequence goes on from NZ_LT965955.1 coordinate 451,362, forward strand.
CAGTATTTGCAGATAGCGATACACCAAACTTAACCTTTACTGCAAGCTCAAGTGCAGAATCAGTTGCGTCAGCAACGGTAACAGGTTCCACTTTAGTAATCACAGTGGGAGAAGCGGGAGAAGCAACGATTACAGTTACAGCAAATGATGGAACGAACACGGTGAGTGAAGACTTTGTCGTAACGGTAACTGAGGCCGTAACTGTGAAAACAGTAGAGGATTTAGGTGGTTTAGTAAATGACCCTGCAAATACGGGAGTATACACAGTACTACTTAAATTAGCTGATTTAACAGCACAATTAGATGTAACATCGGGTTCAACAGTGAAAATTCAAGTTGGTGAAGATACACCAATTACATTGGCTTATAATGCATCATATCAAGCATTTGTGAATACACAAATCCAAAACTATAGTGCAGCACAATTGAAAGGTGCAAAAGTTATTGTAGAAAGTGCACCACCAGTAACCCAAAAGCCGACAGTAACAAGTCCGATTGATAATCAATCAGTTACAGTAGGCGGAACACTAGCAAGTATTGATTTAAATACAGTATTTGCGGATAGTGATACACCAAACTTAACCTTTACTGCAAGCTCAAGTGCAGAATCAGTTGCGTCAGCAACGGTAACAGGCTCCACTTTAGTAATCGCAGTGGGAGAAGCGGGAGAAGCAACGATTACAGTTACAGCAAATGATGGAACGAACACAGTGAGTGAAGATTTTGTTGTAACGGTAACTGAGGCTGTAACTGTGAAAACAGTAGAAGATTTAGGTGGTTTAGTAAATGACCCTGCAAATACAGGAGTATACACAGTACTACTTAAATTAGCAGATTTAACAGCGCAATTAGGTGTAACATCGAGCTCAATAGTTAAAATTCAAGTTGGTGAAGATACACCAATTACATTAACTTATAATGCATCATATCAAGCATTTGTGAATACACAAATCCAAAACTATAGTTCAACACAATTGAAAGCTGCAAAAGTCATTGTTGAAAGTGCACCACCAGTAAATCAAAAACCAATAGTAGTGAGTGCGATTGAAAATCAAGAGGCTACAGTAGGTGGAACAATAGAAAATATTGATTTATTGGTAGTATTTGAGGATAGTGACACACCAAATTTAACATTTACTGCTATTTCAAGTGCGGAAGCAGTTGCATCAGCAGTGGTAACAGGCTCCACTTTATCAATTTCAATTGGTGATGCAGGGACAGCAACCATTACAGTGACAGCAAATGATGGTACCAGCACAGTAACTGATGATTTTATCATTACAGTATCTGAAGCCGTAACTGTGAAAACAGTAGAGGAACTGGGTGGTCTAGTAAATGACCCTGCGAATACGGGAGTATATACGGTACTACTTAAATTAGCTGATTTAACAGCACAATTAGGAGTAACTTCAAGCTCAGCAGTTAAAATTCAAGTTGGTGAAGATACACCGATAACACTAACTTATAATGCATCATATCAAGCATTTGTAAATACACAAATTCAAGGCTATAGTGCAGCACAATTGAAAGGTGCAAAAGTAATAGTTCAATAGAAAAATATTTAGACCCATAAGTAGTCTTTAGACTGCTTATGGATGTCTATTAAATTTTGGGAGGATCATATGAATAAAAAATTAAAAATAATGTCAATGACTTCATTAGCTATAGCAGCTTCAATATCTTCGGTTGTAGTGGCTAGTCCGGCGATTACAGCGGATGCAGAAGTTCAAGTAACAATTAACTCTTTAGTATTTGAGGATAGCCAGCAAAGTTTAGATTTTGTTGTTAACTATGAGAATTTTGCTATTGAGGCAACTCTTGGAATGGGATCTATTTATAATCATCTAAAAGGTTTAGGGAACGGGAACTTTCCAAGAATTAAAGCTATCCAATTAAATGGAGAATACTTCAATTATGATGACTTTGCTATATACAGAACACTTGGAGGTACTCTAGAAGGAGTACTTACTGATGTAGCAAAAGCGGACTCATCAAATTACTCAAAATTGAAATTTGATGCATCAAATAATGTAATTGGTTATGAGCCATTAAATCCACCTGCGGATGAAGCGCCAATCTTAACTGGCATCTCTATGTCAACAACTGATAATACAATATCGCCAGAAATAACTCAAACAACAGCTGGTACCACAATCACTTTTAATGTTGAACCAACTGCGGTATATACTTCTGGTACAGCTTCGTTATCTGAGGATGCAGATTACGTCTTGACTTATAGTGGTATAAAAGTAGGTGACCATATTTCTACTACTAGTAATTTAATGGAAATAGCTATGAATCTTTTAGATGCAGCTGGTGGAGATTCAAGTGATGGTGTATCTGGACAAACTTTAATAGATAACTCTGGATTTACAGTTACGTTAACTGATGCTGCCAATAACTCAACTACCTATACGGTTGTGTTTCAGTAATTTAGTATTTTAAAGATTGTAAAGAGTCCTATTCTCATAAGAATAGGACTTTTTTATCTTTTATTTTTATTGAGTCTGGGATCTTTTATATTTTCTCTATAACTAGAAACCTATTCTGAAATGTCTTAAACAAACGATATGCCGTATTCAAACAACGCATATAAAAAACTGCATCTCCAGTAATATAAACCTATCAATTTAAGGAGGTGCGCTTTTCACTTACCCAACAAAAACTTACCTTTATCCCCATTACATATACCTAAAACAAAAATACTTCTGCAACTAACCTATGCGTTATTAATAAATATAGGGAGATGTAAATCGCCTACACTGTTTTCTGAATGTAAGAAATGTGTCTATTTTTGTTTGATAGTACAATAGTTTAGAAAATGTTGAAAATTTTGGAAGATATTAATTTAAAAATAAGTCGAAAAATAGTATGATTTAATCAGTTAGGTATTAGGAAAATGGTAGTAACTAGTTGATGAAAGGGCAGTATGATAAATGATTTATTTATTCTAAGACCAAACAAAGGGAAGTGTAGATGTAAGAAATGTATAAAACTCATTTTATGGAAAGGAGATAGAGATTTTAAGACAGATACTGCGTATAAAAAATAATTAATCTCCAAGACTACTAAGAAAACACTCAATGTCAGACATAATGATTTACTATCGGTAATTACAATTAAAGGTGGATGATATATGGAAAGTTTTAAATTATTTCAAAAGATGAATGGAAAATCTATACCGATACTAGTATTATTTATAACTATTGGATTTGTATTCTTTAATTTGCCATTGAAAACAGTTGATGCTGTATCCGCAAATTCCAAAGAAATTTTATTTATCGATTCAGAAATTCAAGACGCTCATATTATTGTAAATAATGTCAGGAATAGAATGGAAGTTGTATTTTTAAACGAAAATGATGGGTTGGATCAGGTTGAAAGGGTTTTATCAGATCGCGAGAACTTAAGTGCCATTCATATCGTCACACACGGTTCTCCTGGAAAGATTGTGTTAGGCGGACAAGAGATATCAAAGGAGAATATTGAAAACTATAAAAAACAATTAAGCAATATTGGAGCTGCGCTGCATCCTGATGGTGATGTACTCTTCTATGGTTGTGACGTAGCAAAAGGAGAATTTGGACAACAATTTATCCAACAACTTGCGGAGTCGATAGGAAGAGATGTAGCGGGAAGTGAGGATCTAACATCCGGTAATCCTGAGAAAGGAAATGCTGTTCTTGAAAGTCAGATAGGTAGCATTCAAACACAATCTATTAATATCAATGGTTGGAATGGTGTTTTACCAAATGTTTCAAAGACCGTTGATGCCGAACAAGTGGTTTCGTTAAATGCGAATGATTTAGGATATCAGGATTATCCATATATTTATTTTGAATCGGTTCCGGGTAATGGAAGCCAACTTGGACTAGGATCTGTAGGTAATTCTATTCAATCAGGTTTTAGTTTTTCTAAGAGTACTGTGGATGGAGGAGATATAAAATTTAGGGCTTCTACACCGGGGGTATATACCTTTCAAGTAAGATGGGAATCAGGTCAGGGTTTACAAGGGCAAAAGGTAGCTCCTTATACGGATGCATTCACCATTACGATATCAGTGCAAAATCCGCAACCTACTAATATTACTCTTGATAAAACAAGTGTAGTGGAGGGCTTTTTTGCTGAGTGGGTTGGTACTCTAACTAGTAATGACAACAGCGGTGATAGTAATACTTTTAGTATCGTTAGTGATCCGGATGGATTGTTTGAAGTAACGACTGTTGATACAAAAAAAGGGGAATTGCGTTTTAAGGAAGGGAAATCAATTCCAGCGGGTCAGAGTGCTCAAGTAGTAGTCAGAGTAACAGATGGCGCCAATCAGTATTTTGAAAAGACATTTACAATTACCTGCACAGAGCTAAATACAACAAATATCAGTTTAGCCCCGGGTGAATCTTATAGTTTTACTTATACGGGTAATGATTTAACTGGAGCAGAGACAGTTGCGCCGGAGAAGGGAACCATTATTATAATTTTTGATGGGGCAGAATACCCTTTATCAGAGGGAGTATATGATGGTGATACGGTAAAATATACTGCACCAAGCTCCCCGGGAACAGATACGTTTGTTTTAGGTGACCAATACTATGTTGTGACGATTACAAGTCCAAACGAAGCACCAACAGGTATTACACTTTCAAAAAGTTCAGTTGCTGAAAATTCACCTGTAGGGACAACAATCGGTATTTTAAATACGACAGATCCGGACGCTGGCGATACGTTTACATACTCTCTTATATCAGGTGATACAGAAAATTTCTCGATTAGTGGAAATGAATTGAGAACAAATGGTGTGTTGGATTTTGAATCGACGAATAGTTATTCCGTTACTGTTAGAGTAACGGATTCAGGAGGGCTTACTTTTGATGAAAATTTTACAATAGTAGTTTCAAATGTCAACGAAGCACCTGTACTAAATCAAAATAGCGTAAATCTAACTGGAACAAATGAAGACACAACAACTTCAGAAATTACAATATCAAGTTTCCTAGATCTAACAGAGCATGATAGCGGTGCCTTAAAAGGAATTGCAATCACAGGTAAGACGGGGAATGGTGTATGGCAATATTTTAACAGTACATGGAAAGCAATTCCTACAGTAAGTAACAGTATTGCGTTTTTATTATCGGAAACGGATAAAATTCGGTATGTACCGGATGCAATGAATGGAGAAACAGCAACACTTTCATTCCGTGCATGGGATCAAACCGTTGGAAGTTCATTTGGATCAGCAGATGTTTCGATCAATGGAGGTACAACAGCATTCTCTTCTGTTGAGGGTACTGCAAGCTTGGTGGTGTCAGGTGTAAATGATGCACCCAACCTAACCTCGGGGGCTTATACCTTTAATCCAGCAGCTAAAAACTTGGTAAGTAATGGAGTTAGCATTGCTGAAATGGTTAGTTTGTCAGATGTTGATCATGATGCAGCCGTAGGAATAGCGGTTTATAGCACTTTAGGAAATGGAACATGGGAATATTATAACGGTATCTCTTGGCAAGCGTTTGGACCGGTATCAGAAGGCAGCTCACTATTACTTCGAGCTACCGATCAAGTACGTTATCAATCTAGCAATTTATCAGAAACAGCAAGCTTTACTTTCCGTGGATGGGATCAATCATCAGGTACACCTGGAACAAAAGTGGATACTACGACGAATGGTGGAAATACGCCGTATTCAATCCATACACAAACAGCATCTATAGAAATACAAAAAAGTAATGCAGCAAATATTTTAAGTTTTAGTATGCCTCAAGCGCTTAAGCCTGCGACGATTAGTGATGGAGCGATCTATGTAGAAGTTGCAGGTACACAGGATGTAAGGAGCTTGGTTCCGATCTTTACTACATCTGATTTCGTTCAATCTATAAAGGTTGGAAGTACGGTTCAAACAAGTGGAGTAACGAATAATGATTTTAGTAGTCCGGTGACGTATGTTGTGACGGCTGAAGATGGAACAACAAAAAACTGGGTTGTAATGGTTAATAGAGCACCGATCGATATTTCATTATCCAATAACCTAGTTGATGAGAAAGTAGCAGCGGGGACAGTGGTTGGTACATTAAGTGGAACGGACCTAGATACTAATGCAGTACTTTCTTACGGAATCCAATCAGGAAATACAGATGCGTTTGAAATTGATCAGAACCGATTAATCACAAAAACCGCATTGGATTACAACACGAATAATCTCTATAACATGACCATTCGTGTGACGGATCAGCATGGAGCGTTTTACGATAAAGATTTTATAATTAAAGTGTTAGATAAAACGCCACCAACAGCAGACGTAATCATGACTTCAAATAATGAACATGATCCTTTAAAAGCAAAAGTTGGTGATTCCATCACATTAAATATTGTTGCGAATGAAGAGATTGCTACACCAATCGTTACGGTAAATGGTAATCCCGCAACGGTGAGTGATAATGGCGATGCTGATGCGAAAACATGGGCAGCCACCTATGAGGTAACAGCTGGGGATGCAGAAGGACTGATTGGGTTCACGCTCGACTTCCAAGACATCAATGGAAATGCAGCCACACAAGTGTCGGACGTGGCATCTGGTGGAATAGTGACCATTGATAAAACAGCACCTACAGCAGCAATGATTACAATTCGTTCAAATAATACAGACGCAACGAAAGCAAAAATAGGTGATACGATTACGCTAGATATTACAACAGATGAGGATATTCAACAGCTAGCAGTAACAATAGCAGGAAAAGGTGCAACTGTAACCAATGCTGGTGATAGTGATGCAAAAACATGGCAAGCCACTTATACCATGTTAGATGGAGATCAGGATGGAAATGTAGGTCTCAGTCTGAATTTTAAAGATTTAGCTGGAAATACATCAACAGAAGTAACATCAACAACGGATGCAAGTTCAGTTATATTCGATGGAACGATTCCAACACCGATCATGGTATCTATGAGTTCTAGTAATGGTAACCCTGAAATTGCCAAAGTGGGCGATACGATTACATTGCAGGTGGTAGCAAGTGAGGCGGTCCAAACTCCGAATATAACAATCGCAGGAAAAGGAGCAACTGTTACAAACGGTGGGGATGCAAAAACATGGCAAGCCACTTATACGTTACAATCTGGTGATCCAGAAGGACCAATACCTTTTACAATGGATTTAATTGATTTGGTAGGGAATGTAGGAACACAGGTGACAACAGTAACTTCAGGAAGTTCGGTTATTTTTGACAAAACGATCCCTACTATTCAATCAGTTACGATGACTTCAAATAATGCACATGATCCAACAATCGCTAAAGTTGGTGATACAATCAACCTTACAATTGTGGCAAGTGAAGATATTCAATCACCAACTGTAACCATTGCAGGCAAGAATGCAACCATTAGCGATAATGGCGATAGTGATGCCAAAACATGGACTGCAAGCTATATGATGGAAGGTGATGATGTAGAAGGAGCAATCGAATTCACACTAGACTTCCAAGACATCGTTCAAAATCCAGGGATGTTAGTAACATATGTAACGTCTGGGAGAAACGTTTTTTATGATAATACGATTCCAACAGCTATAATAGTGACGATTAGCTCTACCAATGCTGATCCAACAAAAGCTAAAGTTGGAGACAACATCAGGCTATCTATATTTGCGAATGAAAATGTAAAAGCACCAACTATTACAATGTTCGGCAAGCCAATAACTGTTATAAATAACGGTAGTCCGGTCTCTTGGCTAGCACAATACACGATGCAAAATGGTGATTCACCAGGTCCAGTTGAATTTACCATTGATATTGAAGATATAGCAGGTAATCGTGGAACGCAAATAACCGAGACAACAGACGATAGTTCGGTTATGGCTTTATCCAATAACGCGAACTTAAGCAGCTTGACATTAAGCAATGGAATAGTTGATCCAGATTATTCACCAAATGAAACAAGCTATAATGCGACCGTTAGTTATGAGGTAACAACCTTAGATGTAACACCAGTTGCGTCAGACGCAACGTCTACAGTGAAGCTCAATGATATGCCGATAGCAAGTGGAGCAGCAGCCAATGTTCCGTTAGCTCTTGGACCAAACACAATCACTGTAGAAGTAACCGCTCAAGATGGAACGACAAAAACCTATACCATCACAGTTACAAGATTGTTATCGAATAATGCAGATTTAAGTACTTTGATTTTAAGTGAAGGCACGCTAAGTCCAGATTTTAATTTGGACATTACAAATTATTCAACAAATGTTGACCCTACTGTATCGGAAGTAACTCTAACAGCTTTACCAGACCAAAGTGATGCAACAGTTGTGATTAATGGGAATGCAACAACATCAGATACGATTGCTTTAAACTTTGGGTCAAATTCAGTACCGGTCGTCGTTACCGCACAAGATGGAATGACAACAAAACATTATATGGTAACCATTAATCGATTGAAATCAGGGAATGCAGATCTAGACTCATTATCTGTTAACAGAGGCACCCTAACACCGACTTTTTCACCTAGTGTGGATGCTTACCAGGTAGCCGTTCCCTATGAAATAACACAAATTTCCGTATCTGCGCAAGTCGAAGATGCTTATGCATCCTTAACATTAAATGGGAAAACAGTTTCGCCAACCAGCGAAAGTATACCTACTATAACGTCAGATTTGATTTCGAATGTAACAACAGGAGATTCAATCCAAGTATCCATGACGGAAGCATTCGATTTAAAAGTGGGTTCTAATCCTATCCCGGTTACTGTAACCGCACAAGATGGTGGTACTAAGGTTTATACAATCATAGTCAATCGTGCAGCACCTCCAAATAGTGATGGTGACGATGGAAATTCTACATCAACTCCTTCTGGAGGCACTAATGGAGGAAATCATAGAAATGCCACGGTTGATTTGGGTAATGGGAATTCACAAAATGAACAGATTGAGATATCAAGAAGTACAACAGTGGATGGAAAACAAGTTGATGTCGTTGTTTTTCAAGAGGATAAAGCCAAATCCATTGTAGAGAAGTCTTTACAAGAAGATCGAGAATTTGCGCGAATTGTTATTGATGATCTACCAAATAATCCTGCTGATGAAGTAGAAGTGACCATACCAAAAGGATCGGTTAATCAATTAGTGGAGGGTAATATTTCTCTTGAAATTCAAACAAATGATGTGAGAGTTGCTATTTTACAAGAAACCCTAAAATCATTGCAACAATTGGGGATGGATCTTTATTTTAACATCGTGCCGATTAAAGATGAGAATGAGAAAAAGCAAGTAGAAGAACGAACTCTAAGTGCAGCTGAAGTACAAAAGATTGCTGGAAATAGCAATGTCGTGGTCCATGGAAAGCCTATGATCATTGAAACGAATTATAAAAACTACCCAACAAAGGTTGTTTTTCCACTAACGGGCCTTAAGTTGCCAAGTGATCCGAAGGAAAGAAAAGCGTTAGTGGATAGCCTAGCTATTTATATTGAACATAGTGATGGCGAGAAGAAGGTACAAAAGGGAAAAGTTATGTTTGATGATAACGGAAATCCTGTAGGACTTGAAATTGAGATTAACAAATTTAGTACGTTTACCATTATTAGTGTTCAACCTAAGGATGAAATAACCTTAACAGATGTGGAAGGACACTGGGCAGAAAAGCCAATTCGTGAATTAGTTTCTATGAAAGCAGTCAACGGCTATCCAGATGGGACATTCAAACCAAACACTTCAGTCACACGAGCTGAATTTACTACGATGGTTGTGAATGCATTGCAAATAAAGAATAATGGAAATGCTAAGACGTTTGATGATATTCAAAAGCATTGGGCAAAAAATAGTATTGAAATTGCGGCAGCAAACGAAGTGGTTAATGGATTAAGTGAAACGCGCTTTGGGCCTGATGAAACGATTACGCGCGAACAAATGGCAGCTATTATTGTCAATGCAGGAAAAATGGAGATGATAGAAAATAAAGCAAGTTTCAAAGATTATAATGAAATTGGAAGTTGGGCTGAAGGCTCTGTTAATACTGCAGCATATTATAAAATCGTTAACGGATTGCCTAACCAAACCTTTAATCCAAAAGGAAAAGCAACGAGAGCCGAAGCAGCAGCAGTGATTATGAATCTTTTAAACAAATAACTTACGGAAAACCCTCCATGGTGGAGGGTTTTTTCTATATATGCGCGGAGCCTTATTGCCATAGATAGGAAGGATTCAATAGTATGATCAAAGAATTCTACTAATCATTCATTTATACAGTATGCTTTTTCTTGGTAGTAGGAGTATTTGCGGACATATGGTACCTTATTCGCCTAAAAAAGGGGCCTTTGATGGTTTTTCCGGACATTGAGATCGTTATTTAATAAAAATCATCAAGAAATAGATGGATTTCTTTGTATTAGCGGAACATATGTCCGTGAAACTTTTAAAATAGCCATTTTTGAGTGAATAACGGATTGTATGTCCGGGAAATTTTCAAAAATCATGAAAGGACGTGCATTATTTCCTAACCTCTACTACAAGTGAACTATATTGTTCGTTTTCGATATACACATCTACTTTCCATATGCCGGCTGAGGGAAATTTAACAGTAGATATCGCTGATGTAACGTTAGAAATACCAGCATCACTCGATACATCACCTATAGTAAGCAGCGGGTCTATTACAGAATCGCTGCTTTTATTTGTGGCTTTCAGAGTGATTGTTTTATTAAGAGCGTTTTCGGGATTTTTAATAAATACCCACTTGGCAGCTTGTTCTTTGTCTTGATAAAAAGGCTCTGCTATTTGGAGTCCAAGCACATTTTTATCACCAATAAGAGAAATATAGTGTTCACCTTCTTTTACAAAAAAAGTATCGGTTATTTTCCATTCGGTGGATTCAGCATTGGAGCAACCAGGAAGAATCATAAAAATGAAAAGCAATAATAATAGGTATCGTTTCATCATATTGCAGACTCCTTGTTTTCTGTTTGTAGACTAGAATGATCGATATTCAAATCAAATAGTATCATTCTAACTATCATTGCGCCACAAGTGTCGTTAATTTATAGAGTCATACTAGTAAACTAAACTAGTTATTTGAGAGAGTTATGTAGTTCTAACGTATACCGTCTTTTTAAATTGGAAATAACTGTAGTAAAAAGAGGTTATACGTATGAATATAGACGGAGATTTTTTTATTGGTTTGTTTTGGGGAATGTTGTTGGCAGTACCACTATGGATGTCTGTATTTGGTTGGATTAAAATTATCATATGGTTAATTTAACGATGGTACAATTAAACATTTTTAATTCATTAATGAACAATATTACTGTTGTATTACTATTTACCTAGAAATCTAGCAATTTAGTAGATTTATGCTAAAATGGTGAGTAAACAGCTTGCTATAAAGTGAGGGGACTTATGAAAAAACTCTATATTATACTGTCAATAATCTTGCTATTAGTTGTTGGAGCAGGTGGTACTGCTTACTACTTTTTGAAAATTAAAACGTATGATTTAAGTCAGGATCAGGAGCTTGCTCAAATTGCTGAGGAAGAATATGTTGTGGAATTGCCACCGGTTGATAGTCCGATTCAGGAAGAGCATACATCAACAGATCAAGAATCAGCAGAAGAGAAGGTTGAACCTTCTTCTGAGGAGCCTATAGATAAAGATCCGCAAAAAGATGGAACTGAAGATAGTGAAGACAGTGGTGAATCTGAAGAACAAAAATCAGACATAAAACAATCACAGCCTAAAAAAGTAACGGCTGCAAGTATAAAAGAAAAATATCGTCCATCCTTTGAAAACTTAGAATCTCAAGCGAATGCCAAAATCAATTCATTAGTAAGTCGAGCAATTAGTGAATTTAAAGAAAAGAAAGCAAATGGCGAGAAAATATCCGTTAGTTATTTTCTAACGAAATATAATACAGCAGGTGAGTCATTGGAAGCAAAAACAGATCAAGCATTTGAAAAGGTGTTTGCAGCTCTTCAAAACGAACTGAAAGCGAACGGTTTCGATCCAAGTGAAGCGGAAGATGTACGTGCGGCGTATGAATCGGCAAAAAAGGAACGTCGTAATGCATTGATAGCAAAAGCGATGGAAAATATGTAGTGAATAAAAAGTATTAGCAATTGATAGTCGTGATCCATTTTCCATATGTAACAGTAAGCCCAACACCTTCGGAGTTGGGCTTTTTAAATATTCGACAAATCCCGACAAGTGCCTGTCACTTTGCACTACAAGTGCCACTTTGTACTTGCACTTATTATGTCACTTTGTGCTTATTAGGACACTTTGCACTTATTAGGTTTGTGCTTATTAGGCACTTTTGTACTTTCTGGGCCTAGTTAGTGAATTTAACGAATGTCATGAATCGTTTTAGGATGGATGCTAGTTGTTCTCTTGTTGTGTTGTCTGTTGGGTTGAAGGTTCCTTTGTCGTCACCGCTCATAATGCCTGCTTGAGTGATGATTTCAACGTCACCTTTTGCCCAGTCGCCAACTTCGTTATAATCACTATATTGGTCAGCCGGACTTACGAAAGTTTTTAATTGCGTAGGATCATATGATGTATAGTCCATAGCGCGCTTGATCATAGCTGCGGCTTCTTGGCGTGTGACCGTTTGATTTGCCTTAAACGTACCATCTTCATAACCACCAACTAAGCCAGCTTCAGCAGCGACCGCTAAATCCTTCGCAAACCACTCATTCCCCTTTACATCCTTAAAGCTTACTTTTGTAGCCTGCTGCCCTTGTAGGCCAAGTGCACGAGTTAATAGGATCGCAAGCTCCGCACGAGTTGTTTCTGCTTTTGGTGCAAAGTTTTGATCGTCTACGCCTTTAATAATAAGCTTGTTAGCTAAAGTTGTGATATCATTTCTAGCCCATGATCCTTCTATATCCGCAAATGAAACATCATTTTCTACTACAGTGTACATACTATTCGAACGGCTCTTGAAGGTAATATCTTTGCCGTTTGCTAATGTTGGAACAGGCGCAAGGGAACCGTCATGATTTAAACGAACAGCGACAATTTGATTAGGATTAACAGATTTAGAAGCTGTAACAGATCTATTAATATATTGTGTGAATTTATCAATCTCTAAACTCTTGTCACCAGAACGAGCATGAATGGTAAATTCAAGAACAGGTGCCACTGATTGCAGGTTTTGATCCGCTAAAGCATCCCCGTTATATTCCACAGCATTCACTGCAATTGAAACTTCAACATTTTCAGCTGAAACGCCAAGTTGATTCGCAAGTGAATCAATGTTAATTTCTTTCGCAGGAAGTTCATATTTACCTTCAGTTGTTGCAATCTCAATGACAGTATTCGGATTATAAGCGACAAGTGCTGCAATAGCATTTGTTGAAATAACGGCTTCAGCCACTTCATTTTGAGCTTTACTAATCGTAATGGCTACTTTTTCATTAAGTTCACCTTTAGAAATTAACTCAGCAATTTTTGTTTCATCGGCTTTGGCAACAACCTTAACAACTCCGTTAGGTAAGGTTACTTTTTCTATATTACCAGTAGCATCGTCAGGTGGGGTGGTTGGTTGTGTAGAAACACCACCAGCGTTATTTCCATTAGAACTATTACTATCGGTATTATCACTATTAGATAGTGGATTTTGGATCGTAATTTTCTCCTGGATGACTGTATGTGTTCGGCCTGCTGTATCTTGAATTTTGGCACATAAAATAAATGAGCCAGATTCATTAAAAGTCAGTTGATTATCATTTAAACTTGGTAATGTAGTAGTCTCACCTGGAAGATTTTCAATATCCCACGTTAAATTTGAATCCGTAATGCTTAAATCCTTTAATACCTGTAATAGCTCAGAGATGTTAGCGATATCATCACCATATGATACAATAAAGTCTTTTGACGAATTATCTTTTGTAAAAGTATTGCCATTTACAGCGTTTACTACTGTAGTTGTATCGTCACCATTCACATATTGCATTTTACCGCCTTTATAACGGAATAAAGAAGATGTTAAGGCATCTTGAACTAAGTTTTCATCATCAGTTTCGGAAATAACATTTTCATAGATACCAAAGAAATCATCTAAAGAAATGCTTAATGACTGTTGGATTTTACTATCCAATGCAGCGGAATTTTCTTCACCATACGCTGTTTTAGCAGCAGCTAAGATTTCGTTTGTTATTTGTGATGTATCTAGATTGCTAGTCATAATCGTAATCATGGTGTTTTCTAAATGATTAGGTGAATAGTACACAGCGATAAAGTCAAAGAGCTGGTCTAATGTTAGTTCCCAATCAGACCCAAATAGCGTTTCTAGATTAGTGCTATTCTCAAGCTTAAAGTTTGTCCACTTTTCTGCAGCAGATTCAGTGGATGTTCCAGATAATTCACCATTAAGCATATCAATTACAGTTACCGTTATTAATTTTATCGCATCTTTTTTAGAAGTAGCATCACCTGCAAACGTAACGTTTGCAAAAACATCATTCCATACAGGAGAGATAACGGTTATTTCACTTAAAACCGTATTAATATTTTGTTTCTCCCAGTCTCTTAGATTGGGCATTAATAGGTTAATATTATTTTCTAGCTTTGTATATCGAGGCGTTGTATCTTCAGCTGATGCTAAAGAGGGTGCTGCGACACTAAATACAGCACTAACTGCGATTGAAGTGGCCAACGTCGATTGTAATGCTTTTCTTTTTGTCATACTCATTTCTCCCTATCACCTCTATGCTCTGTTTATCTCTTTTAGACACTTTTTAAGTATATACGGTAATAAAGGGAGCAACAATGCATTTAAGCTAAAATCAAGGAAATGGTGATTATTACCTAAATGCTAAGCACAACTATATTTGTGTAAATAAAAACAAGCATCCTGTCCTTAAAGATGCTTGTTTAAAAGATTCCAAGAAACTTTTTTCGTTTAATTCGTTCGGGTGGTCCGGCATAGATGGTTTGGTTGTTTGCTACGATTTCAGCGTTTTCTTGGAAGTAAAAACGAGTTTCGGTTCCAAATTCCTTTTCAATCACCTCGTAGGCGTCTCTTAGTTTGTTGGCACGGGTCGTAACATTGTGGGTATCTGATGCAATGAAATGGGCCATGCCAGCTTGTATCAAATTAAATGAGAACTTCTGAATTTTCTTTCCAAAATCTCCAGTTATACTCGAGGCGGTTAGTTGAGTTAAAGCCCCTTTTTTAACTAAATGATAAAGTGTATCCGAATGTTCAATAATTTGTGAGTTGCGTTCGGGATGAACGATGATTGGCTTTAATCCTTTTACTTGAAGATCAAAAAGAATTTGACCTGCATATTTAGGAACGTGACTTGATGGGAGTTCGATGAACAAATACGGTGTGTGATTTAATGTGAGTATTTCTTCCTCATCGTAGGCTTCCGGTATTTCTCCATATATCCTGACCTCTTGACCTGGTAAGATAGTTAGCTCGATTTCTTCTTCTAGTAGTCTTTTATTTAAGTATTCTACTTCTTGTAGAATTTTGGTTTTTGCATTTTCATAGGAACCGTTTTTATGGTGAGGTGTAGCAAACATGGTCTTTATTCCGTTGCTTACAGCGTGCTTAGCAAGCTCGAGACTTTCTTCGATTGTTTTGGGTCCATCATCTATACCTGGTAGGATATGACTATGTAAATCAATCACTGCTTTTCCCTCCTTATGTAAAAAAATCCCTGTCTCAATAAGTAATCCTATTTTACCATGGATTACAAAATCTAGAAACAGGGAAAAATTGTCGAACAAGTAGTTTATTTGTTACCGTAGTAGTAATAATATTGGTTTTGCTTTAATTCTTTATGGTTTAAAACGGCACCTAGTAGCTTTGCTTTGGCGTTTCGTAGCAAGTCTGATGCTTTAATGGCCATTTCATATTCAGTTTGTCCGCTTTTGGTTATTAATATAGAGCCATCAGCAATATTTGCAAGAACATGTGCATCGGTTACTGCTAAAACTGGCGGTGAGTCAATTAAGATCATATCAAATTGCTCTGCACAATTTTGTAAAAGTTTTTTCATCGCTATCGATCCTAACATTTCAGCAGGGTTAGGTGGAATAGGACCTGATGTTAATACACTTAAATGGTCAACCTCTGTGCTTTTAATAGCATCTTCGAGAGTGGCTTGACCTGTGAGGACGTTTGTTAGTCCTACTGTATTATCAACCTTCATTGTATAGTGTACAGTTGGTTTGCGTAAGTCTGCATCAATTAATAGAACTTTTTTATCCTGTTGTGCAAACACAACGGCTAGATTCGCAACAGTCGTAGACTTTCCTTCGGCAGGACCTGCAGATGTGATAACGATCGTTTTTAAGTTTTGATCAACTGCTGCGAATTCAATATTTGTACGAATCGTTCGATATTGCTCAGAGATTGGTGACTTTTTTTCGTAATGAGTGATTAAGCTGCGATGCTTACTATCTGCGAAACTAGTCTTTTTCGATTTGCGTCTAAGAGCCAACATGTTCACTTCCTATCTTTGCAGATGCAATCTGTTGATCACGGACTTTTAGTTCCTTTTCTACATCAATAACTGTAACGGTACCTAATACAGGAAGATCCAGTATTCGTTCTACATCTTGTTCAGATTTAATGGTGTTATCAAGATACTCTAGTAAAAATGCAAGCCCGACACCTGCCATTAAGCCTACAACGATCGCAATGGCAATGTTCAACGTAGGTCGCGGTTTAATGGGTGATGGATTCCCACCTTCATCTGCTTGGGCTAAAATGCTTACGTTATCAACGTTCATAATATTAACAATGTCGCGTTGGAAAACGGTAGCGGTTGTATTTGCGATTTTGGCAGCCATCACAGGATCAGGGTCTTGTACAGTAATCGCAACGACTTGAGAGTTATTTTCGCTACCAACTGTAATTTGGCTGTTTAATTGTCCGTATGAACGGTTTAGTTCCAATTCTTCGATAACTTTGTCTAAAATAACTGGGCTTTTAATAATGACATTATACGTATTAATAAGTTCGATATTTGTGCGAATGTCGTTTACATTATAGATTGCTTGTTCACTTTTGGCTTGGTTAACTAGTATTTGAGTAGAAGATTGATAGATAGGTGTTAACACAAAGAAACTTATAATTGCACTTGCAATAGCAGCAATGCATGCAAGCGATATAATTAACCATAGACGTTTTTTAAGCGTTTGGAATATTTCTTTTAAACTGATTTCTTCCATGCTTTCTTTCATGTACGTTCCTCCAACTTTTTTTCTTTTATATGAAAATTAGAGCATTCATTGTTGCTCTGGTGTTCATCACCAAGGTGGTATAGAAACTTCCTTTTGAAAAAAAGAAATCATCGAAAAGTGGTGGTTATATATACCTACAAGGTTAAATGAGCACATTTAATATCCTATGAAAAGCAAAACTGTTGTTATTATACCACATTCTATTTCATTTGAAATGACGACTTTACATTTTTCTATAATCTGGAGAAATATATAACTAACAATATTTTCTTGATCTATTATCGATAGAGATGATATAAAATTGTTTACGATATATAGGAGTTTAGGATTATTATTTCAAATAAATTATAAAATTCTGTTAATATTTTGCCATTTTATTACAAGGGGACAAACGAAGCTTAAACATATTGACAAACCACCTAATTTATACCAAAATTAGAGAGAATATATAGCTTTAGAATTAGGGAAGATTAACTATAAAAATTAGATGGATAATTCGGAAATATAGGAATTTTTGGTAATAGGTACCATATTATAGATAGAGTGAATCAGGTAGATCAGACCATTACTATATTATATTGAAGAAATATTTGAGTTTTGATGATCCGATTTATATACATAATTAAAAAAGGGGGGGTTGTATGTCTTACAAAACTAGATTGCTAGCATTAGTGACTGTAGATTCGTTCATTGTCGCATTCTCGATTTTCCTTTCTTTTTATTTTCTAAATCCGAATGCAGGACGAAACTTTGAAACGGTTATGATTAGTTCACTTTTGTTACTTCTTTCACATCATTTGTTTTCTTATATACTAGGGTTGTATCGACGTGCATGGCGTTATGCTAGTTTAGAAGAATTACTTGGGATAATTTTCGTTGTGACCGCATCTATTGTTTCGGTGGCCACAATCCAAGAAATGATGTATAGAGATGTATATGAGCGCGGCTTAACCGTTACATGGATGATGCATGTTATATTGATCGGTGGTGTCCGGTTCACATGGCGTTATTATAACTTATATCAAATTTCGCTTAAGCCTTTATATGCAAAAGAGGTTGCAACAAATCGGAAACGAACACTAATTATTGGCGCGGGTTCAGCAGGACGAATGTTGGCGCGACAATTAAAAGAAAGCTCACAATCAGGTTTATTGCCTGTTGCTTATCTTGATGATTCACCCCAGCTTCAAAACCTGAAAGTTGCAGGTATACCGGTTGCAGGTAAGGTTGATGCGTTGCCACAAGTTGTTAAGGATAATAAGATTCAGCATATTGTTATTGCGATGCCATCTGTCAAACATAGTCGTGTAGCTGAAATTGTGACGGATGCTAAACGTGTTTGTCAAAACGTTCAAATTCTTCCTCTAATAGAGGATTTAATCCTTGGTAATGTTTCAGTTAACCATATTCGTGATGTATCGATTGAAGATTTATTGGGTCGCGAGCCTGTAAAATTAGATTCTCCAGGAATTGAAGCGAAAATTCAAAACCAAGTGATTGTTGTGACAGGAGCCGGTGGTTCGATTGGCTCAGAGCTATGTCGTCAGCTTTGTCAATTTAATCCAGCGCAAATTGTTTTACTTGGTCATGGAGAAAATAGTATTTACAGTATTGAACTTGAATTAAAAAATGACTTTCCATTTATAGATTTCCCGACAGAAATTGCAGATGTTCAAGATCGAAAGCGAATTTTTGCTGTCATGGATAAGTACAAGCCAACGTTTGTTTTTCATGCAGCAGCACATAAGCATGTGCCGTTAATGGAGCGCAATCCAAAAGAAGCGGTTAAAAATAATATTTTCGGAACAAAAAATGTGGCGGAAGCTGCGGACGCTGCAGGTGTTCATACATTTGTACTTGTATCGACAGATAAAGCTGTGAATCCTACGAATGTGATGGGTTCAACAAAGCGTTTTGCAGAAATGGTGATCCAAGATCTTGATCGTAAAAGTAACACGACGTTTGTGGCGGTTCGATTCGGGAATGTACTTGGCAGCCGCGGCAGTGTAATACCGATTTTTCAACAGCAAATTAAAAAAGGTGGACCAGTTACAGTTACACATCCGGAGATGACACGGTATTTTATGACAATACCGGAAGCATCAAGATTGGTAATCCAAGCAGGCGCTTTGGCTCGTGGCGGCGAAATTTTCGTGCTTGATATGGGTGAGCCTGTTAAGATTGTGGATTTAGCTAGAAACTTGATTCGATTATCTGGATTCACAGAGGATGAAATTAAAATTAAGTTTAGTGGAATCCGTCCTGGTGAGAAGATGTATGAAGAACTATTAAATGAAAATGAAGTCCATCCTGAGCAGGTG
The DNA here is from genome assembly GCF_900240995.1 of Bacillus sp. Marseille-P3661. NCBI lineage: Bacteria > Bacillati > Bacillota > Bacilli > Caryophanales > Bacillaceae > Bacillus > Bacillus sp. Marseille-P3661. The sequence continues at coordinate 470,859 of NZ_LT965955.1, forward strand.
TTCCCAAAGATTCATATTGGGAAAGCGACGAGTGGACAAGAGCATATAATGATGGATTTTATTGAGCGGTTTGAAAATATGAGCGATGAAGAGGTTAGTGTAAGGATTAAGGATATTGCGAATAACCGAGTTAAGGATGAAGATGTGGTAAGAGAGAAGAAATTGGCTGTGGTTGTGAATAGCTAACGCCAATTTGTGAACACAGCATCGTTTTAAAGATGTATTTTAGATGATTGGAAAAATGGTGGGAGATGAGTTCCTTCGGAGTTTATGGGGTTTGCGATTTTATTGGGGACTCCTTTCGGAGTCCATGAGAATTACAGATTTAAGGAGAGACTCCTTTTGGTTAGTGATTATTGAAGTTTGTAAAAAATAGATTCAATTGTATAGATATTTGAGGAGTATTGACGACTCCTTCGGAGTCTATGGAAATTGAAATTTATGTAGAGACTCCTTTTGGAGTCTTGTCTGTTTAGTAAGTATTAATTTATAAGGTGGGAATATAATGAAGAAAGTAAGGAAAGCGATTATTCCAGCTGCTGGTATGGGGACGCGTTTTTTACCTGCAACAAAGGCGCAGCCAAAAGAGATGTTACCGATCGTTGATAAGCCAACGATTCAATATATTATTGAAGAAGCAGTTGCATCGGGGATTGAAGATATTATTATTGTTACTGGTCGTGGCAAGCGTGCGATCGAAGACCATTTTGATAAGTCATATGAGTTGGAAGAGACTTTATCTAAAAAAGGTAAGACAAGTATTTTGGAGGAAGTGCAAAGTATTAGTAATCTAGCAAATATTCATTATATCAGGCAAAAGGAACCTAAAGGATTAGGTCATGCGATTGCTTGTGCTAGTCGATTTATTGGAGATGAACCTTTTGCGGTGTTGTTAGGTGATGATATTGTTCATTCTCCTGGGAATCCGTGTCTTAAGCAGTTGATTGATGTATTTGAAAGGTATAATTCGTCTGTTATTGGTGTTCAACAAGTACCAGACGAGGATGTTTCGAAGTATGGTATTATCTCTATGAGTAGCGGCGAAATTGATAAGGGTGTTTTTCATATAAATGATTTAGTTGAGAAACCAGCTTTATCTGCAGCGCCATCTAATTATGCAATTATGGGTCGTTATATATTAAGACCGGAGATTTTTAATGTGTTGGAAAAAGTGGAGCCGGGGGCTGGTGGTGAGATTCAGTTAACGGATGCGATTAAGCTGTTAAATGAAATGCAAATGGTTGTGGCGTATAATTTTGATGGTCAACGTCATGATGTTGGTGATAAGTTTGGGTTTATTAAGGCGACGATTGAGTTTGCGTTGGAGAGAGAAGATTTGAGGGGAAGTATTTTAGAGTATTTGGAGACGGTGGTTGAGAAGGGGAAGGTAACGCAGTAGGCGGTTATTATTTTGTTGAGGTGCTGATACTTTTTAACGTTAATATTTGTATTGGTATAAATAAGCTTTGAAATAATAGGTGTTATTTTGATGCTAGGCCTTCGGCCTAGGGATCTTGATCTGGGAATACTATAGAATCTCTAACTGTAATAATTCTCGATATAGACCTTCGGTCTATTGTTTTAATAATGACAATTTTATTCCTTTTATAAGTGAGTGAGAGCTTGTAAGGGGATTTTTTTTGAGAGAAAATAAGATTGATGGGTATTCCGAGGGATAAATGGGTTTTGAAGTATCAAAGGAAGAAGTGGTCGTTATGTTAATATACTCTTTCGATAATGAACTTCAAGATTCGACACAATTAAATTTCAAATTAGTTAACTCAAAGGGCTTTACTTTACTAGAAGTCCTAGCGGTGTTTGTTATATTTGGAATTTTCACAGCAATAGCCGTTCCGGTTGTTAGTGATCTAATTGAAAAATCAAAAGTAAGAGTATGTAATACGAATACTTTGCAGGTAAAGCAAATGTATGAAATGGATCTGCATTTGAAAGGGATGGAACACTCTGAAACGGTGTTTAGGCAATTTTTGCTTAGTTATGGCACTCAGGTTTGTCCAGACGATGGTATGTTTAGTTATGTGGATGGTGAGGTTATGTGTAGTATACATCCTATTGTCATTGATGTCGAGGATGTTGATGACACTGAAGATGAGGGAAGTGTTCCGTTTCTTTAGAGTTATCGGAGTTTTACTACGAGTTATTTAAGGTTTCTACTCCAAGGTGGGACTTTAAATAAACCTTCGGTTTATTCATCGCCTTATGGAATTTAAGTTGGAATTATTAAGGATTAAGGTGATGTCTCCTTACCTTTATCAACGGAGGCACTCGGCTTTGCTGTGGGTTGAATAGACCTTAGACACGAATTGTTGTCGAAAGCATAGTGTGAGGTGGGGTTAGATGCCCTGTTTTATATTATAGAGATTATTTAAATTGAATGGTAATGGGGAAGTCAGAATGGTGAATAGATGACCACTATATGTTGTTTGATTTTTAGTTAAAAGTCAATAAATGATACAATATATGGATTTTATCTATTGTTCATACTGGTATTGGGATCACTATGGAGTAGATAAAAAGGCTGTTTGTAAAAATATGGGCGCTGAAAACGTTGATTTGACGGGGTTTTTAGTAACCTAAAATATGGAAAGATATTGAATGGAGTTAAGGAACAACTATCGTAATCAGATAAGATGCTGGAAACCTTGCGGGATAAGGGTTTGAGGCATTTTTAGTGAGATTTATAGATTGATTGAATGGTTTATATAATAGGAAGAAACTCGGTTCAGGGTGATAATAATAAGAATATCTATTTCGTATTTGATTGGTAGATTGAATAGATATTACGAGGTGAGTATTGGAATTTGATAAGAATACACAATATGTAGTATTAAAAATCGATTTAAAACAACAAAATATACTATATGTTGATTTTTTTATCTATTTCTTATATTGAATATTATTTACGAGGTGACTATCAGAAGTGGATAACATATTTAGTGGTTTAGTAGTTGGTTAGAAGGTAGATTTTCTAATTGAGTCCTAATCTACTAAAATATTAACTTAACTAGGGAAGGAAGTCTAGAAAATGGAATCGACAAAAGTGAAAGAAAGAATATTCCTCTCTTCACCACATATGAGTGATGAAGGTTATGAAATGCAATATGTTAAGGAAGCTTTTGATACAAACTGGATTGCTCCCCTTGGTGAAAACGTAAATGGATTTGAAAGAGAGCTTGCTGAGAAGGTTGGTTCTAAAGCTGCTGCAGCACTGTCTTCAGGAACAGCTGCTATTCATCTAGCGCTTAAAGCAGCAGGAGTCGGAGAAGGGGATATTGTATTTTGTCCAACACTAACTTTCTCTGCTACTGCAAATCCAATCATCTATCAAAATGCTATTCCTGTATTTATCGACAGTGATTATGAAACTTGGAATATGAGCCCAAAAGCATTAGAAGAAGCCTTTGAAAAGTATCCAGAAGTAAAGGCAGTACTGGTCGTTCATCTATATGGTTTGTCAGCAGATATGGACAAAATTATGGAGATTTGTAAGAAACATAACGTAGCGGTTATTGAAGATGCTGCTGAGTCTCTAGGTACTTACTATAAAGGTAAGCATACTGGAACTTTCGGTGACTATGGCATCTTCTCTTTTAATGGAAACAAGATTATCACAACTTCCGGGGGTGGAATGCTTGTTTCTAATAATGAAGAGAGAATTGCTAAGGCGAGATTTTGGGCCACTCAATCCCGGGATCAGGCAAGACATTATCAACATAGTGAATTAGGATTTAATTATAGAATGAGTAATGTTGTTGCTGGGATTGGTAGAGGGCAGCTTAAGGTGTTGGATCAGAGAGTTGAGAAGAAGAGATATATTTTTGAGTTTTATGAAAAAGAACTTGGTGGATTTGAAGGGGTTAAGTTTATGCCTAGTAATGAATGGGATGAACCAAATTACTGGTTAAGCTCGATGACTTTGACTGGCAAGGTAAGACCAAACGATATTATGGAGGCTCTTGAAAAAGAAAATATTGAATCAAGACCAATTTGGAAGCCGATGCATATGCAGCCATACTTTGAGAAGTATGATTTTGTTGGCACGGATGTTTCAGAAAAGCTATTTGAAAATGGTGTTTGTTTGCCTTCTGATACGAAGATGACTGATGAAGATTTAGCCAGAGTAGTGGGAATAATATTGAAACTTTGGGCAAGGTGATTTGAAAAATCTAGGTTGATTCATAGCCCTTATCTATAAATTTATTAGGAGGTTATTTTTTTGCGTAAAGCTATAATTATTTTTATTTATAATAAACCTGAACAAGCTAATTTATTAATTGAACAACTATTATCTGATAAGGATGCGGATGTTTTTATCCATGTAGATAAAAAATATGAATACCTTAAATCTCAGCTATTAAAAGATGAAAGAGTAATTATTGTAAATAATAATATTAGCGTAGATTGGGGATCAGATAACCTTTTAAATGCTCATTTACTAGTTTGTAAAGAGATCATTAAAAGAGACATATATGAGTACGTTTTAACTGTTTCTGGTTCAGATATGATGATACGTGAGGGTTTAAACGAATTTTTAGAGAAGCATAAAGGTGAAGTGTTTATTGACAGTTTTGAACAAGATTTTATAAGACGTATTTATCTTTTGCGTAAATGGCCGAAGGCAATGAGAACACTAAGAAATAATCTGTTCGATCCTATAAGGATATTAAGAAGATTTCGAATTGAGTTGTTTAAGAGGAACTATCCATTCAGTAAAAAGAAAGTTGAATATGACACATCTAATATTACTTTTTACAAATGTTATTTTTGGTTTGCAATGCCTATAGAAGTAGTTAATTATGTTATTAAATTCGTGGAAGACAATCCTAAGTTTTTAGAAATTTATAAGGGTGGATTTGTCGCAGATGAAGGTTTTTGGGCTACGGTTATTATGAACTCGCCTTACAAAGATCGAATTACTTATAGTGATGGAGTCGCAAAAAGCTTAACCTATTATGGGAAGTTCACTCGAAATCATCATCCACCTACTCTCGCTATGAAAGATATTGAAGAGTTAGAAGCTTCAGGTAAATTTTTCGCTAGGAAATTTGACCTTAATGAAGATAAGGAAGTAATAGATTATTTCTATAAAAAAATATTGGGTGTATAAATAGTAAGGTTACCGTAACAACACCGTTCCTATATAACTAGAGATCTAAGTATTTAAATTACTAGTAACAATTCTTCATGAGAAGAGATCACATGTAATATGATCATTTATAATGAATCAATTAACTAAATAAGACTTTTTGGAGTATGATAAGCAATGAAGATGAAGAAGGTTTTTAAAATAGATAAGCATCAACATATTAAAAGTGGAATCTATAAAACATATTTTAAAAGACCCCTTGATGTAATATTAGCATTAATGGCCATTATTCTACTCTCTCCTGCACTGCTAGTTATAGCTATACTAATTAGGGTTAAGTTAGGTAGTCCTGTGATATTTAAACAGACAAGACCAGGTTTGAACGAAAGAATATTTACATTATATAAATTTAGAACAATGACCGATGAAAAAGATGAATATGGAAAGTTACTTTCAGATGAAATACGCTTAACAAAGTTCGGTAAATTCATAAGAAGTACTTCACTGGATGAACTCCCGGAATTATTTAATATCTTAAAAGGTGATATGTCGTTTGTCGGACCTAGACCACAACTTGTAAGAGATATGGTTTTTATGACACCTAATCAAAGAATGAGGCATGTTATATTACCAGGATTAACAGGTTGGGCACAAGTTAATGGAAGAAACAGTGTAACATGGGAGAGAAAACTATCTCTGGATATAGAGTATCTTGAGAATATTACATTTATTGGAGATATAAAGATTATATTGATGACTGTTACTAAAGTATTTAAAAGAGATGGTATAAGTGCAGATGGTATGAATACAGCAGAAGACTTTGGTGATTATTTATTAAGGGAAAATAAGGTCACTTACAATGAATATTTAAAGGCAATGGAAGAGAGTAGTGAAATTTCGGGTAAAAAATCTTATGAATTATAAGAGGAAGGGGGGAATAGATGAAACCTATAGATTATAAAGGGGAGGCCATTAGGTTTTCAGTATCTATGTGTGTATATCATAATGATAATCCATACCATTTCAGAGAGGCTCTAGAAAGTGTGTTTAAACAAACTCTGAGACCAGACGAGGTAGTACTGGTTGTAGATGGACCAATTCCAAATTCAATTAACAAGGTAATAAAGAAATATGAAAGTGAACCATCTTTTAAAGTAATTCGCCTCCCGGAAAATGTAGGGCATGGGAATGCTCGTAGGATTGGTTTGGAGAATTGTTCACATGCAATTATTGCTTTAATGGATGCTGATGATATTTGTGTTTATAACAGATTTGAGAAGCAAATCAGATGTTTCCAAGAAAATAAAGATATAAGTGTTGTAGGGGGAAATATAAAGGAGTTTATTGATTCGGTTGATAATATTGTAGGTATAAGAGAAGTTCCTCAGACTGATGCATCAATTAAAGAGTATATGAAAAAGAGATGCCCTTTTAATCAAATGACAGTTATGTTTAAATTGTCAGATGTTTTAAATGCTGGTGGTTACAAGGACTGGTTTCATAATGAAGACTATTATCTTTGGATTCGTATGTTTGAGAAAGGGGCAGTATTTAAAAACATAACAGATTGTTTAGTTTATGTAAGAGTTGGTACGGAGATGTATCAGAGACGTGGTGGGATAAAGTACTTTAAAAGCGAGGCAAAGCTTCAAAGATATATGTATAATCAAGGAATTACCGATATCATCACATTATTAAATAATATTATGATTAGATTTGTTCTCCAAGTATTAATGCCAAATAAATTAAGAGGTTTCATTTTTAAAAAATTTGCAAGAAAGCAAGTAGTTAGTAGTAAATAAAGAAGGATTAATTAACTTGTCATGAGGGATATATCCCCTGTCAAAAAACAAAATAATTATGAGGGAAATAAATTATGTTTATATATAAGCAATGGGATGAATTTTGTAAAAAGTTATATAATGAGGGGTTTATTAGCCAAACAGCTTCTGATTTAAAAAAAAATAATTCTGACAAACCATTTTTGGTTTTAAAACATGATGTGGAGACTAATCCATCAAAGGCATTAAAGTTAGCGCAAATTGAAAACAAATACTCCCATAAAGGATCTTATTATGTACAGGCCTATCTTTTAAAAAGAAAAAAACATATTAAGACTTTAAAGAAGATACAAGAGCTTGGGCATGAGGTTTCGTATCATCATGATGTTATGGATGGTAACAAAGGTGATATAGTTAAAGCTAAAGCTGAATTTCAAAGAAATGTAGATATATTTCAAGGTAATGGTTTTGCGATAGAAACTGTTTGTCAACATGGAAATCCCGTTATTGAAAGAAATGGATATTATTCAAACCGCGACTTTTTTAGAGATAATGAAGTTGCAGAATTATATCACAATATTGATGAGATTATGGTGAATTTTAGAAGTAGAATTAACCATAACTATAAATATATCTCTGATGCGGGTTATGGTTGGAAAATAATATTTGATCCAGAAAATAACGATAGGATTAAAAGTTCTGAAAAAGATGTGCCTCTTGATAATCTGGATAAGGTTATGAAAATTATTAGAACTCAGAACTCTGTAATAATTAGCACACATCCACATAGGTGGAACTCTAGTAAACTAAATGCGAAATTTAAAAATATAATTTTTAAAAATATAAAATTTACGGCTAAGATTATGTTAAAAATGCCATTAATGAAAAAGATAATGGGACGGTTTTATTACTTAGCAAAGAAAATATAAAACGCTCTAGAAATTTTAATGTTTGAATTAAAGGATTGAGAAAATGGGACAGCAAACAATAAAAGATGTACAAAATAAAATATTAGATATAATGATCTTTATTGATAAAGTTTGTCGGGATAATGATATTATCTATTATATTATGGGAGGTACAGCGTTAGGTGCTGTAAGGCATGGAGGTTTCATTCCATGGGACGATGACCTTGATATTTTCATGACACCTAAGAATTATTCGAAGTTTAAGAAAGCATTAAATAAAATAAACAGTGATAACTTTGTGTTACAAGAATGGCATGTGGTTGATGGTTATTTAGAATATGCAAAAGTTAGAATGAATGGTACAACCTTTATCGAGCAGGTATATAAAGATCGAAAGGAGATGCATCATGGGATTTATGTTGATATTATGATTCTTCATAAGTGTCCCAATAACCACTTAATTCAGAAGTCGGTGTATTATGCATCAAAGTATGTAACACTTTTGGCGCTCTCTCGAAGAAATTGGAAGCCTAAAACATATATACAAAAGTTAACACTTGGTCTGCTTAAAGCTCTGCCTAATAATTTCATTTCAAAGTGTTGTTATAAGTTTATTTACAAGTTTGATAGTTTAGAAAAAGACTTTTCTTATTGTTATTTCATAACAAAAGCTAATTTTAATCAAGGGATATTCAATAAAAATTTATTTGAAGATCCAGTTGATATTTCTTTTGAAAATACAATATTAATGGGTCCTACAAACATAAAAAAATACTTGGAATTAAGGTATGGCGATTATATGAAGTTACCACCAGAAAAGGAACAGAAGGCTGCTATACATGCTGAAACTTTTGATACTGAAAACAGTTTTGAAAATTACTTATAGTAGAAAATTACTAGTTGATAATTGGGAACTTAATATAAAGGGGATTAATTAGGCTTATCAAAAATGTAACTAATGGAGGTGTTTTAGTGAATATTGTATATATCTCATGTTTATCGGGTAATAAATCGGCAGGTTTAACTTATAGCGTACCTTCACAAATTGAAAGTCAAAGTAAAGTTGATAATGTATTCTGGTATAATTTAGACCCAGGATACAGACAAGATAATGTTGGTAGTGTAAAGTGCTACAGTATTATAGAATTTCCAGAAATAAAGGTTAGCAAGCTTCCACCACCTTTCAATTGTCCGGATATCGTTATTTTTGAAGGGGTTTACTTTATTAATTACTATAAAATTGGTAAGGAGCTAAAACATTTAAATATACCATATGTGATAATTCCTAGAAGTTCGTTAACTAAAGATGCGCAACAGACAAAAAACTTGAAGAAGAGAATTGCTAACCACCTATTTTTTAATAAATTTGTTAATAATGCTGTATCAGTACAATATCTAACTGAAGAAGAATATAAAGAGTCTGGGGAAAAGTGGAATAATAATCCTCTAATTATACCTAATGGTACTCATAAAAAGGTGAAAAGGAAGCTCTTTAAAAAAAGTGATAATTTAAAAGGTGTTTTTATTGGTAGATTAGATATATATCAGAAAGGATTAGATTTGTTGTTAGAGGCTTGTGCAGTTTTAAAAGATGAAATGAAAGCAACGAATTGTACCATAGATATTTACGGCCCTGATCAACAAGGTTCAAAAAATAGTATAAATCAGCTAATAAAAAAGTATGAATTAGAAGAATGCATACATGTATATGATGCAATTTTTGGTGAGCACAAAGAGAAAATCATTTTAGAAAGTGACTTTTTCATATTAACATCTCGCTTCGAAGGTCATCCTATGGGACTTATAGAAGCATTATCTTATGGTTTGCCATGCTTAGTAACACAAGGTGCAAATATGCTAGATGAGATTTCACTATATGAAGCTGGTTGGACAGCTAAAACAGATACAACTAGCATTATAAAAGCTTTTAAACAATTATTAAATGAAAAAGCTAATTTAAGTATGAAGGGTAAAAGTGCTTTAGAACTTTCACAAAAATATGATTGGGATGAAATAGCTAAAGTTTCTAGTGATAAGTACAAAAAAATGGTTGGTTTTGCAATTCAATAAGTTTGAGGGGTAATTATGAGAGTATCTGTGAGGTCAATAGACAAGTTCATAAGTCATTTGCTGGTGTTATTGGTAATTTGCTCATTTTATGTAATTAATGACCAAAAGATCATTTTGTATTCCATAAGGATATCTTTTATTTTTTATATGTCATTTCGCTTTTTATTATTTAACAGGAAATTGACGAAGTATAGTCTATGGGCTATTACATTTCTTACAATCTCACTCGCATCTGTACTGTGGGCAACAAACCAAGGACAAGCAATTTATTATTTTATATGGACTTTACAGGTATTAATTGTTGCGATTTTACTTGAGTCTTTTATAGATCATAAAAGTAGATTGATTTTCGTAATGAAGTGCTTTATCTTTGGAGGAATCTTATTAGTTATTAGGCTTTTAATTGAGACACCAATTGAAACATGGGGAACGACAAGAATAGGTACAGCTATAGGATATAATGCAAATGATGTAGGGTTGAAATTATCGTTTGCTGCACTTTGTTCAATTTATTTTATAAACAAAAGCAATAAAAAATACTTATCAATAGCATTATTTTCATTTTCAATCCTCTCAACTGTTGCGATGTTCTCTGGCTCTCGTAAAGTATTTTTAATTCTCATATGTGGTATATTGATTTATTCTTTCTTTAGACTTAAGAAGAATATCTACACGTTATTTAAATATTTACCAATTGCAATTATATTTCTTATTATATTTTATAATGTAATTATGAATGTAGAACCGATATATAATGTGTTTGGAAACCGTATCGAGGCAACAATTGTTACCTTACTGGGTGATAATTCTGCAGTATCTGAATCAGAAACTCAAGTTAGGGAAGCGATGGTTTTAAGAGGAATTGAGTTATTTGCAAACCAACCTCTATTAGGGTACGGGCTTGGGAATTACGCAATCGTAAGTGGATATGGTATATACTCCCATAACAACTATATTGAGCTTCTTACCAGTCTTGGGATTATTGGTTTTCTTTTATATTACAGTATTTTTATTTATTTATTCTTAAAGCTTTTTAAAAGATTAATATATAAAAATAAATCGTTCGCATTTCCTTTTGCAACTATTTTTATATTGCTTTTAATTGATATGGCTTTGGTTAGTTTTCAAACAGGATACATTCAAATATTAATTATGCTTAGTTATTCCTTTTTGCGCTTCACTGAAGAGGAGAATAATGTCCATGATAGAATATTAAGGATCGATAACGTATTAAAAAGGGGTTAGAAGAAATGTACACAAATATTGTAAAGGATGTACTTAATAACAGCAGTAAATTGTTACCTGATAAGACTTTTCTAAGATTAAAATACAGGTACAGTACTGGTAAAAAGCTTAACCTATCTAGCCCAATAGCATTTAATGAAAAATTACAGTGGCTGAAACTATATGATCGAAGACCCGAGTATACGAATTATGTTGATAAATTTAATGTACGATCATATATAAAGGGTACTATAGGTGAGGAATACCTTATTCCAATCCACGATGTGTATGAGAGTGTCGACGAAATAGATTGGGATAAATTACCGAGTAGTTTTGTTTTAAAGTGTACGCATGGGTCAGGTAGTAATATTATTTGTAAGGATAAAAAGAAGCTTAATATAGAAGAAGCAAAATATAAACTTGAAAAATGGATGAAAAGGAATTGGTTTTGGTATGGGAGAGAGTGGCCCTACAAAAACGTTAAGCCTAAAATAGTTTGTGAAAAATTTATGGTCGATGAATCAGGTAAAGAATTAAAAGATTATAAATTCTTTTGTTTTAATGGAGAGCCTAAAATAATTCAAGTTGATTACAATCGTTTTAATGGCCATAAAAGAAATCTGTATGATACTGAGTGGAACTATATCCCAGCCTCGATTAAATATCCTACGGATGAAAATACAATTATTAAGAAACCAGAAAGTTTAGAAAAAATGATAAGCTTGGCAAGAGTGTTGTCAAAGGGATACCCGCATGTAAGAATCGACTTTTATTTAATAAATGAAAAAATTTATTTTGGTGAAATGACATTTCATCATGGATCAGGTTTTGAGAAATTTGAACCTGAGTCACTTGGTGAAAAAATGGGCAATTGGATAAACATACCAAAAGGGTAAAAGGGGATATAATTTATGAAAATGATAATTGGTGGAGATTTAGTACCAACAAAATCAAATATCGACCTTTTTAATAGTGGTAACATATCAGAGTTAATTGGAGAAAGTTTACTTTCAATTTGGGATGATGTTGATTTCAAAATATTTAACTTAGAAGTTCCATTAGCAGATAGAGTAACACCGATAGATAAATGTGGCCCAAATCTTATATCTCCAACAAGTGCGATAAAAGGTATTAAAGCCCTTAATCCTTCATTAATAACATTGGCTAATAATCACATACTCGATCATGGCATTGAAGGGTTAAACTCAACAGTAAAGGTTTTGACAAAAAATAATATACCTTATGTTGGTGTTGGGGAGAATTTAAACACAGCAAGTAAGCCTTATATATTAGAGCACAAAGGTATTAAAGTTGGTGTATATGCGTGCAGCGAACATGAATTTTCGATAGCGACTAAAGATACTCCTGGTGCTAATCCTTTTGATCTACTAGAAAGCTTTGATCATATTCGTCAGTTAAAGGAGGAATGTGATCGAGTTATCGTTCTATATCATGGTGGTAAAGAACATTATCAGTATCCATCCCCTATTCTTCAAAAAGTTTGTAGAAAAATTGTCGAAAATGGAGCAGATTTAGTTATATGTCAACATAGCCATTGTATAGGGTGTGAAGAAGTATATAAAGGATCTACTATAGTATATGGACAGGGGAACTTTATATTCGACGGATTAAATAATGAATTTTGGAATACGGGTTTGTTATTAAAAGTTAATATTAATGAAGCCCTACAAGTAGACTATATACCAATCATAAAAAAAGGAAATACTATTAGGTTAGCTACTGACAGGTTTGAACAGGATATTCTTGAATCTTTTTATAACAGATCAAGAGAAATATTGAAGGATAATTTCATAGAGCAACAGTATCAGATATTTGCTGATAAAGCTTTAGAAGCATATTTCAGGAAACTTTTAGGATTTGGTAAATGGTTAGGACGGATTGACAGGTTTGTATTTAAAGGGAGACTTTCCAAACATAGATATAGTAAAAGTAATATCCTTGCTATACAAAACGCAATTGAATGTGAATCTCATAGGGAGTTAATGTTGACAGGGCTAAAGAATTCTAATAAATGAGACGAGACCTATCTGACAATATAATATTCTATGTTGATGGGATACTTGGTAACAAGTTTTTAATTATTAAAGTTGCTTAGGTAAGGAGAAAAAAAATGGGAAAGAGTTATGAAGGTATAAGTATTGTTATACCATATTATAAAGGAGAAAAATATATTGATTGTACACTAGATAAATTACTTATATCACTAGAGAATTGTCATATTAATTATGAAATAATAATAGTTAATGATAGCCCAGATGAAAATATAGATAAGTATTTAGATTTTAGTCCTTACTTAAAAGTAATAACTAATGACTCTAATAAAGGGATATCTTATAGTAGAAATGTAGGTAAAAAAATATCGAAATTTAGTTATATATACTTTATAGATCAAGATGACTGGGTAGAAAAAGATTTTTTTAAAGAAGCCTATAAATTTATAGAGAAAGACTACGATATTATATTATTCAATTATAACATTACAAAAGATGAATATAAAAAGGTGTACTACAATTCACTGTTTAATACTTATGTTAATTTTATATCATCTAAAAATTTAATAAAATATGGTAATGTTTTCAGAACCCCTGGACAAGTAATAATTAAAAAAGACAATTTAAAGGATTTTATTGAGACAAACACAATGGGGGCCGATGATTATTACTTGTTTATTGATTTGTTTCATAATAGAAAACAAAAAAAGATTAAATATATTGATAAACCATTATTAAACTATCGATTACATGACAATAATTATACTAACAAGACAAACTTTTATAATTCTTCGTTAGAATGTTTCAATAAATATAAATATATTAACAACGAAATAAAAAAAATGGAAAAATATTTAATCAAAAGGTACTCTGGAGATATATATCTAACTTTAGTGAGTAGGATGATACGGAAATTAATAACTATTTAGATGATTACCCAGTCATGAACACTGAATATCAACAGGTTAGATAGCGAATGGTTTGTGTAATCACATTTTATGGTGTTCACTACTTTGCTGCGAAATTTCGGAATATTTATCAACTTTATAAGGGGAGTTTATTAAAGAAATATATGAATATACATTACAAAGTTATTAATCTCTTTATAACGAGGTATATAACTTCACTTTTCATATAGAACCTAATTAGAATGGTGAGGCAAATTAGTTTGAATAATAAAGCAATTAATTTTATGAAGAATTTTTCATATACATTGATGTCTAATTTAGTATCATTATTAGTATCGGTGTTAATGGTATTAGTTGTACCAAAGTTACTTGGAACAGAAGATTTTGGATATTGGCAATTATATTTATTCTATTCCTCGTATGTAGGTTTTTTACATTTGGGTTGGAATGATGGGATTTACTTAAGATATGGTGGGAATGAATACAAAGATTTAAATAAGCGGTTATTCTTTTCACAATTCTATATGCTTGTTATTTTTCAATTTATAGTGGCTGCAATAATCTTTAGCACTTCCATTATTTTTTTAGCTGATGAAAATAAGGCATTTATTTTTCAAATGACTTCATTATGTCTGATAATTACTAACTTGCGATTTATGTTACTTTTTATTTTACAAGGCACAAACAGGATAAAAGAATATGCGATGGTTACAATAAGTGGTAGAATTTTATTCTGTTCTTTGCTTATTGTTTTTTTAGTATTAGGCGTTAGAGAGTTTAAGTTGTTAATAGTTATTGAGTTAATTGGCAGGTTATTAACCTTTGCCTTTGCAATATATTATTGTAAAGATATAGTCTTTAGAAAAATTTCAACTTTTTATTTTAGTTTTAGAGAAGTAACAGAGAATATTAGTGTTGGAATAAAATTAATGTTTGCAAACATAGCAAGCATGCTGATAATAGGAGTAGTTAGGTTTGGAATAGAGCGTTCCTGGGATGTATCTACATTTGGAAAGGTATCCCTTACACTGAGTATATCTAACCTGATGATGTTATTTATAAATGCTGTAGGTATAATTTTGTTCCCTATTTTACGAAGAACAGAAAAAGATAAATTACCTAGCATTTATATAACTATGAGAGATTTCTTGATGATATTCTTGTTAGGTATTCTCATTTTTTATTATCCACTTAAGGTAGTGTTATCTAATTGGTTGCCTTTATATAGAGAAAGTTTGATGTATTTGGCTTTAATCTTCCCTATTAGTGTGTACGAAGGAAAAATGGCTCTACTCATAAATACGTATTTAAGAACTTTGAGAAAAGAAAAACAAATATTAAAAATTAACTTACTATCTTTGGCTATAAGTATTGTAGTTACTTTTGTAACTACAGTCACGTTTAAAAATTTAGATTTGGCAATCTTCTCGATAATTCTTATTTTAGCAATTCGTAGTGTTTTAGCGGAAATATTTTTATCTAAAGTCTTAGAAATTTCGTTGAAAAGGGATTTGGTATTAGAGTCAGTGATAATATTTGTTTTTATACTATCTGGATGGTTTATAAATTCTTGGCTAACTCTTATTATCTATTTAATTACTTATATTATTTATATATATATAAAACGAGGAGATATTTCAAAAACAATTTTAAACTTAAAGTTACTGCTTTCTCGTTAAATTATATATCAAAATCCTGTTGTAAAAGTAGTTATCATAAACTTTGGTTCTAATTCTATTCGATAAATAATTTCTTAGCAAAATTGTTAAAATATAATTTTTAAATATTATAAAGGGGGATTGTATTTCTATGAGTACTTTATTAGAATTTGAAAATAAATTTAAGACTAAAGAACTAAAGCTTTTCCAAACAGATTATTGGGTTTGGTCATTACGACCACATCAAGCTACACTTGGAGCTGGAGTTCTATCTTTAAAAAGGGAATGTGCCACATTGGGTGAATTAACCCCAGAAGAATATTGCGACTTAAATAATATAATTAGAGTAATGGAACACTCTCTTAAATTTTCATTTAACTATGATATTTTAAATTATTTGATGCTTATGATGATTGATCGGCAAGTACATTATCATGTAATACCACGATATGAAAATGAATTAGAGAAATTCGGAAGAGTTTGGGTGGATGAAAAATGGCCTGGTGTACCGAATTTAGCTGGAGAGAATTTAAATATGGATAAGCTAATTGAGATCTCTAACTATATAAAAAGTAATTTAAAAGTTTAAAATCTTAGGGGGAATAAAATTGAAAAAATACAAAATTGGCTATACAACAGGCGTTTTTGATATGTTTCATATCGGTCACCTTAATATATTGAGAAATGCAAAAGAACAATGTGATTATTTAATAGTAGGTGTGACGACCGACGAATTAGTGTCGTACAAGAAAAAGATGGCTATTATACCTCATAAAGAGAGAATGGCTATAGTTGAAAGTGTTAAATATGTAGATAAAGTAGTTTCTCAGGAAAATATGAACAAAATGGAGGCGTGGAACAAGTATAAATTTGATGTTATGTTTGTAGGAAGTGACTGGAAAGGTACGGAAAAATGGAATAAGTTTGAAAGACAATTTAGTGCATTAGGTGTTGCTATTGAGTATTTTCCTTACACAAAGGGTACTTCATCAACACAGTTAAGAGAGGTATTAAGCAAAATACTAAATAATGAAGTTGCGGTAACCCAAGAATAGGGCGTATTTTTGACCATTTAAAAATGTTTTTCTTTATATAAAATACAAGTTTTAATTATGAAAGGAGTAATTATATGAAAGGTATTATTCTAGCAGGAGGTAGTGGGACACGACTCTATCCATTGACTATGGTTACTAGTAAACAATTATTACCCATTTATGATAAGCCTATGATTTATTATCCGTTATCAACACTAATGCTAGCAGGAATTAGAGAAATATTAATAATATCAACACCAGAAGATACACCTCGATTTAAATCGCTATTGGGAAATGGTTCTCAATTTGGATTAAAACTAGAGTATAAAGTACAGGAAAGCCCTGATGGATTAGCACAGGCTTTTTTAATTGGTGAGGATTTCATCGGAGACGACAGTGTTGCCTTAATATTAGGAGATAATATTTTTTATGGTCATGGTTTTACAAAATTATTAGAGAATGCCGCATCTAGAGAAAATGGTGCGACTGTATTTGGTTATAATGTAAAAGATCCAGAACGTTTTGGAGTGGTAGAGTTTAACGAATATGGTAAAGCAATTTCAATAGAAGAAAAACCCGAGAAACCCAAATCAACTTACGCTGTAACTGGACTATACTTCTACGATAACAGAGTTGTAAATATTGCAAAACAGATTAAGCCATCAGACCGAGGAGAATTAGAAATTACAGATGTAAATAAGGCGTATTTAGATTTGAACGATCTTAATGTTGAATTATTAGGGCGTGGTTTTGCATGGCTGGATACTGGAACTCACGAATCTTTGCTTGAAGCATCCACTTATATAGAAACAGTTGAAAAACGTCAAAGTTTAAAAGTAGCATGTTTAGAAGAAATAGCTTACAGAAAAGGTTATATAGACAAAAGTCAATTATTAAAGCTAGCTGAGCCTTTAAAGAAAAATGAGTATGGACAATATTTAATAACATTAGCAAATCAACAGCAAGAAACGGTTAAGCGTGAGGAGGTGCTAGTTTGAAATTCTTTGAAACAAATTTAAATGGTGTAATTATTGTCGAACCAACTGTCTTTGGAGATAACCGAGGATGGTTCATGGAATCCTATAGTGAGGCAAAGTTCTCAGAAACAGGAATGAACCTGAGGTTTGTACAAGATAATCAGTCATTTTCGGCAACAAAAGGTACTCTTAGAGGATTACATTATCAATTAAACCCAAGAGCACAGACAAAGTTGGTTAGATGTACTAAAGGAGCAATATATGATGTTGCAGTTGATATACGAAAAGGTAGTTCAACCTTTGGAGATTGGTTTGGAATAGAATTGACTGCGGATAATAAAAAGCAATTATTAATTCCAAAAGGATTTGCTCATGGTTTTATGACTTTAACTGAAGATGTTGAAGTTCAATATAAAGTGGACGAACTTTATGCCCCAGAGTGTGATAGAGGTATCATATGGAATGATCCTTCAATTAGAATTGAATGGCCAATGGATGTTAAGCCTATATTATCTGCAAAAGATGAAAAGGCACCACTACTTAAAGATGCAGAAAACAATTTCATATATGGAGAGTAGCGTTATGAAGATTTTAGTAACTGGATATACAGGTCAACTTGGCTATGATATTGTTCACCAAGGATTGCAATTAGGTTTAAACATGGTCGGAATAGGATCTAAGGATATAGATATAACGAATAAAGAGGCTGTTTTTCAGTATGTTAACAAAGTGAAACCAGAAGCAATTATTCATTGCGCAGCATATACAGCTGTTGATAAGGCTGAAGATGATAAAGATACATGTCAGCATGTTAATGTTAATGGTACAAATAATTTAGCTGAAGCAGCAAAAGAAATTAATGCGAAATTTATGTATATTAGCACAGATTATGTGTTTAGTGGAGAAGGACAAACGCCATTCAAGGAATCAGATGAAACTAGTCCGATTGGGCACTATGGGAGAACGAAATTAGAAGGTGAAGAAGTAGTAAAAAAACTATTGAATAAATGGTTTATTATACGTATTTCATGGGTTTTTGGTATCAATGGTAACAACTTTGTTAAGACAATGCTACGTTTAGGGGAAACGCGTGATGAATTAAATGTTGTCGGTGATCAGGTTGGTTCACCAACTTATACATCCGATTTGGCCAAATTGTTAATTGAAATGATTAAAACTGATAAATATGGAATTTATCATGCATCCAATGAAGGCTTTTGCAGTTGGGCCGACTTTGCTCAAGAAATATTTAGACAAGCTAATATTAAAGTGAAAGTTAATTCTATCTCAACAGAGGAATACCCTACACGAGCTGTACGTCCAAAGAATTCACGAATGTCAAAACAAAAACTAATCGATAATGGCTTTAAACCATTACCTAAATGGCAGGATTCAGTTGAGAGATATTTAAAGCAATTAACACAAGAGGTGAAATAGATGACAAAGAAGAAAGTACTTATAACTGGTGGCGCAGGTTTCATTGGTGGAAACTTTGTCCAATTCATGGTTAATAAATATCCTGATTATGATATATATAATTTGGATTTATTAACATATGCCGGAGATTTAACAAAACATCGCGATATTGAAACAAAGGAAAACTATCATTTTGTAAAAGCAGATATTGCAGAGCGAGACATAATAATAACTCTTTTTGAAAAAGAGAAATTTGATTATGTAGTTCATTTCGCAGCAGAAAGCCACGTCGACCGTTCAATTATAGATCCAGGAGTATTCGTTCAGACTAATGTACTTGGAACTCAAGTATTATTAGATGCTTCAAAGCAAGTTGGAGTAACAAAATTTATTCATGTATCAACTGATGAAGTTTATGGAGAACTAGATTTCGACCCGACAACATTTTTCACTGAAGAAACCCCGTTACAACCGAACAGTCCATATAGTGCAAGTAAAGCATCTTCTGATTTATTAGTCCGTGCTTATCATGAAACGTATGACTTGCCAATTAATATAACTCGATGCTCAAATAACTATGGTCCTTATCACTTTCCTGAAAAGTTAATTCCATTAACAATATCCCGTGTATTAAATGATCAAAAGGTTCCTGTATATGGTGATGGAAAGAACATTCGTGATTGGTTACATGTTATTGATCATTGTGCTGCGATTGATCTTGTGATGCATGAGGGGTTAAACGGTGAAGTATACAATGTTGGTGGACATAACGAGCGTACAAATCTAGAAGTGGTAAAGGCGATAATTAGTACATTAGGTAAATCAGAGGATTTAATAGAGTTCGTAAAGGATCGTCTTGGCCATGATAAACGATATGCTATTGATCCAACTAAACTAGAAGAATTAGGCTGGAAACCAACATATACATTTGAAACGGGTATTGCTCAAACAATTCAATGGTATCTTGATAACAAAAAATGGTGGGAGCAAATTATTAGTGGGGAATATCAAAATTACTTCGAAAAACAGTACAGTATGTAAAGCCCTACTGTTAAGAAAGGAAGGCTGTCTATGTACAAAATAGCAGTAGCTGGAACAGGTTATGTTGGTTTAGTAGCTGGTGTTTGTTTTGCTGAAGTGGGCCATCAAGTAACCTGTGTTGATATAGATGAAAAAAAAGTAGAATTAATGAAATCAGGGGTATCTCCAATTTATGAAACAGGTTTAGAAGAGTTAATGAAAAAAAATTATTCTGCTGGAAGAATTGAGTATACAACTGACTTTAATTCAGCCTATAAAGATGCTGATGCAATCTTTATTGGTGTTGGGACACCTGAGCAATCTGATGGTTCTGCAAATTTATCATTCATTGCTACAGTTGCTAGACAAATTGCTGAATCGGTAGAAAAAGATTGTCTAGTAGTAGTTAAATCAACAGTTCCAGTTGGAACGAATGATAAAGTAGAACAGTTTATTCAGGACTTTTTAGTTAAAGATGTCAGAGTAGAAGTGGCATCAAATCCTGAATTCTTAGCACAAGGATCTGCCGTTCACGATACTCTTCATGCTGAGAGAATCATTATTGGAACAGAAAGTAAATGGGCTGAGGAATTATTAACGAAAATATATGAACCATTTCATTTACCCATTGTTTCAGTAAATAGAAGATCGGCAGAAATGATAAAATATGCGTCCAATGACTTCCTTGCATTAAAAATCTCTTATATGAACGATATAGCTAATCTTTGTGAATTGGTTGGGGCGGATATACAGGATGTAGCTAAGGGAATGAGTTTTGATGAGCGTATTGGAAGTAAGTTTTTAAATGCAGGGATTGGCTTTGGTGGATCATGCTTCCCTAAGGATACAAAAGCGCTTGAGTATATTGCTAAACAGAACGGTTATGAACTAAAAACGGTTAAAGCGGCTATTGAGGTAAACAAAGAACAAAAAACAATGCTTTATAAGAAAGCTAGTAAAAGACTTATTACATTTAATGGTCTTAAAGTTGCGGTGTTAGGATTAACTTTTAAGCCTGGAACGGATGATTTAAGAGAGGCAGCTTCTCTTGAGAATGTGCCTTTATTATTAGAACAAGGTGCAGATATTTATGCATATGATCCTGTTGGTGCAGAAAACTTTGCCAAAATTCATCCAGAGGGTAAGAATGGCAAAGGTAACATTACTTATGTTTCCAACATCGAGCATGCTTTAGAAGGTGCGAATGTCTGCTTTGTCTTTACCGAATGGGGAGAAATAAAAGCCGTAACGCCTGAGAGTTATAAAAAGCTAATGAGAACACCATTAGTATATGATGGTAGAAACATTTATGGTGTTGAGGAAATGCAAAAAGCAGGAGTAGAGTATCACTCAATTGGAAGAACACCTGCAATTAGAGCAGCTGTTAAGGAGTCGAAGAATCTTGAATTACAAAACTCTTGATCTTAGTAAAATATATTTGATTACCGGAGCAGCTGGTTTTATTGGATACTATTTGTCTAGAAAATTACTAGAACAGGGCTGCCAGGTGATTGGTATTGATAACGTCAATGATTACTATGATGTGAACCTTAAACATACTCGTTTAGGGAATTTGGAGCCTTATGGGAAGTTTACTTTTATTAAAGGTGACATATCAGACAAGGATTTGATAATAAAGACCTTTGAAGAGTACAAGCCTAACGTTGTAGTGAACCTAGCTGCTCAAGCAGGAGTAAGATATTCAATAGAGAACCCGGATGTCTATATTCAAAGTAATATCATTGGCTTTTATAATATCCTTGAGGCCTGCAGATATTATCCAGTGGATCATCTCGTATATGCATCATCTAGTTCTGTTTATGGAGCTAATAAAAAGGTTCCTTTTGAGGAAACAGATTTTGTTGACAATCCAGTTTCATTATATGCATCTACAAAAAAATCAAATGAATTAATGGCACATACGTATAGCCATCTTTATAAAATTCCAGCTACAGGGCTTCGATTCTTCACTGTTTACGGACCTATGGGTCGACCAGATATGGCTTACTTTGGGTTTACAGATAAGTATTTTAATGGCGAGCCAATTAAGATCTTTAATAATGGTGATTTTGAGAATGATCTTTACCGGGACTTTACTTATATTGATGACATCGTTGAAGGAATTGAACGATTATTAGGTAATCCTCCTGAAGGTGATGTTCAACATAAAGTCTTTAACATCGGAAACAATAGTCCGGAGAAGTTGATGGTGTTTATTGAAACGTTAGAAAAGGTCTTAAGTAAAGCTCTAGGAAAAGAAGTCCAATTTGAGAAGATTTTTGAACCTATTAAACCAGGTGATGTACCTGCAACTTATGCTTCGACAGATCAATTGCAGAAAGCTGTAGGCTTTAAACCTAAAACTTCAATAGAAGAAGGTCTGCAAAAGTTTGCAGACTGGTATGTAGATTATTATAAGCTGAAAGGCTAATTACAAAATTACCCGCTGAGCCCAATGGCTTTGCGGGCTTATTTGTGTTGTTAACTTTTTCTAGAAGTGCAATTCTTCATAATCGGTTCCTCGTAAAATAATAATGCTAGCCTCAATGTCTAAATGTATAGGTTTAAATTGAATGAATTGCTCTGCTAATACACGTCTATCCATAACTATCGAGTATTTTGTAATCGGTTTATTATATACAGCCAGCCTACCAAACCTTAGTAGAAGCTGTTGCCTTCCCATCCCCATTCCAGTTGGATACTTACTTACATCTCTCGTATAAAGGAAATCAATATGCCATATTTCCTTCCCCTTAGTTGCAACAATATCTCCTACAGAGCCATGACTGTGCCGTTCTATATTATATCCCTGTGAAATTAAGTTTGGGGTTATATATCTGATCGCTCTTTCCTCAAATTCTTTAATATGATCTAGATGTTGCGATCTATCCTCTTTGTTAATCACTTTCACTTCAAAAGCAGATTCTCCAGTATAATCTTTAGTCAAATCAGTAAAATATTCAGGTCTTACCTCTAATGCTTCTGATAAGGCAAAAATCTTATCATATGGAATATTTTTAATTCCTCCCGTTTCATACCGCTGTATAGAAGATTTGCTGATGCCAGTTTTCTCGGCCAAATCTTGATATGTCATATTTAAAAAGAGACGTCTTTCCTTTAAGCGTCTTCGTAGTATTTCTTGATCGGTCTTATCCATTTCATTTTTCTTCATAAAATTGCCCTCCACATTCTTACTACAATAATATTATAAGCCGCCGCAACAAATTGCGCAACTTTTTAAATAAGTTGCATATTTGGGATTGACGTGATTATTCTGTCGAAGTATAATGGAAATTGTTAACAATACAACTTTTTTATTTATCCTCATTTCCCAAATATGCAACAATATATATGTTAATTGCAGAAAGGATGGTATGAATAATGATAATTTGGAAAGGCAGAAAATTGGTATTCCTACTATACAGAACATACGTTCTTGTGTAAAATATTAATATTGAAATAACAAATAATTATAAAAAGCTTCAATACAGTTGGGAGGAATACAAATGATAAGAGAAGCTAAGGTTATGCGAGTTGAATGTCCTGCTTGTGGTTACAGGCTGCTGGATAAAGGGAATGAAGCTGCTGGTCCCGTACAAACAAAGTGTGCTAGATGTAAGCGGGTTTGGGAAGTTGAACTCGCAACAGGTGAATTTAAAAAAGTTAGTGGAAAACCAATAACGAGACGAAAAGGAGATAGCGATTCGCCATGAGTTGCAATTTAATTCTACCTTAAGGTCCGGGAAATCAGTAAAACTGATGTACCTGGGCCTTTTTAATTTTTACCAAAAGTTCATACCACGATAATACCGAGCGAGGAATCGTATGCATTACCCATGCCGGATGATCTGATGTTTTGAGAAGAAATGATCATCTAGCAAGTGAATGCACATTGAATCAAAAATAATCGGTACCGAGCAATGGAGTCGTGGTGTGAACTACCTATAAGCCGGACATAGTACGCCCTGCAAATTAATGCAGTTTGGGCGTTCTGTGTCCGGCTTATTTTTTTGTCTCTTTTTTCCCATGGCTCTTGCCGGGCCATGGGAGGAAAAGAAAATGAGCGAGTTTTTTATCAAATTCGGCAAGGAGCAGGTCTGTGTTAGCGAGGAGATTTACAAGGAGTATTACAAAATGAAAAGAAGAGAGCGGTACTTCGAACAGGATATCAAAGTTGGACGGATAGCTGTTGATCATGAAGCAGAAACGGTTGAATATATCCCAAGCAAGGAAGATTCAATCAATCGTTTGATGGATCTAGGCGGTGATTTTGAAGATGACCAAATGATAGAAGATGTTCTTTGTGACAAGGCAACATTGCTGATCCTTCAGGAAGCGATGGCGGAACTGAATGAAAAGGAACAAGAGCTGATTCAGGCTCTTTATTATAAAGATTTAACAGTAAGAGAAGTAGCAAAGGAAGAAAACATCTCTCATGTAGCTGTGGTTAAACGGCATAAAAAGGTGTTGGACAAGCTTAAAAAATATTTTTTGTAATTTTGGTTACCAAACCCCCTTCCCGTTGGCTAATAAGTGAAGGGCAATATCCAAGGTGAGGAGGTGAAGGGGATGACAACACAAGTAAAGCAGAATGGTGTAAATAAAGAGATGCAGGAAGAGATGGTTGGTGTTCTTACGGCTATCAGTATTGTTTCTAAAAGGCTAGCTAATCGACTGAGCCAATTTGATGAACAAAATGAGAAGAAAGGAGAAAAAGCAAATGAGTAAAACGAAACTTGCACTTGATGTAGTGACGGACTTACGAAATCTAGCAGGAAGTATTGAAACATTAGTATTTGCATTAGAAAGCAATCAAACGGATTCCACAGCCCCTGTAGAGAAAAAGGAAGCGAAGGAAAGCAAGGAACCGAAGAAAACAACACAACCTCAAAAAGCTAAGCTGCCAACATTGGAGGATGTCAGGGCAAAACTCGCAGCACTTTCTCAAGTTGGGAAACAGGCGCAAGTGAAAGAGCTAATTACAAGTTTTGGAGCAAAGAAATTAAGTGACATCCCAGTTGAAAAGTATCCAGAGCTATTAGAAGAAGCGGGGAGACTTGGATGAAAAACACGGGAGTTGAATCTGTGAATCATTCAGAACGGGCCCATGCTAGTTTAGGTGCCTCTAAAGCAAGTCAGTGGTTAGCTTGTACACCCAGCATTCGACTCGGTGAACAGTACGAGGAAGAAACGAGTGTTTATGCCAGAGAGGGAACTTTTATGCATGAGCTGTCGGAACTTTATTTGTCTTATGAATTAAAACAGATGACAAAAGCTCAGTTAAACAGAAAGCTGAAGCAGATGAAACAAAATGATTTTTATAACTCAGAAATCGAACAAGCTGTACAAATTTATGTGGATGTTGTTACTGAAAAAATAAATGAGGCTAGGGCAACAAGCAAGGACCCGCTCATCCTTATTGAGGAAAAAGTAGACTTTAGCCCATGGGTTCCAGATGCTTTCGGTACCGGGGATGTAATTTTAATCTACGGAAATCGGCTAGAAGTTATTGACCTTAAAGGCGGCAAAGGGGTCAAGGTATCTGCAGTGGAAAACCCACAAATGCGCCTGTACGCTTTGGGTGCAATAAACAACTTTGGTGTACTCTTCGATATCGATTCCATTTTGATGACGATTGTGCAACCGAGGTTAGACAATATCTCCACCGACGAAATGCAGGTGGACGAACTACTGGAATGGGCAGAAGAAGTGGTCAAGCCCAGAGCGGAGCTAGCTTTTAAGGGTGAAGGAGATTTTATTGCTGGTGAGCATTGCCGTTTTTGTAAGGTGAAGGCCTCTTGCAGAGCGAGGGCAGAAGAAAATCTGAAACTTGCTTGTATGGATTTTCAGAAACCTCCGTTACTGACAGATGATGAAGTAGTGGAAGTGTTAACTTCAATTGATCAGCTGATGAGCTGGGCAAAAGATGTACAAGAATATGCATTTGCTATGGCGATGAATGAAAATAAGCAATGGCCAGGGATGAAACTGGTCGAGGGTAGAGGTAGCCGTAAATATAGCGATGAAAATGCAGTGGTTGATACACTTACTGCTGCTGGATTTGACAGTGATGTGATTTATAAGAAATCACTCAATACGATTACTACTCTAGAAAAAGAGTTAGGTAAAAAAGCATTTCAAGAGTTGCTAGGGTCGCTTATTTCAAAAGCGCCGGGCAAGGTCAAGCTTGTGCCAGAAGAGGATAAGCGACCAGAAATAAAAGCTTCACCAGAAGTGGATTTTCAATAATGAGGAGGAAATAAGATATGGTAAAAATCACAATTGGCACAAAGGAAAACCCAGTACGGTTTAGTTATGCAAATGTTCATCAAGCAGTCAGCATTAATGGAAGTGACTTGAAGTATTCATTAAGTATCATTATCCCGAAATCGGATAAGAAAACCATCAAGAAAGTAAAAGATGCGATTCAAAAAGCTACTCAAGAAAACAAGGACAAGTTTGGTGGTAAGGTACCATCCAATTTGAAAACACCATTGCGTGACGGTGATGTAGACCGTGAAGATGATGAGGCGTATGCAGGTTCTTATTTCATTAATGCCAACAGCAAGGTAAAACCAGGAATTGTTGATGCTGATTTAAATCCAATAATGGAACAAAGTGATTTTTATTCCGGTTGTTATGGAAGAGTTAGCTTAACCTTTTATGGATTTAACGTAAATGGAAATCGTGGGATTGCCGCTGGGCTTCAAAACATTATGAAGACGGATGATGGAGAACCACTTGGTGGCCGCAGTAGTGCGGAAGATGACTTTGCCGAAGACAGTGGCGACGATGAAGATGACATCTTAGGTTGATGTCTATGAAACTATTATCCATTGATATAGAAACTTACAGTAGTGTAGATCTCATTAAATCTGGGGTCTATGCCTATTGTGAATCGTCTGATTTTGAAATTCTCCTATTTGCTTATGCCTTTAATGATGACGAAGAGGTGCAGATTGTTGACTTAGCTTCAGGTGAGAAGATACCAGCTGACATCTTAAAGGCAATGACAGATCCAACAGTGTTAAAGACTGCTTACAATGCTAATTTTGAACGAACTTGTTTAGCTAAGTACTTTCGTAAATCAATGCCGCCGGATCAATGGCGGTGTTCATCCGTTCATGCCTTAATGCTTGGATTACCTGGATATCTCGATGGGGTGGCTAAGTGCCTTAAGTTAAAAGTTCAGAAAATGAGAGAAGGGAAAGCCTTAATTCGTTACTTCTCGGTTCCTTGTAAACCTACCAAAGTGAATGAGGGAAGGACTCGTAATCTACCAGAACATGACTTAGATAAATGGGCCACTTTTAAGGATTACTGCAAACAGGACGTTGAGGTCGAAAGACAAATCCGAAAGAAGCTAGATGCCTTTCCAATTCCCAAAGTAGAACAGAAGCTTTGGGAGTTGGACCAAAAGATAAATGATGAAGGAGTCCTGATTGATAATAGCTTAGTCAAAAATGCCATTAAGGCAGATAAGGCATTTCAGGATAAGCTCTTTGAAGAAGCTGTGCGTTTAACAGGACTCGAGAATCCGAATAGTCCAGCGCAGTTAAAAGGTTGGTTGTTAAAGCAGGGGGTAGAAGTTGATAGCCTTGCAAAGAAAAATGTCGAAGCACTGATGAGTGAAGTGGAAAAACCCAAAGTAAAGCGCCTGTTGGAATTAAGACAAGCAATGTCCAAAACATCAGTGAAAAAGTATGAAGCAATGAAGCGCTCCATCTGTTCTGACCAAAGGATTAGAGGGTTGCTGCAATTTTACGGGGCGAACCGCACTGGACGCTGGGCTGGTAGACTTGTTCAAATTCATAACCTACCAAGAAACAGTTTAAAAGATTTACAGATTGCAAGAGAACTATTGAAGTCAGGAAGCTACGAAGCATTGGAACTTCTATTTGAGAGTGTGTCGGATGTATTATCGCAGTTAATCCGGACGGCTTTTATTCCATCAAAGGGTCAACGTTTTGTTGTAGCTGACTTTTCCGCAATTGAAGCTAGGGTGATTGCTTGGCTTGCAGGAGAGCGTTGGCGGATGGATGTGTTTCAATCTCACGGGAAAATTTATGAAGCCTCTGCTGCACAGATGTTTAAAGTACCAATAGAAACGATTGATAAAGGTAGTCCGCTTAGGCAAAAAGGGAAGATTGCTGAATTGGCTCTTGGCTACGGAGGCTCTAAAGGGGCGTTGATGCAGATGGGGGCTATAGAAATGGGCTTGACCGAAGATGAACTTCCAGATTTAGTTTCCGCTTGGCGAGAAGCAAATCCGAACATCGTGAAACTTTGGTGGGGCATAGAAGCAGCAGCAATCAAAGCTGTGAAGGAAAAAGTAGTGGTGAAGATGCAGTACGGTCTTACTTTTCATTACACTAAAGGGATTTTATTTATTACGTTGCCATCTGGTCGTTCCCTTGCATATGTTAGACCGAAAATTGGAGTAGATGAGCGGTTTGGAAAAGAGCAGCTCACGTATGAAGGAACCGAGCAAGGCTCTAAGCAGTGGGGGAGAATTCCTACTTACGGTGGCAAGCTTACGGAGAATATTATCCAGGCCGTTGCTAGAGATTGCTTAGCTGTTGCTATGCTTCGATTAGATAAAGCGGGATATCGAATTAACTTTCATGTCCACGATGAAGTCATTCTTGATGTTCCTATCGCAACTGGGTCAATGGAAGAAGTCAAAGAAGTTATGGGGCAACCGATAGAGTGGGCTCCAGGATTACCTCTTGGGGCAGATAGCTTTGAAACCTTCTATTACAAGAAAGATTAACAGTTGAACAGGAGCGATGGCGTTTGGCTGACAAAGATACAGTGGAATATTTAATGGACTTAAAACGGTACAAAGATGTACTACCAAAACAAACAATGAAGACATTGAAAGGTCAGGCACTTTCTGGTGATTTGGAAGGTGCCCAAAAAGGCCTATGTACTGTGTTACGAAGGAGGGCTGGTAGATGTGAAAGAGCTCAGTGAAAAAGGAAGTCATAGTTTAAAACATGATGGAAACCTCACGATTGCAACCGGAAGAAATCGAAAAGAACTGAACTGGAAAAATCGAGAGATGCGTTGGGCTGAAGTCGTTCAGAAGTTAAGCAATACAGTTAGAACACACGAAACATATGAGGAATACAAGAAGCTTTCTAAATCAAAGCAAGATGAGATTAAAGATGTTGGTGGTTTTGTCGGTGGAACCTTAAAGGGAGGCAGAAGAAAACATGACGGTGTGGTTTGGCGGCAGATTGTTTCCCTTGATGCTGACTTTGTGAAAGGTGATTTATGGGCATCTGTTGAGACCATGTTTGGCTATGGCTGTGCCATGTACTCTACTCATAAACACCATCCAAAGAATCCTAGGTTAAGACTAGTCATTCCATTATCCAGACCAGTTACCGCCGATGAATATGTACCAATTGCAAGAAGGATAGCTGCAGATCTTGGAATAGATTTCTTTGATGATACCACATATCAAGTGCATCGACTGATGTACTGGCCGTCGACATCATCGGATGGGGAGTTTGTCTTTAAAGTGTTGGACGAGCCTTGGATTGATCCTGATGAAGTGCTTGCAAGATATCCGGATTGGAGGGATTCATCTTATTGGCCGGAAAGTTCCAGAACGGTTCACGAAAGAAAAAAGCTAGCGGATAAGCAAGGAGACCCGAAAGTCAAAGAAGGGGTAGTCGGTGCCTTTTGCCGAACATACTCGGTCGTAGATGTCATTGAGAAATACTTGAGTGATATCTACGTCCCTTGTGAGGACCCAAACCGTTACACGTATTCAGCTGGCTCCACAGCAGGCGGGTTGGTGATTTACGAAGATGGCGACTTTGCCTACTCTCACCATTCAACTGACCCTATTGGTGGACGGCTTTGTAATGCATTTGATTTGGTTCGTATTCATGTATTTGGAGACCTTGATGAGTCAGTGAAAGAGGGAACACCAATCAATCGGTTGCCTTCCTATAAGGCCATGGTGGAAGAAGCACTAAAGGACAAGCAGGTCAAACTGACACTCGGGAAAGAACAGTTGAGCTTTGCTGCAGATGATTTTGAAGATGAAGAGATGGAGTGGCTAACGGAACTAACTAGGGACCAGAAAGGAAATATCGTCTCCAGTGCACCAAATGTCATCCTTATTCTTGAGCATGATCCAGCATTAAAGGATCGAATAGCATTGAACGATTTTGTCCATCGGGTAGTCATTAAGGATGATTTGCCTTGGCGAAGTGTAGACCGGGGTGAATATTGGTCCGATACGGATGATGCAAGTTTAAGAAACTATCTTTACTCGGTTTATGGCATAAAAGGAGCGGGAGTTATTGCGGATGCTTGGAGTGAAGTGGCAGTGAAATATGCATTTCATCCGATTAAAGATTATTTAAATAATCTTGTTTGGGATGGCCAGGATCGGATTGAAACCATACTGGTTGATTACCTTGGTGCTGAGGATAATGAGTGCGTTCGAACTTTCACCCGAAAAATTTTAATTGCAGCAGTGACAAGAATTTATCGTCCTGGAACGAAGTTTGACTACTGCGTGGTCCTTGTTGGCCCTCAAGGTGTTGGGAAGAGTTACATTATTAAGCTTATAGGCAAGGAATGGCACTCGGACTCCTTAATCACTGTAAAGGGCAAAGAAGCCTATGAACAGCTTCAAGGAGCGTGGATTTTGGAAATGGCGGAGCTGACGGCCACGAAGAAAGTAGACACGGAAGCAGTAAAGCACTTTATTTCCAAGTCAGAGGATACGTTCCGAGTTGCATATGGGAGACATAATGAAACATTCAAGCGACAGTGTGTATTCTTTGGAACAACCAATGATTATGATTTTTTGAATGATCCAACAGGAAATCGGCGCTTTTTACCGATCACAGTAAACGGTGGTGGAAGGAAAAACATGTGGGATGATTTAACGGCTGAGGAAGTCGATCAAATTTGGGCAGAGGCGAAGGTGCTGTATGAAAAGGGAGAGACCTTGGCTTTAAGTAAAGACATTGTAGGGCAGTGGTGCCTGACCCCCAGTAAGATAAAAAGTTACAGCGTTAATATACTAAAGTGAAAATGCAGCATACAATAATAAGACGAGTTAGTCATTATGGGGTATGGTCAACCTGTCATTTAATATTTTCATAGACTAGTATATCAAGAATTGCTACAATCAATCTAGCAACTATATAAAGCGAATGGGCGGTTGACACTCCCTTAGAAAGGGGGTGTTGCTAATGGTGACATATGAAACACCAGGATAGGTACCGTGTCTTTTTTTGCTCTGTAAAGCTTACAGCTTTACAGAGTAACAGAAAAGGAGCCTTGTTGTAGCGAAGTAAAAAAAGAAGTAATCATTTTCAGTTTAGATTACTTCTTTTTGTATAAATTTTAATTAATGCTAGTCTATTAATCTTTGATGTGGATGTCGAATCAAATATATTTCGTTTTGTTTCGAAGTAACCCGATAAAAAACTTTATATAGATTTGATTTTCCAACTGAAACTAAAACCATCCTTAGATCAACAGGCATTTTCCGTATGAGAACCTGTCGGCCGGGAATATAAAATGAAAAGTACTGATGTTACAAAATAAGTTTGTATTGTATCTTTTAAATATAACGCAATTGGCGGAAGTTCAATGCTTTCTCTCCAACGATCTAGTATCAAAAGGAGTGGATGGCCGATTTTTTGCATAAAATTTCCGTATGTTAGTTCTCTAACATTTTTTTTATTTCTTCTTCTGATAAAATCGGATTATTTCCATTTAGTGCCGACATTAGCCGTTTTTCCTCTTCATGGTCAGTAATCTCGTAATAGTCATCGTTATTTATTTCTTCCACTTCCAATAATAAAAATTTTCTTTTTCCCACTTTGATGTATGATTGACCAGATTGAATTGCCTTTTTTAAATCATCATTTTCAATTCGTATAGGTTCCATTTACACCACCAACTTTAATTTATTTAAACTGATTATATATGATTTAATAAAAAAAATAAATGGTTTAGAGGGAAGAATGGGGCCCCCCACTTGACATTGGTGCCTGCCCCCCCGATCTGATAAAACAGTACAACGTTAATGTGATAAAGTGTGGCCTTTGTGACTGATCACCTCTAAAGTGTAAAACTTTAATGAACGCAAGAAGAATGTTGGTGCTGGGTCTCATTTATTAAAGGTTTTGTGTCCTGGTGCCTGACCCCCGGACTGATAAAACAGTACAACGTTTATGTGATAAAGTGTGGCTTGGTAACTGATCACCGCTAAAGTGTAAAAATGAACGTAAGAAGAATGTAGGTGCTGGGTCTCATTTATTAAAGGTTTTGGGACTAATTTTGTTGTCATTTTAGTTTGAAAGAATATGAATTTGCTATAATGAGGTAGCAACTGAATATTATGAGGGTGGTTGGTTGTCTCGCTTCCTTCCTTTTTCTGATAAAATATAAACAATTTATTTTTTTTAATAAAGGAATTTGTCAGTTTTTGTTGAATAGATATAATTGAACTAGTCCACTATGTTGTTAGAACGCATATATGAATGGCCACGTTATCCTCTATATTTGCAAATGACCCTATAAGCATGCAAAATTTCCTACCATTATATTTCTCATTGGAACTTATTTCACCTTAATTTCTGCTATCACAATAATTATCCTATAGATAGGAGTGATTGAATAGCCAGGCCACATCGTGTTTGGTATCAAGGAGCGATTTACCACATTACGGCTAGAGGTAACCGTCGAACATCGCTGTTTCATAACCGAGAAGATTATCTTACTTATTTAAATCTACTACTGGAAGTTAAGGAAATGGCTCCATTCATTTTACACTCCTACTGTCTCATGACCAACCACATTCATCTACAACTTGAAACGACTACTCACCATATCAAAGTCATTATGAAAGAACTGCATTCCAAATATGCCGTTTATTTTAATAAGAAGTACAACTACATTGGCCATGTTTTTCAAGGGAGATATGGTGCAGAATTAATAGAAGATGATCACTATTTTTTAGAAGTCAGTCGCTATATTCATCGTAATCCTTTGGAAGCGAGTATGGTTGAGTGTTTATCTTCTTATGAATGGAGCAGTTACCCCGCTTATGTCAATCTTACAGAAAATCAGTATGTATATCTTCAGCGAACACTCCATTATTTTCCCGATCCGAAGTTTCAAAATTATAAACGATTTGTGGAGAAAACAACTTTACAAGACAAGGAGATTGAAACATGGTTACAAAAATCATGAGCATTGGCCTAAAAGGAGTGGAAGGCTATCGTGTCCAAGTCGAAGTGCAAACACTTGAAGCGATGGCTTGCCGGATGCATCTGTTAAAGAGTCAAAAGAACGAGTAACAGCTGCGCTTTACTCGTTAGGCCATCCTTTAGTTAGTCAAAAAACGGTTATCAATCTTTCGCCAGTCGAACAAAAGAAAAATGGACAGCTCTTTGATTTGCCGATGGCGATTGGAATCCTAAAAAGCATTGGAGAAATAAAAGCAAAGATCCCTTCCTCAACCTGTTTCATCGGTGCGCTATCATTAGATGGATCGATTCTGCCATTTGAAGGGATGTTATCTGCAGCCCTGGTTGCAAGACGATTGGGTTTTTCCCTATTGTACATGCCTTTTAATGCAGACTTACCGGAGATCCGTATAGAAGGCCTTGAGATTATATACGTTAGCAGTTTACATGAAGTTCTCCAACATTTATCTGGGCAAAATATCCTCTAATTTACTTTTCCAACAAGATTACAAGAAGAGCATGAATATGATCATGATTTTAGCCATATAATCGGTCACCAATTTGCAAAACGGGCACTTGAAATTGCAGCAGCGGGTGACCACCATCTGTTTATGACCGGCCCACCTGGATGTGGTAAAAGCTTATTAGCCGAAACGTTTCCCTCTGGCTTTTAAGGCAATCATTAACATAGATAAACTCAAGTTAGAGTTTCAAAAATAGACCTATGGGGCCAGTCCTCGCTGGGAATTTAGTCTGATCCCTAGTGAATAAGCTGCACACAAGGATACGATTAGACTTGAGCATGCATTAAGCTGCATTAATTTACCTAATATGAGTAACTGGACTTCTGGTTGAACTGACAAATTACTTGAAAGTCTAACGTGATTTTTTTGTACCTTTAAACCTTAACTCCTGTAAATTATTTGACTTACAAATTTTTGAACTAATTTGGTTGGGGTCTCAAACAATATTGTTCCATTATTCAACAAAAGTCACCCTTTAATCTGTAATCGTGGGGACAAATCTCATGCTTCTTTAGTTTCGCAAAACAAAGGAAGCATGAGGTCCGTCCCTGTGCATCGGTTCAATCCTTGTGAGGACAGATAATGATTAAGAGTTGATAGCAACCATACAATCACTTAAATAATACCCTTGAAATTGACAAGTGCACTGTTCAACAGTCTTATTGTATCCGAGTATTAGGGAACTTTCTTAATACTTGTCTCGCCAATAGAAATGGTACAACATCTTCGTATTGTCTTATATATTCCCTATTTGGACGATTAGTATATATATCTAAAAATAACTTAACGTAATCGTTAAAGTTATCAACCTTATGGTCTTTCTTAATAAATTGGTCAATACAGGATGCTAAGCCAGGGTGTTCATTTGGAAAACTAATTTCTTCGTTAATATAGGAGGCGGGAATAGGAAATGGTAGCTTACGTTTATCGGAGAATTCACCATAGGCAAAGGAATCAATTTTTGAACTAGCAACATTTACTTCTCTCATAATATCTTCTAAAGTATGCTCATCATCCCAACCTTTTTGTATGTTATACCCATAATTTGAATTGGTAGTACCAAATTGGTCTATATAAAAAACCTCCAGGTAGTTTAATGTTTTTTGAAGTCTCTCCATATTTTCTGTCGAGATTAAAAATTTTTCAATAATATAAAAGTCGAACTGATCTGCACCATACTCTTTAAATTCATTCTGCAATTTGCAGTTATGCATTTCACCTAAACGAAGCTTACTCTCTCTTTCAGATCTTAAATAAGCGTAGATTTTTTGAGAGGTTTGTCCAATGTATATCTTTCCATTGACTTTGTTAAAAATAGCATATATACCGCAAACCTTATGTGTTTCATGAAAGATTAGTGATGCCTTTTGGTGTAACGCATGAAGTAGTTTTCTCCTAAACTCGATCTTCTCTCTATTCATATATACATCCCCCTTTATAAACATAGTATTAAGAAGAAATTAATGATATGACATGTGTTTATAGACAACTTAATACTAGATTGGAATCCAAGTTGTCGCTTACATACAGATTACAGAAACAAAAAAATAAGCCAAACATTTAACATATTGTTTGTAATATTATGACATATTGTTTCATATCCATGTATTGAGCGTGTCTACTTTTTTTAGGGGGAAACGAAATGTTAAAAATGAAAGATGTATATGAATCATTGGAAAAGCACACAATACAGCTTGAATCAGTAAATGGAAATTACTACGAAGCGAAATACGGTGAAACTGATCTTGAAGAGTTAAGAAGTACCTTAAATGCTTTATGTGAAAAGTTACCGTCAGATGAAAGTGTGTCTCGTACACTGGAATTAATTGATTATGATACACCATTCAATAAATTGGTTTCAATGAAAGAAGTGGAACTAAGTGAATTAGAGGAAAATGGTGTTTTAGATCCCGATTCCTATGATGCTGGTTCTTTGATCTCGGAAAAGTCGGAAGAAAGATATTATACTTTATTTGAAGAAGCCCGAACCGATTTGGAAGAATTAATAAATTTGATTCATGTCATTTGTATTTGTGAATAAACTGGAATTCTAGTGCCTGACCCTCGGTGAACTGCTCCCTGTCAAGTAGACAGTGGAAATAATAAAAATGTTTTAAGCGGCTTTAGCCCTATATTCCATAGGACTAGGGCCGTTTAGTCGTTTTTGATATCTGTCATAATTATAGAAACGTATGTACTCATTTATCGCAATGGAGAGCTCCTCAAATGTATCGTACTTATGCAAATGATATTTTTCACATTTGAGCGTAACCCAAAAAGATTCCATTGGACTATTATCTATGCATCGACTAACCCGTGACATATTTTGTGTCATTTTCGCCTCATCGATCCGTTGCTTAAACCCATGCGAGGTGTATTGAAAGCCACGGTCACTATGGATAAGTGGACGTTCCTCGTTAAAAGCGCTACCGCTTGGTCGAACGTTTCGAAGACGAGGGAATTATTATTAGAATGGCCTAGAACATAACTAACAATAGATCCATCAAATAGATCACGAATAGCGCTTAAATAAGCCTTTTTTTGATTGTCCAGGGGGGCGTGGGGCCTGACCCCCGGACTGATAAAACAGTACAACGTTAAAGTGATAAACTGTGGCCTTGGTGACTGATCACCGCTAAAGTGTAAAAATTAACGTAAGAAGAATGTAGGTGTTGGGTCTCATTTATTATTAAAGGTTTTGGGACTAATTTTGTTGTCATTTTAGTTTGAAAGAATATGAATTTGCTATAAGGAGGTAGCAACTAAATATTGTGAGGGGAGGTGGGTTGTCTCGCTTCTTTCCTTTTTCTGATAAAATATAAAAAATTTATATCTTGCTTAATAAAGGAATTTGTCAGTTTTTGTTGAATAGATATAATTGAACTAGTCCACTCTGTTGTTAGAACGCATATATTAATGGCCACGTTATCCTCTATATTTACAAATGACCCTATAAGCAATCCGTAAATTCCTATCATTATTATTCTCATTGGAACTTATTTTCACCTTAATTTTTGCTATCACTATAATTGTCCTATAGATAGGAGTGATTGAATGGCCAGGCCACATCGTGTTTGGTACCAAGGAGCGATTTATCACATTACGGCTAGAGGTAATCGTCGAACATCGCTTTTTCATAACCGGGAAGATTATCTTACTTATTTAAATCTACTACTAGAAGTTAAGGAAATGTCTCCATTCATTTTACACTCCTACTGTCTCATGACCAATCACATTCATCTACAACTCGAGACTACTACTTATCATATCAAAGTCATTATGAAAGAACTTCATTCCAAATATGCCGTTTATTTTAATAAGAAGTACAACTACATTGGCCATGTTTTTCAAGGGAGATATGGTGGAGAATTGATAGAAGATGATCGCTATTTTTTAGAAGTCAGTCGCTATATTCATCGTAATCCTTTGGAAGCGAGTATGATTGAGTGTTTATCTTCATATGAATGGAGCAGTTACCCCGTTTATGTCAATCTTCTAGAAAATCAGTATGTATATCTTCAGCGAACACTCAATTATTTTCCCGATCCGAAGTTTCAAAACTATAAACGATTTGTAGAGAAAACAACTTTACAAGACAAGGAGATCGAAACATGGTTACAAAAATCATGAGCATTGGCCTAAAAGGAGTGGAAGGCTATCGTGTCCAAGTAGAAGTGCAAACACTTGAAGCGATGGAAATGTTTATTATTGTTGGCTTGCCGGATGCATCTGTTAAAGAGTCAAAGGAACGAGTAACCGCTGCGCTTTACTCGTTAGGCTATCCTTTAGTTAGTCAAAAAACGGTTATAAATCTTTCGCCAGCCGAACAAAAGAAAAATGGACCGCTCTTTGATTTGCCGATGGCGATTGGAATCCTAAAAAGCATTGGAGGAATAAAAGCAAAGATACCTTCCTCAACCTGTTTCATCGGTGCGCTATCATTAGATGGATCGATTTTGCCATTTGAAGGGATGTTATCTGCAGCTCTGGCAGCTAAACGATTAGGATTTTCCCTTTTGTACATGCCTTATAATGCAGACTTACCGGAAATCCGCATAGAAGGCCTTGAGATTATCTATGTTAGCAGTTTATATGAAGTTCTCCAACATTTATCTGGGCAAAATATCCTGCAATTTACTTTTCCAACAAGATTACAAGAAGAAGAGCCTGAATATGATCATGATTTTAGCCATATAATCGGTCACCAATTTGCAAAACGGGCACTTGAAATTGCAGCAGCGGGTGACCACCATCTGTTTATGACCGGCCCACCTGGATGTGGTAAAAGCTTATTAGCCGAAACGTTTCCCTCTATTCTACCACCTTTGTCACATGAAGCGCAGCTAGAAAAGGTTAGCTTATATCAATTGGCTGGCATCGATTATGAAACGCTCTCCATGCCTTCCTTCAGANTTAGCCATATAATCGGTCACCAATTTGCAAAACGGGCACTTGAAATTGCAGCAGCGGGTGACCACCATCTGTTTATGACCGGCCCACCTGGATGTGGTAAAAGCTTATTAGCCGAAACGTTTCCCTCTATTCTACCACCTTTGTCACATGAAGCGCAGCTAGAAAAGGTTAGCTTATATCAATTGGCTGGCATCGATTATGAAACGCTCTCCATGCCTTCCTTCAGAAGTCCCCATCATTCAGCATCAAGTGTATCGATCATTGGAGGTGGGCAAAATCCTAAGCCCGGCGAAATATCGTTAGCACATCATGGGGTCTTGTTTTTAGATGAAATGGCCGAGTTCTCCAAAAAGACATTAGATATGCTGAGACAGCCTATTGAAACCGGCTATGTTACGATCAGTCGAGTGCGCTCGACTGTAACCTATCCAGCGGCTTTCTTGTTGATAGGTGCGATGAATCCTTGTCCATGTGGATATTCAGGCTCCAATACCCATTACTGTCGTTGTTCACCTAACCAAATCCAAGCCTATCAAAACCGCTTATCCGGCCCGATTCGTGATCGATTTGATATTTCACTATCATTACAATCTGTAAACCTTGAAAAAAATAGTCAATACACTGGAGAATCGTCTCTCGAAATTAGAAAGCGGGTAGTAGCAGCCAGAAATCGTCAATATGAAAGATATGGCCATGAAATCTGTAATGGTAGAGTTTCATATGAGACGTTAAGAAATACAATCATGCTCTCAGAAAAAATAAAACAAACGCTTAATCAAATGACACTGAAAAGGAAATGGAGCAACCGTGTTCAAATCAAAATTATCCGATTAGCACGAACAATATCAGATTTGAAGGGAGGTAAAAGCATAACAGAAGAAGCCGTCTGGGAAGCGATGTCTATGAACAGAACGGTAGATGATAATCGAATAGAAACGAGGAAACATGGGGTAAGGGAGTGAGCAGGGGGATGGTTCTCCTGCTTGAAATTAGCACGAGGTGTGAGCAAGAGAACCGCACTGGTTATTCCTCATCATCGGATTTTTCTTGTTTAATAGATTCCATTTCTAACTTGATATCTTTAAAGAGTTTATCGACACTAAAGTCTAAACTGTGTTGTAGTTTATATAGAGTATAACTATTCGGTAATTTTTCACCACGTTCATTTCTACCAATATTTTTACTATCCGCGTCCGCTTCTTTGGCAAGGCCTTCTTGTGTGAACCCCTTTGAAACTCTTATATTATGTAAGTGTTTACCTAGAATCTCCTTAAACAAGTCCTTGTCATTCATGTGATAGTCCCCTTTTTAAAGCCATTATCTAATCGTTTAAAAAAGGGCAAAACGTCCTGTAAGACACATTATGGTATATATTGTAAATGCAGTTAGATTTATTTTATTAATTAGAAGATATCCCTAAATTAATAAGCGGATTCTATTAATAAAGCAACCTGTATCTTATTAAAAAAGAAACAGATTGCTGAACTTATCAATTTTGGTTTTGTTACTATTAATACCTATTAAGCTCCTGCGGACTAGGATTAAAACAATGGATACACATAGCGGTCCGATGCATTTGTTTTCTTAATACATAATCCGATTCGTGCAAGGTAATGTGTTGTCCATCTTGAAATACAATCATGGATTGTGTTGTTTTATCTTGAGAGGTTAACGTTCTTATGTATTTGATATGATTGAAAAAAATCCAGTTACAATCAAAAGCGGTAGGTGAGACGGTTGGAAAGGCATAGATATTTTCATTCGGTTTAATTGGAATCGGAACTTTTTGCTTTGTACCGGTAAGGTGTGTCACGGCTACTCGTCTCCCGTCAAACGACGCCCCGCCATCTAGACAGGCAGCCTTTACAATTTTAGTTGGCCTTTGACGGACAAATAATTGACGTTCCACTTCAATTACAATTGTAGAATAGTCTATGTGTGCAACAGATAGTAAAGCCATTGTATTCTTATTAATTTCATAATGACCTAAAACTTCTTTCATAGACAAATACACTCCTTGGATTGGATAAATGAATTGCAGCTAGTGAAAAAACTAAACGGCTGTATACTGTACAAGGTCGCTTCGGCGTAGATTGAGACATTCCCCTCCTTTCAGTTATATAAATTGGTATTGTCTAAAGGAAATTGTCTTGGAATAACAGGACTTAGCAGACTGAATGAATGGATACAGAACTAGTAATATAATTAGTTTTATAGCAGCTGTGAAAAAGCTTAGTTGAAAGTAGTTTTGGTTACACTACGTAAATCTCATAGAAGTGGATTAGAAAGAACATGGAAAACTGGTTGTGGGGTATAGAATATTTAACTCTATCTACGACAATTATCATATATAAAAGCAATACATAAGACGTCCTATAGGACGTAAATTGTGGCAGATTTAGGAATATGGGTAGGTCAGAGAACCAGAGGGACAGGTCCATTGACCTGAATGGGTAATGGGGTACCGTGCTATATATCGCTCTTGTCTTTTCATTTTCATAGACTAGCAGAACAAGAATGGCTACCTTAATTTATCAACTACATAATACAGATGAGCTGTTGAAACTCTTATTAAGAGAGGGGTGTTTGATAAGGTGACATACGTTGCAGTGAACATGCTATTTCAATTTGGAGGATGATATACTTTGCACTGTAACTAACTCGAGTTTCTTGTTATTCGTTGTTATAAGAAGTAATTGCTGCTTATGAGAGGCATGGGTGTCAGTTCAACGTCAGCACATTTGAGTTAAGTTATAGTGGACTTAAAGGCTAACAATAAATGCAAATCTTTTTAAAGAAACCATAAGTGGCTTATGATTTCCATAGACTACTAGACGGAGGATTGCTACAAATTTAGCAACTACTTAAAGCGGATGGACGGTTGATTCAACATTTTTATTATTCCCCTGCCATAAGGCAGGGGTTTTATATGTGTGCCCGGCATGGGTGTGACATACTATATAAGACCATTACGTTGCGGGTCACAAAAGAAGAATTGGAGCAATTGGATCTATTAAAGGAACAACATCTTCAAACATTTAAAGTACCTATTAGTCAAAGTAATTTAATACTAATACGGAATTTAATCTCTGAAAAATAAAATGAAGTACATGCTAAGAAATTAAATGAGATAAATGAATTATTAGTAGAAAAAGATACAGCGCACTAAAGGGATATAAGTGTTCTTGAACGATTGAGAGGACGTGGTTGAGGGAAGGTTCGGTAATAGTCAGGTGAATATAATATGAATTTCTGTAAAAAAACATTGCTTTATTGGTTAATAATTGATATTATCAAATTCCGGCCTTGAAAAACCGGGATCTAGTCATCAATAAAAACTATTGACTTCTACGAAAATAGATTGTATGATTAGTTCATCGCTTCGCAAGGTCTAGTTTAATAAGTGTAATGACTTATGCGGATTTTTTATGGTAGCATCGATTTTATTACTTCTATTTTTTAAAATAAAAAAGATGTTGACTTCTATGAAAACGATATGTTATACTAACTCTTGTCGCTGAAACAAGCGATTAAGAAAATGATGTTCTTTGAAAACTAAACAAAATGTCAAGCGTGCAAAACAAGTTGAACTCAGTTCAACAATCAAGTCAGTTTATTAGTTTGAGCAATCAAACCTCTTTCGGAGAGTTTGATCCTGGCTCAGGACGAACGCTGGCGGCGTGCCTAATACATGCAAGTCGAGCGGATGACGAGGAGCTTGCTCCTCTGATTCAGCGGCGGACGGGTGAGTAACACGTGGGCAAC
>NZ_LT965956.1:300000-449127 GCF_900240995.1 Bacillus sp. Marseille-P3661
TGTGGAGTTTGACTCATACTTTCAGTTCCACCAGCCAACACAACATTTGCCTCACCTGTACGTATATAGCGAGCTGCTGTTAAGATAGATTCGACCCCTGTACCACACAAACGATTGATCGTTAATGCAGGAACAGGGATAGGTGTACCTGCAAGTAAACCTACGTGTCTTGCAAGAATATGTGCATCTTTACTTGATTGTTGAACGTTTCCAAACACAACGTGATCAATTTCCTCAGGAGTAATATTAGCTTTTTCAATCGCTCCTTTCGCAGCGATTGCACCTAAATTTGTTGCAGTTATTTCACGGAAAGTTCCTGAAATTTCTGTGAATGGTGTTCTTGCGCCCTCTAAAATAACAATATCACTCATAATTGCACCTCTTTTGAATTTATCTGTTTATCTGAATCTATTAATTCCATTTACTTACTTTTTAAATTAACTACTTTGGAAATACTCGCAGCTGTTCCACAATCTGTTCACGTAGTTTCATTTTTTGAATCTTCCCACTTGCTGTAACTGGGAAATCTGTAGCGAACACAACTTTTTGTGGTAGTTTGTAGTTTGCAATTTGCCCTTTAAGAAATTGAAGTATTTCTTCTTCGTTGCTTGTTTTTCCTTCTTTCAATTTAATAACTGCACAAACGATTTCACCTAGCACCTCATCAGGCAGACCAACAACTGCAACTTCAGAAATCGTTTCGTGTTTTTTTAGGACCTCTTCAATTTCTTGTGGATATACATTGAAACCACCGCGGATAATCATTTCCTTTTTACGGCCGATAAAATATAAATAACCTTCATTGTCTAAAGTTCCAAGGTCGCCTGTATAGTACCAGCCATCGGCTAAAACCTTAGATGTCTCTTCGGGCATTTTATAATAGCCTTTCATATTTCCAAAACTTTTGATAGCAATCTCACCTGTTTGTCCAGGCTCCACTTCAACTCGATTTTCATCGACAATTTTCAGCTCTACACCAGGAATTGGTAACCCTAATGTTTGAGTGATCTTATCTTCACTATCGTGATATGGCGTCATTGTAACAGTCGCTGTTTCTGTAATACCGAAAGACTGACAAAGATTCATACCAAATCTGTCTCTTATTTCTTTTACTTTATGGGGCGGAATTGGTGAGGCACCAACCATACCAGCACGTAAAGTTGATAGATCGTAATTGTCAAAATCGTCTAACTCAAGTTCTTTTAGAAACATGGTCGGTACACCTTGCTGAATCGTAACCTTTTCTTGCTCAATCACTTGTAGCA
This sequence comes from Bacillus sp. Marseille-P3661, assembly GCF_900240995.1. Classification (NCBI taxonomy): domain Bacteria; kingdom Bacillati; phylum Bacillota; class Bacilli; order Caryophanales; family Bacillaceae; genus Bacillus; species Bacillus sp. Marseille-P3661. The sequence goes on from NZ_LT965956.1 coordinate 301,266, forward strand.
TTTTACGTGGTTCATATTTTTCCATAAGAACCATTCGTGCACCACTAGATACTGAACAAAATAAGTTACAAGCCATTCCAAAAATGTGGAAAAGCGGTGCAGCAATAATAAATACATCTTTTTCTGAACACTGAAGTGAACTTGCAAGAGTATTGGCCGATTGAACAACACTTTGATGTGTAACCATTACACCTTTTGGAACACCAGTCGTACCAGATGTATATAAAATACAATACAGATCATTCGCGACTTCAATATCCGTTTCAACAATTTGAGGGACATCCAAAGCCATCCAATCTTCATACGAATCACACTGCTCACTTTTTGTCCGAACAGTTATGACCAAATTAACCATAGTTTGTATTTCTTTTATTCCGATATTTTGAATCAATTTATCAGAAATAAAAATTGCTTTTGGCTCTGAGTTAGTTAAAATATGATTGAGTTCGTGCGACTTATAGTTAGGATTAAACGGAACTAATATAGCTCCAATTTTTGCAGTAGCAAAAAATATGGTAGCGGTTTCATACCAGTTCGGCAATGATAATGCAACTCGATCACCTTTTTGTATGCCCTTACAAGATAGAACAGCAGCAACCTGATCAATATCGTATTTAAATTTTTCGTACGATACACGTGAAGACAAATCAAATAGTGCTTCCTTATTGCCGTTTCCCAAAGCAGCCCGTTTAAGAAGACCATATACTGATAAAGAGTTTAAATCTACTGTCAAGTTCATCTGCTCCCTTCTATTTTTATAGGATTGAATATAGTGCGAAGAAAATATTATGTACCCATTTTTTTATTGCTTATTTCCAACTATACTGGAACCTTGTTTCTCGATTCAAATAGTTTCCACTTATTAAAATTTTTGGAATATTTAGTTTTCATTATATAAGAATAAGGGGAAATAGTATACCTACACAATGTAGGAAAAATGTACATACAATTCGTTAACAGACTATTAAAAATAAAAATAAAAAACACGTAATTACACCCTTTTTCTGTAATTACGTGCTGTTATTGTCTTAATTGTATGGTAGATCACTAAATTTACCTACGATAAGATCCTCTTTTCACCTTCAATCGCCTGAATTGGCTCAATGTTTTGGGTGAATTCTAATGTACCAACATAAGCTCCATTATCATCACGGACGGCGAAATATCGAATATACACATATTTATCCTTAAATTTGATCCAAAAATCTTCAGAATCTTTTTTTCCTGATTTGAAATCATCTAATAATGCTTCAACTACATGGGCACTTTTCGGTGGATGGCAGTTTTGGACAGTTCGGCCAATAATTGCTTTAGTACGCGCAAATATACGTTCCTTACCATGCGAAAAGTAACGGACAACATCATCTTTATCAATAAACGTTAGATCAACAGGTAAATGATTCAACACTAACTCTAATTGTGCTAACGATAAGATACCTGTTTCCATTTTAATATACCCTTCAGAGATTGTTTTTTCAGCTAGGTCTTTTCGCTCTGGTTTCCATTCTGCTGCTGGACTTGTTAAGCAAAATCCAATTTCGTCACTTTCTCGGGCAATTTTTATCCATTCATCTTCTGTTAAATTCATCAACGCCATTGGAAAAAGGATATTTTCCTCTCGATATATCATATCCAATACTTCCTTCATAAAATAGCGGATGTTTTCAATAACAGCTTGCTGGTCTCCCTCATAATCTACTAATTTTTTCTTTCCATCCTTTATGGAATCCCGAATAAAATCGTCTATTCTCCACATGTTTGTTGAAGGCCCATTAATTCCGTACTTTTCTAAATATGGGAATATTAAATTCTCTTTACGACTAAAATGTTTATCAATATCTAGTAATAGATTGCAATCTTCGATAAGCTTATAAATATTTTCAACAGAATCTACTTTTATAAATTCAGCTAAGTGTGCTTGTATTTTACTAATTAACTTAGATAGCTCCTTATTTTCTAGTTTAAAAGTATGGATAGGATGTCCAGGTTGTTCTTCAGGTTTTTCATCGCGGTTCACCTCTTCTACAGATCCCCTCAATATTTCCGTATGCGCACCATATAAATGTTGTAAGTCGGATAAAGGAACTCCACTTGCCTCAGAAAAATCGTGTTGCAGCTGTGAAAGTTCTTCGACTGTTACTATGCCAATAACTTCATCAAAACGTGCTTTAACCTCCGCTTCATCTTTTCCATTCTGAAGATCTAGAAAAATTTCTCTTAACGCTTCCACTCGATCGGAACTTTTAGGGTTTTGTGTTTGCTCTCGGTTATTTATCATCTCGCTCATTGTAGGTTCTCCTCACTTGGCTATTTATCTATTGTTTTTACTGATAATACTTCTCATATAAACAATAACATGTATTTAATTCACCGTTAGTGATTCGAATCACAAGTTAACAAGATTATTGTGTGAAACCTTCCTTTTCCGCAAATTATAATCAGCCAAACTGCCAGACACTATGACTAAGATTGCCGTATCGAAAGCTACGGTGTATTAATTTTGCTGTTCTTTCGTGATCAGCAGCGCCCATTGCATAAAAAATCGGGATAAAATGCTCATTCCCATAACGTGGAACAGCATAGTCGGCATGGGGTGCCAAACTATCATACTTAAATAGTTTGTTCAAATCCCAATTGCTTAAATTCATCGCTAACCAATTGTCAAATTCAAGTGCCCAAGGATCTACATTTCCGCTAGTTTCAGTCCTTCTTAATGCTCGGAGATTATGAACAGTTCCACCACTACCAATAATTAGAATATCTTTTCTCCTTAACTCAGCTAGAGACTGTCCGATTTTATATTGTTCTTCAGGCGTAACACTTGGGTTGACAGACATTGAAATAACGGGAATTTCTCCATTGGGATAGAGGAATTTTAATATTACCCATGCTCCATGATCTAAACCTCGTTTCGTCTCCGTTTCAAATGGTATTTCGTTAGCGGCAAACATTTCTTCAATATATTTAACGATTGTTGGACTTCCTTTAGCAGGATACTTTATGTTGTACATTTCTTCAGGAAAACCATAGAAGTCGTAGATCGTATCATATTCCTTAACATCACTAACCAATTGCACAGTTGATTCCCAATGTGCTGAAAATAAAACAACCCCTGCCGGTTTTGGAAAAGTTCCCCCTAGCGTCTGTAAAAACTGTGTATATTCATTATCTTCAATTGCAATAAGCGGTGAACCGTGCGCAATAAAAAATGATGGCATCATCCCAGTAGCCCCCTTTTTACTTTTTAATATTCTAAAAACTTTATGTAATATTTTACCACAAGCATATATAATAATTGGAGCAATACGAATCGTAGATGAACTTTATTCTATCCTGAAACAACAGTATCGTTTTTTTACATTCTCTAATTGAATTTTGTTCTGAGTATCAATTGAAATAAATCAATAATAATAACTTTTCTAAACATTAATTACAAAAATAGTGATAGACCAGTTTGGTCTATCACTATTTTTATATATTATTAAATAGCTTAAATTACTTAGTCAAGGTTATAACTGTCGTCTTTACTTAGTTATTAGGATTAATTGACGTTTCTAGGAATTTCTACATAATAAAACTTTACTTTAAAGGTATTTATTATTTAAATACCTGATACTGTCTAAGTGCCCCACGCCTATACTTCCACTTCCTCAACTTGGACATCAAGGAGAATAGGTTCTTTGCTATTTATAGCTGTTTTTAAAATAGATTCTAGTTTCGAAAGGTTTGTCACAACTTCTCCATGTACTCCTAATCCTTTTGCAATACTTACAAAATCAATCGTTGGATGTGCTAATGATGAAGCTGGGTACTCGGAAGTTTCAGGTTCGTTTACATTTTTTCGATATTCTTTAATAGCAGCCTTAACTGCTAAATAGGTTTTATTATTACAGATCATAAAAATAACCGGTAAATTATATTTGGCTGCGGTCCATAAGCCTTGGATCGTAAATAGTGCACTTCCATCACCAATAAATGCAACGACCTGTTTATCAGGTTGAGCAAATTGAATTCCAATAGCAGCAGGAATTCCCCACCCTAATGCACCTCCACTTGTTGTATGATATGAATTTGAATAACGAAATGGAAAATGCTTTAGCAATGCCCTAGAAGATCGAATGCCTTCATCAACGATAATAGCTTCTTCTGGCAATATATTTGACATAACACAGACCACATCACTAACTTTCATTGGTTTTGAATTGTTATCAATAGGTGGACGCTCTGTCGTGCTAAGATACTTTTCTCTATTTTTATTAACCCACTCTAAAGAATTACGGTCTGTATTAAGCAAAGGTAATAGTTGTTCCAATGTCGTTCTTGAGGAGCCGACCATACCTAATGTAACTGGATATAATTTGGCAATTTCATTTGGGTTTTCATGCACATGAATAATCGTAATATTAGACTGAATTTCAGGTGCTTTTGGCAGCCCGAATTCTACAAATAAACGACAACCAACTGCAAAAATACAATCCGCTTCCTTAACTGCTGGGTGACTTGGAGCATACTCACCAGAAAAATGAGGATTTTCAGTTGAATATGTAAATTTGGTACTAGATCTTCTTGGTTCCCGCAATACCACTGCATTCAGTTTTCGGGCAACTTCTTCGAGACATTCAATTGCATCTGTATGGGCTACATCATCCCCAGCAATAATAACAACTCGATTGGAGCTATTAAGGAGTTCCGAACAGTGCTTGATATCTGATGGTAGTGGACTAACATTAACAGGTAAAACTCTCCGTTCAGGATCAATAACTAAAGGATGTTCAATTTCACGGCCTAACAAATTTTCCGGAAGTGATAAAAATACGGGCCCCATTGGAGATGATTTGGATATTTTAACTGCTCGATAAAAATCATCTACAATTTGGGTAGAGTTTTCTAATTCGCCACTCCATTTAGTAATAGACTTAGTCAGGTTTGGTAAATGATCTATCGTACAAAAACCGTCTCTATTATAAATATCTGTACTTTTATGACCAGCAAGCACTACCAATGAAGAGCGATCCCTGCTTGCATTATATAATTGACTTATACCATTACCAGTTCCAACTGTAGTATGCAAATTGGCAATTCCAACTTTCCCGCTTGCCCTTGCGTAGCCATCAGCCATAGCAACTGTCACGTTTTCATGTAAAGTTAGAATGTATTCAAATGAACGTGTTTCATTTAAAGTCTGAAGAAAAGGGGCCTCAGTACTGCCGGGTAATCCAAACACATAGGGTATATCAAGCTCTTCAATAGCTTTAGCCAAATAATCTGCCGCTTTCATTTACTCCCTCCTAAAATTCAACCTATTAATTAATTTGCATCTATTTATAAAAGCTCCTTAAGATATCGAATAGAATGGTAATCAATATAGTTTGCGAGTCCAATTTCGGAGCGGTCTCTACCTATTCCACTTTCCTTAACTCCTCCAAACGGCATATTTGGTCCTGAAGATTTGCGTGAATGACTATTTATGAATGTAGAGCCTGCTTCAATCTGCCGAGCAATCTTCAGCGCTCTGTCACGATCTCTTGACCAAACAGATGAAGAAAGGCCATATTTAGTGTTATTTGCCATCTTAACTACTTCTTCCTCTGATGAGTATTTAATGATCGGAATCACAGGTCCAAATTGTTCATTCACAACTATGTCTGCTGTTGGATCAACATCACGGATCACAGTAGGTAAAATATAGTAACCATCATTCCAGCCAGAAGGGTCTAATTTTTTTCCCAATTCAACTACTGTGGCATTTTGTTTAGAACGTTCTATCAAACTTTTAATATGTGAATATTGTCTATTATTATTCACTGGCCCTAGTGTGGCACGCTCATCCAAACCATATCCAACGATAAACTCATCTACAGCTTGACAAAATTGATCACAAAACTTTTCGTAAATACCTTCGGGTACATAAACTCTTTTTACGGCATAACAAACCTGACCTGCTCGAGAAAAAATACCCGTTATTAAATCTGGAATCCGGTCCTGTATGTCTACATCATCTAATAGAATGGCAGGATCGTTTCCTCCTAACTCCAAACTCACTCTTTTTATTGAAGATGCGGCACTTTTCATTACTGCCTTTCCTGTCTCAATGCCACCTACAAATGAAATTTTTCTCACCAATTCATGCTCAGTTAATGCTCTGCCTACTTCGATGTCACCTTGGACAACATTAATAACACCTGGAGGTAACGATTCTGCCATTTTCTTTAATCCTAAAGAAACAGAGATAGGACAATTTGGTGAAGGCTTAATAACAACTGTATTTCCTGTCATTAAAGCAGGACCTAGTTTACCCATAACTAAATTTACCGGAGAGTTCCATGGAATAATAATCGCAACTACACCCAAAGGGATCTTCTCTATGCTCATCCAGCTTATTTCGTCTTCAACGATTTGGGGTTTTAAAAATTTTTTAACAATATTAGCTGTATTTTGAACATAGGCAATTCCTCTTGGAAAATCTGTCTTCACTTCTCGAATTACAGTTCCATTTTCTTTAACTAACGTATGTGTTAATGTTTCAACATCATCTAGAATTCTAGCAGCTGCAGTTTGGACTAAACTAATTCGTTCCTTTACATCTAAACCACTCCAACTTACGAAAGCATTATTTGCTGCTATAACTGCTTGATCTACATTGCTAACACTATTATAAGCAACCCTACCAACAGTCTCAGAGAATAGTCCAGGATTTTTTACGTCGAAATAAGTATCAGAACCTACTTCTCGATGGTTAATAAAAGCTTCTAATTTTTGAGAATCATTTGACATTTTATAAACCTTCTTTCATCTAATTCTTTGAATCAGAATTTCTAATAAGAATAGAATAGATCGGTAATTGGAAAATTAATAATGTCTTTAAAAACCTGATATATACAGTTATGATCTTTATATAATTATAAATCAATTGACAGAATAGTATGAATTCTAATTTTAATTACGCGATTGCTTTTTTAACTTGTAAAACTAAAAAAGCATCCAAAATTAGATTGGATGCTTTTTAAACTATTTATTAATGCTATTGATTTAATTTGCTAAGATGATTCTCCCAAACCTTTTGAATATTTTTAGGCTGCCAAATGAAACTACACATTGACTCTATCTCTTCATCGTCTAATGAATGTGCATATCCTATTTGACTTGCCATATATTGGCGATAAGCATTTTCTTCTAGAAATACGCTTCTAGCAAACGCTTCTTGTAGATTCGAACCTACTAAAGCAGCGCCATGTGCCTTCATTAACACTGCATTTTTACTACCAAGTGTTTCTACTAATTCTAGTGCCATTTCTTTATTACTAATAGAATATGATTTTTGCAAAATAGGAACTTCACCAACAACAGCACCTTGTATAATCACTGGTCTTAGCGGAACCTTTGTAATTGTAAAAAGGGTAGACCATTTTGGATGAGTGTGTAGAACCGCATTTACATCATCACGATTACGATAAATTTCCGTATGCAAAGGAAATTCATTAGGTGGTTCCCCGTTTCCCTCCACTACATTACCATCGAAATCAATTTGAATGATATGTTCGGCCGTTAAAGAACTCCTGCTTGACTTACGCTCATTAATAAAAATTGTATTTGTTCCTGGAACTCTTACACTTGCATGTCCGTTAAAGTCAATATGTTCAGCTCGTTCTAACATTTTAATAACGTTTGCAACATCTTGTTTCAATTGAGTATGATTCATCCAATCAACCTCCTTCCTATATTCTTGCATGTAATACTAAATCAAATAGAACATACATAAATCCTGACATTATAATTGAAATAGAAAGCGCGCGAATAAACTTTGCCTTCCCGACTAACCATATGAACAAAACTAAAAAAATAGGAACTGCTATTAAATAGGATATGAATTTTAGTAAGATTGTAAAACCTACCATAGCAATTATACATTGTAATGCAACAGCCCATGTTTTACCCTCTGAAACTTCTTCACTCTTTTCTTCTTGAACAGTCTCTTTTTCGATTTTTGTAAAATTAAATTTTTGCTTAATAGAAGGAAACTGGTCTACTAAATACTGCCAGAATAACATTACAAACGTTAATAACCCTACATATAATGGAAACAATCTTGCTTTTGGATTATAATCGAATGAAAGTATGACCATTACAAGCATACTGATCAATAATAGTAAATTAAACAGGTTTCGACCATTTATCATCCTTTGTCCCTCCTTTTTTACTAACAGCTTTAATAATTGGCCGTACGAACATGTATGCTGTAATTAAGAATAAGATCAAGGAAACTGGTCGTGTGAAAAATCCTGTTGGACCAAGTAAATCTAATGTTTGGTGGAAACTTTGTTGCATCATTTCTCCTAGAACAAGCGCAATAACTAATGCAACTCTTGAATAATCATACATCCTCATTGCAAAACCAATAATCCCAAAGATAATTGTTACAATAACATCCCCGATCATTCCTTCTGCAGCGTAAGAACCTAATATAGCAAATACCATGATAACAGGGGCAATATAGACCGTATTAATTTGAGTAAGTCTTGCTAATGGTGCTGCTGCAAAAATTGCAACGATACCAACAATAATATTCGCAAAAACTAATGCATAAATAAGACTTAGTGCCACATCCGCATGATCTAGCATTAAGCGAGGACCTGGTTGTATTCCATGTAAAGTAAGCGCTCCCAATAATACCGCCATTTCAAGGCTTCCAGGAATACCAAAGATTAAAGTTGGGACAAGCGCTCCGCCATCTTTAGCATTATTTGATGCCTCAGGTGCAATAATCCCTCGAATATCACCTTTACCAAAATTACTTTCACCTTTTGTACTTGAAACTGCTTGACCATAGGCTAGAAAGTTAGAAACGGCTCCTCCAACACCCGGAATAATTCCGATAATAGTTCCGATGACAGAGCTGCGAATAAATAACCCGAAATTCTTAAATACAGCCAAAATGCCTTCCTTTACACCACTATAGGACGTATTTACTTTTTCATTTGAAATTTTTCCTTTTGTGACAAACAAGGACATCGCTTCAGAAATAGCAAATAATCCTATCAGAGCAGGAACTAATTTTACTCCATCCCAAAGATATTGAGAACCGAATACATATCTAGTTTCACCTGTAACAGGATCAAACCCGATAAATGAAACCATTAACCCGACGCCACCTGCAATAATGCCTTTCCATAATAATCCTTGTGATAGAATAGCTATCATTGCTAAACCCATAAATGCCATCATGAAGTATTCAGGATAAGAAAACGCTAAAACTACATATTTACCAACAGGTAAAATAATCGTTAAAATCACTGCTCCAAAAATAGCTCCTAGAACAGATGACGCTGTTGCTGCCCCTATTGCTTGACCTGCTTTTCCTTGCTTTGTTAATGGAAATCCATCAAATACTGTTGCAGCATTTTGTGGAGTACCAGGTGTGCCAATTAATATTGCTGTTAAAGAACCACCTATTGCAACTGCTCCAGCAGCACCTATTAACAGTACAATGGCATCGTTGGATTCCATTGTGAAGGTCATCGGAAGTAAAAGGGCCAGAACTTGTGGCCCTCCCAATCCAGGCAAAATGCCGAATACTAAACCAATTAATGACCCTAACACAAGGAAAAGGACGGATGGCCAACTTAACATATCAACTAATACTGGGATAATGTATTCAATCATTAAGCCACATCCTTTTCTACTATAATAGAAATTTAACTATTTTCTTCTAATAATTGTTTGTGAGGCTTTAACATTTCTAATGAATCATTTACAGCCTTTTCTACTTGCACATGATCACCTGGATTCCAAAGTGCTCCAGATTCTTCAACTTTTTGTTTATATTCTTCATCGTTAACAGCTTTCATAAAACTTTCTCTTAGTATCGTTAGTATATCGTCAGGTGTTCCTGGAGGAGCTGCAATAACTCGGTACATCGCAATAGAGTCTAACAATTCTTCGTGACCTAATTCTGCAATAGTAGGAACATCCGGTAATTCTGGTAATCTTTCATTGTTGTATACCCATAAAGGTTGAATTTCCCCTGAATCAAATTGACTGCTTAGGCTTTCTACTGGAAACTGAACCCAATTTACATCGCCACGAGTTGCAGATAAGATTGCTTCAGTACTACCTTTATGGTTGATCGTTTTTACATTAACTCCTAAATTTTCAGCCGATAATAAAACCCCAAGTCCATCTGTTGAAGAAATGTTTGTAATACCAGCAATAATTTCCTCAGCATTTTGGAAATCTTCTAAAGTTGTATAGCCCGATTTTTTAGAAGCACCAGCAACATAGATTGTTTTTGTAATATTACCAATATAATTCAGTTCTGTTAAATCGTAACTTGCAGTTCCTAGTACTTGATTTACAAAATGACCAGGTATATTAACTAATCCAACAGTATACCCCTCTGTACCAGCTGTTGCTAATTCACCCAATGCTATATTACCGTTACCGCCTGGTTTGTTTTCAACTACTATACTTACATCATTTGGTAAATACTTCTCCCAATAGGGTGCAAGCATTCTAGCAGCTGTATCATATCCGCCACCCGGGCTATAAGGAACGATTAATGTAATTTCCCGTTCTGGATAACTTGGTCCTGAGCTCTCCGTTTTACCTTCGTTGCTTGTCCCACTCGAGTTATTTTCATTCGAAGAACTGGTATTTGAACCTGAACAGCCTACAATAAAAAAAATAATTGAAAATACCATTAATAGAGAAAAAATTCTCTTCACACACACCACACCTTTCATTTTATAGTTTCTTAAAAATGCGCCATTATTTTTTTAGAATAAACTACCCATATTTAACTATTTATTACTCACCTCTTCCTAGTCTTTTTTTCTATTATTTTATAAATATCAATTTACACTACTGTTGAAGGGGAAAAATATTGACGTTCTCATATATGGAACATTTTTAAATAATATATAAAAAATTTATAATTTTCTAATTTTTTAACTTTATACTATTAAACATTTAAATGGTTATTGCTGTCAATATAGTTCTTAATGTTAAGAAATTTCCTTTACAAAATAAAACCCACCAAAGTGCAAAATTTCATCTGCATTTTAGTGGGTTTAACCATTTATGCTAATCTATACGATTTTGTTTTTTTATTAATTGTAACGCTCTATCCGACATTGTTGATGGAATTCCTATCTTTTCTAAATCTGGTGCACTCAAGTGATTCAACCTAACAATAAATTTAAAAATGTTGATTAAATTCATTACTAACATCCCCTTCAATGTTATAGGTATATTTTAACATTGAAAGCGTTCGACAAAAAAAGTCCAAATATGAAAATTAAGTGACAATTTCTACTTTTTTCACAGGTCATAAAAATACCCCCACCAGGAATTATAGTGAGGGGTTGTAAAATAGGATCCATTACTGTGTTTCCACGGTTTTAGGTATAAAAGCTATAACTAAATTTCCTAATAAAATAATTACCGCGATAAAGTAAAATGTTGCCTGAAAGCCGTATTGATCAGCAAGAGCACCACCAATTAATGGAGATAGTGCTGCAAGCACACTTTGGGTCGTGAAAAGTAAGCTTGTTGTAGTACCAGCCACTTTATCTTTTGTACTGCTCATAATCCATGCTTGCATAACAGGGCGCAACGAATATAAAAAGAATCCCAAAATAGCCATAGTAGCAATGAGCAGCCAATTGATTTGGATAATGACTACAGCAACTACAAGAACCGATGTCATAATCATGCCTGAGAAAATAATTTTTCTTCGATCGGTATTATCTGATATTCTACCAACGATCGGAGCAGCTATTAAGCCTCCAGCTTGCATTATTGTTATATATAAGCCAACCAAAAATGGCGATAGCGATAGTTCGATTGCTAAATAAAGAGGCAAGAAAGTCATTAAGCCATTTTGTGTCATGGAACGAATACCACTAGCTAATGCTATAAGCAAGACTGCTTTATTTTTAAATAATTCACCCAATCCTTCGCGATAATCTTTAAAGCTTGTTTTTTCTTCTGTTTTTTTCTTATTAGTATTAGAGTTAACTTTCATTTTCCTTAGCATAAACATAATAATAACGCCGACTAAAATACCAGGAATTATGTTTAAGTAGCTAATTTCACGCCAGCTAAAAGAAACTAATATAGCTCCAATAATAACCGGCGCTAATAAATCTCCAAGGTTAGCCGCCATGCCATGAAATCCAAAAACAAACCCACGCTGTTTCGGGTAAAGCTTTGATAAGGTTGAAAATGAAGCCGGATGCCACATTTCATTTCCAATCCCCATAATAATGATAAGTATCATAATAACAAGATAAGAATTAGCAAAGCCCATAAATAAGAATGGTATGCCTGCAAGGGTTAGAGAAATTGTCATAAGGAGATTTTTCTTTGTTGTCATATCTGTAAGCGCACCAATCGGCATACTGGCAATTGATTTTGCGATATACATAACAGTCACTAATAATCCTGCTTGTGTTGCACTAAAATTATATTCCAATGCTAAATATGGTAATAAGATATAAAAAGTAGCTGGATACCAATGTGTAAATGTATGCCCCAAACAGATTCCCCAAAATGCCGGGTCCTTTGTTGGCTCTGACTCTTGGATAATATTCTTTTCATTATTTATAACCGTTTCCATCTATCATCCTCCGTTTCTTTGATATCAGATACTTTACAAAAGAGTGAATGAAGATATCTAGATGTGTGTAATTATTAGGAACAACTTGATAAACATGCCTTAAACAAAGCTTAAGGGACAACAATGAGTTGCCCCGTTTCCTTCTATGAATAATATCTATTACCAAACTTGAACAATGTCACATGCTTCCACTGCATCTTCCAAGCTGCGAACATCAAAACCAGCTTGTTCAGCATTTGTCCATTCATCATCAACAGGTCGTAACCCAATAATAACTTGAATACCATTGTTTACTAATGAAATGGCTTCTTCCTTACTATCATTTGTGTATCCAAATATCCCTATCGTTTTACCTTTTAAATGCTTTAAATAGTTAGCATCTCTAATAAAAGCCTGTTCCATATATACTCCTCCTACTTTTTTCTATAAATATACTCTTCATTAATACTGCTTGTAAGAGACTGTTTCTTTATATGGAACATCTCTGACTTTTTATTTTGAGTAACATAATTATATGTTTTATCTACATTTCAAATAAAAGTGATTTAATTGTCACTGGAACCGTTCCAGATGGATAAAGAACCTTACCAATATCGATAAAATCAAAATCCTTTAACTGAACTCCATCTATGACAATCACATCATTACTTAAACCATACTCATCCTTTAAAATATGTCCCAGCGTGCTAGCGATGTCGCCATCTAACACGATCACTATGTCTTTACCCTGTTCAATCGTTGACGGTATGGCATTGATAATTCCCTTTACAAAATTGTTGATTCGTTCATAAGCAGGAACACCTATCCAGGAAAAAGCTAAAGCAATTTCTTTTTCACCTTCGACTAAGTCAAAGCGCTCAAAATGTGACCTAATCGCAGCTGAAACTTCATTTGCATCTATTTCTGGTGTAAACTGATAATCAGGATGGATCACCTGTAAATTTCTTTTTGGTAATAAATCAAAATCTGTAATAAAAATTGTGTTCCCACTAACTTGTACACTGTGTTCAGATGCACCTATCACAGTTGCTCTAATACATTCCTTCGCATCATCTATTGGATATGGAAAATCGGCTGAGTTTATGATTTCTCTTATACCTTTACCTAATAGTTTGCCTAAATCACCAAACTCTTGCTCTTCTTTTTCGTAAACATATTCGCCAACACCGCCAGAAAAAATGATTGCATCAATATTTTGTAGCTGAGTTAATCTAGAAGTTAAATAAAGTGAATCCGTATCAGACATTGGATTGTTTTCAAAAATCGAATAGAAAATAGAATTCGCCATCCATTTTGTCATAACTTCTAGTTGATCTTTCGTTATTACATCTCCTATTTCGATCGACAAACCTACTTTTTCAGCAATAGCCCTTCCACCAGGATCTAGTCTAACAACGGTATTTGTTTCATCAACAACGACTAAACGTCCACCAATATAGATTGCAGCAGTTTCAAGAACCTTCCCATTCTCAACTATTGCCAATTTTGTTGTGCCACCACCAATATCGATGTTCAATATTTTTTTCTTTTCCTCATATGAGGTTTTGGCTGCACCGGATCCATAAGCTGCTAACAGTGCCTCCATATTATGACCTGCAGTAGCGCACACAAAGTTTCCGCCTTTATCCGATAGAACATCCGCAATTCCCTTGGCATTTTCTCTTCGCATGGCCTCGCCCGTAAGAATTACAGCACCAGTATCTATTTTTTCTGGATCAACTCCGGATTGCTCATAGAATTCATCTATATACTGCCCTAATAATTGATCATCGATATGCTTTTCATCTAAATAAGGTGTTAGTTTAACTGGTGAGCGATAGAATGATTCCCTTGATGTCACTACATATCGACTAGTTAAACTTTCGCCAATTCTACGTAGATGAAGTCTAGAGAAGATAACTTGTGTACCAGATGAACCAATATCAATACCAACAGAAGTCAGTTCAATATTGTCCATTAACCATAGACCATTTCTATATGGATTTAATTCCACTTGTTCATCGTGTTCATATTGATGTCCATGGTGGTCGTGGTCTTCATCGTCGTGCTCATGGTCATGATGATCATGACTATGATTATGATGTGCGTGACTATGGTCATGATGGTCATGACTATGATTATGGTGTGTGTGACTATGGTCATGATGGTCGTGACTATGATTATGGTGGTGATCGTGGTCATCATGGTCGTGATCATGATGATGGTGATGATGTGTATCATAGTATTGATGTCTTGTATCTTCTTGGGTTACAGTTACAATCTTGTTTTTTTTCATTGACATTTTCATCTCCTTGATTGAAAAGCGGAAGTGCCTTGATTAGCCCCAATAGGCAACTTGAACAGAGCCATAATTTAAGAAACGCAGAACACTAAGGGCCGGGTACAAAAACGTACACCGGCACCTAACTTTTATCTATTATGATTGAAAGTTTGCTGGCTTTGGTGGTAGGTCTTCCAATTCATTTTTATAAGCCTCGTCCATTTGTGGTGTTAATCCATGTTTGGCAAGCTCTTCTTTAAATGTTTGTCTAACAATTTGTGATTCGTCAGCATAATCAATTTGGTCTCCGCCAATTCGTCTACTAATCCATGCTTTAGGAACACCTTGAGCATTTCTGAAGGCAACGCCTTCATATTTTAAGGCTAAATAACGAGCTGGAGTTGTACCAGAATTAAAGTGCTGGTGGAACCACATGTTAGGTGGTACGATCATACTACCTTCTTTCCAATCGTATTTCTTAGGCTCTTCACCCTCTGGCCACATTAAGCTGTAACCATCGCCGCCAAGGATGATAACATGGGCGCCAGGACCATGGCGATGACCTTTTTTATACGTAGCCACTGGGAATTCAGAAATATGACTATTCATAGAGCCCTTCGCTAAATTAAAACGAATATGTCCTCCACCTGCGCCACGTTCTTTAGCATGAATGAGTTGGAGCTTTCTTGTATCAGCTACAAAGTTTGTTTCAAGCAATAATCCTTTTTGTTCCCCTTCGTTACTAAAGTAGTCTGGCTCCCCATTAAAACGATTTTTGAAATCATATTCCGTGTTAAAGATAAACTCATGATCATCATAGGTGTTGATCACAATTGGTGAGTTTGTAACTGCTAGAAATCTAGCTCTTTCTTGGCCAGAGCCATTGAAATGCTGATGCCAGGCATTTAGTGGAATTGCGAATAAAGCGCCTTTCCCCCATTCGAAGGTTACTCGTTTTCCCTCATCATTCCAAACCGTTGTTGAACCTTTTCCATCCAAAACATAAATCATCTCTTCATATAGTTGACGTTGTGGTGCTAGTTTACCTCCTTCGGGAATTTCGCAAATGTAACAATCATTAGAGGTTCTTGATGCTTCGTGATTAATATAAACACCGTACCCCCCTCTTCTTGCCCATGGCTTTAGTTCAGTAGTGTGAAGATCTGGAATATAATGTGCTGCAATAATATCTAATCCTTCATTTTTTACCCATTTTTCATAAGCAGATACTTTTTCTGTAGAGAACTTTTTAGCTAACTTTTCTGAGACTTGTGCATTTGAAGACATGTAACGACCTCCTGTTTTCTGAATATTCCTTCTAATTAAATTGTAACGAATTTATTTTTATAAAAAAACTACTTATGTTCTATTAAGTGATTAATAATTTCATATGATTGCATATAAAGAGTCTGATATTAGTAAACTTTCATATCCCATCATCTATAGCTCATTTTATCCGTTATAATGTCAACTAATACTGGACGCTTTTCAGTTTTAATGATTTGTATCGCCTTTTTCAAGGCTGCATCAATATCACTAGGTTTCTCAATCGGTCCTATTCCAACTACACCCATAGATTGAGCTAGTTGTGCAAAATTGACGTTTGGATCTTCCAACAATGTCCCAATCACTGCTCGTTTTTCATCACGTCCCCGCTTTCGAGCAGTCGTTTTTTGATGCTCCTCTGAATTGTAATAAGAACGATTGTTATTCATAATAATTAACGCAGGCAATTTATGATGCGCTAATGTCCATAATCCTCCAGGAGTGAATAATAAATCACCATCTGATTGAATATTCACAATTAGTTTATCTGTATTCCGATGTGCTAAGCAGGCTCCAATTGTTGCGCCTATACCATAGCCTAGGCCACCACCGCCACTTTTCCCTAAGTACTGGCGGTTTTTATCCATTGTAAAGATACGGTGAGTCCAACCTTGTAAATTCCCATTAGCTAGAATAAAGTCTTCATCCTTGATTGTTTCCCAAACTTTATAAGCCAGACCTGGTGATGAAAGAAGTTCATTGGTATTCGCTTCCTGTTTTGCTCGTTGCTCCCACGTCTCACGCAATTCCAAGTGCCAATTTTTGATAATTTGATAACGTGCTTGTATAGCCTGAATGATAGAATCTGTTTTTAATAAATTTAATTCATTTAATAGCATTTCTAAAAGAAAACTGGTATCTGCTAACACATTGTTTTCAGTAGGAAACAGCCTTTGAAAATCATGCGACCATGATCGAACCAAAAAATCTTTTAATCCTATTTGAAAAACGCGAACATCAGATTGGAGAACAGATTGAGTTGTTCGATTCACACGATCAGTTTTTGAAACCGTACCATAAATATCTAATACATCTAACGCGATGACAACATCAGCCTTTGCTAAAACGTTGTGGTTATCATAAGATAAATTCATAAAATGATTGGTTGGTAAATTTAATCGGCTTCCCTTATCAATGACTGGAATTGCCCACTTATTAGCCAATGTTTGTAACAAATCAAAAGCCTTATTAGAGCGGGTAGTGTTATCTGTTACAATAACTGGCCATGATGCTTTTGATATGACATCTGCTAATTTCTTGACAATCTCTAAAGATGGAGCCGGTGATTCAGTATTGACATATGGTTTTGGGTCAGGTAAATCAGGAGATAATAACGATTGATTAGTATCTGTTTCTTGGATAACTTGTTCTTGAAGTCCTGCGTCAAAATTAACATATACGGGAGCTGTAGGTTCGGTTATTGCTAATTTATATGCCCGATATATCGAATCTTGTAAACTATGAAGCGATGAGGGTTGGTCGTCCCATTTAACATAATCTCGAACGATATTACCTTGAATTAAAGCGGTGTGTATCCAATCGGTACCTGGTCTTCGATCTTCAACATTCATTGGTCCTGTTCCACCAAATAACATGATGGGAACTCGATCACACCATGCATTATAAATCGCCATAGAAGCATGCTGCAAACCAACAACATTATGGAGTGCGGAGGCCATTGGAGTTCCGGTGGCCTTCGCATATCCATGGGCAACGCTTACAGAAATTTCTTCATGCGTACATTCAATAATTTCAGGCATTTCACACGACGGGTGATTGACTAATGAATCATGAAGTCCTCTGAATGTAGCACCTGGATTAAATGCAATATAGGGAATTTTTAAAGAAGCGATTAATTCAGCCATTAAATCTGATCCATACTTCATATTTAACCTCCACGATTAGTAGGAATTAAGTTTAAAAGGATATATTTATATTTTTAACTTGTGTGTAACTTAATAACTCATCTGTCGAGTGTTCCCTGCCAATGCCGCTATTCTTAAAACCTCCAAACGGAGCACCTTTATATCGTTTACCACCATGTCCATTAATCCAGATATAACCTGCTTCTACTTCTTCCGCCATACGTAAGGCTGTAGAAATATCATTAGTCCAAATGTTTGCACATAAACCATATTCAACATCATTTACTTGTTGGAGCATCGTTTGTTCATCACTCCATGATAAGACACTCATAACAGGGCCAAATATTTCTTTCTGTTCAATTTTCATGCCATGTTTGACCTCTGAAAAAACAGTGGGTTCAATATAAAAACCATTTGCTAGTTCAGGATCTTTCGGATGCTTTCCTCCGATTAACAGTTTAGCACCTTCGGCAATACCAGATTCTATAAATGACAATATGCGATTATAATGTTCTCTTGTAATGACTGGCCCCATATCGGTTTCGGGTTTATCCGCTAACCCACACTTTATTTTAGACACCTTGTCAACTACCCTATTTAAAAATTCTTCTTTAATTGATTCATGAACAAATACTCGGGAATTCGATCCACAAGACTGCCCTTGCGAACGAGAAAAATTCATCCCTGCAACCGCAGCCGATGCTACTTTTTCGATATCTACATCTGGGTAAATGATCAATGGATTTTTACCACCTAATTCGAGTGAAACTGTTTTTATTCCAGCCTGTGAGATAATTTTTTTTCCTGTATCTACACCGCCAGTGAAAGCAATTCTGTATACCTTAGGGTGTTTAACTAATGCTGCGCCACATACCGGGCCATCTCCCGTTACAATATTAAGTACACCTGGTGGCAATACCTTTTCAGCAAGTCTTCCTAAAAGAAGAGCACTGAGCGGTGTTTGCTCTGCAGGCTTAAGCACAACAGTATTTCCGGCGACAAGTGGGGCAGCAATTTTCCCCGCAGCAAATGAAATAGGATGGTTAAAAGGCAAAATACGACCAACCACTCCAAAAGGCTCTAGACGTGTATAGTCTAATCCCCCTCCAGGTGTTGGAATCGTCTCTCCTTTAATTTCCATCCCTAATCCTGAGAAAAAGTCAAGCAAACCTGCACCTTTTTTAGCATCAGCGACCATCGCAGTATATGGATTACCGCTATCTAATGCATCTAACATTCCAAAATGTTCAGCCCAGTTTCGTATTTCTTTGGCGAATTCTTTTAGTATGCTCGCTCTTTCATCTACATGCAATTTTTTCCAAGCTGGAAATGCTTGGTGCGCAGCATTTACTGCTAGTGTAATATCTTCTTCATTTCCTTCTGGCACCTCGGCAATTGGTTTACCTGTGGAGGGGTTAATGGTAACGAATCGTTTTCCAGATGTACTTTCTACCCATTTTCCGCCAATAAACATCTTCCAACCTTGTGTTTCCCTTTCAGCAAATTCGAGCGAACTTGCACTGTTTGCAATATATGAACTCATAGTTAACCTCCTGCAAGATTCAATTAATTGACCTGCAAGCATCTAAAACAGCTTGCAGGTCAGAATATTATCTAAATAAAGATTTGTTCTGCTTATTATTTTTTGTTAATAAAAATCTCTTCATATAGATCTTTCCACTTTGCATGCTCATCTAAAATTACTGCCGGATCGATAAATTCCATTGGCATATCATTTAAGTTAGTTTCCGCCTTTGTGCTTGTTGGAACAAAATCCATTTCCAGTAACATTTCTTGAGCTTCGTTAATCATAAAGTCATAGTACAGAACTGCTGCTGCTGGATGTGGAGCAAATCCTGATACCCCGATACCATTTGGACGTGCGATTGCCTTTTCTCCAATATAGAACCATTGCACAGGCGCTCCATCTTTGTTCATAGATTCAGCTTTATAATTGTAAATCGTAAGTGCTAACGGAACTTCGCCTGATGCAACAAGCTCAGTTAGTAATGTATGACCGTTTCTTACAGTTACATCATTTGTAGCAACAATATCTTTAAATAACTGAATCTTATCCTCACCTAATTCACCGATTAACCCAGCAAACCAGTCTAAATCTCCAGCCTCAATGCTTACTTTACCTTTCCATTTTGGATCCAGTAAATCTTCCCATGTTTTTGGTAGTTCTTCTTCAGTTAATAAGTTTGTATTATAGGCTTGTGTAAAGATGTTAATTCTATTTCCAATCCATTCTTTATGTTCAGGAACAGCTTCTGGAATTAAATCAGCTTGATATGGAGAATTTACTTTTTGCAGTGCGCCTTCGCGATGAAGTGCCTCCAATTCTCCGCCATTTGTATCAACTACGTCAAAAGTATGTTTGCCAGCCTTCGCCTCAGAAATGATTCTGTGAAGTACATCTTCCGACCCAGCTCTCCAAATGTTTACCTTAATCCCATATTTTTCTTCAAATGCTGCTCCAAGTTTTTGTGCATCTGGCATAGGTGCAGATGTATAAACCATAAGTTCTCCTTCTTTTTTTGCTGCTTCAACTAATAAATCATGACGGTCTGCTCCTTCATAGAGTGCGAAATCTTCTAGAGTTGTCGGACCTTTCTTTTCTTCTGCTTTTGGTGTTTCCCCTTCATTAGATGGTTTGGCATCACTAGACGTCTCAGACCCACCGCAAGCAGCTAAAATTGAAAGAAGTAAACTGACTACTACACATAAACTAATTAACCGAAATTTACCTTTGAAAGCATTCATCCATTTCTTCCCCTCGCTTTTTCGTAATTGATGATCAATATATAAACATAAACTAGTAAACGAGACGCTAATCTCTTAGTTTATGACACTTCTTTTTTATCATCTTTATAAATGATTTTATTTTTAGAAGAATCATCAATAACAATACATTTTGCGGGATCCATGCCTAGAAAAACGGATCTACCGCGGTCGATTCTTAAGGAAGGGTGGACCCTTGCCATTAATAAATCATCCCCAATCCTCAATTGGAAATCTAAGAATTCACCTAGGAATAATTTTGTATCTAATGTTGCAGTCCATACATTTTCAAATGCCGGTCTTTCAACCGAGACATGTATATTTTCTGGGCGAATCGAGATTTGAATTTGATCACCTATTTCCAAATCACGAATGGAGTGTGCAACAAGGTCACCGTATTGTGTCTTAACTTTATAATAGCCAGGCTCAATTTCGGAACCAATGATTTTTCCTGAAACAAAATTGGTTGTACCAATAAAATCAGCAACAAATTCATTTGCAGGCATTTCATAGATTTCTCTCGGTGTTCCAATTTGTTGAATAAAGCCTGCTGACATTACAGCGATTTTGTTTGATAATGCCAGTGCCTCGCTTTGATCGTGTGTAACATAAATAGTTGTAATTCCTAAATCCTTTTGTAAGCGCTTTAATTCGAAGCGCATACGTTCTCTTAATTTTGCGTCTAGATTACTCAATGGTTCATCAAGAAGTAACAGATCAGGTTCCATTACAAGAGCTCTCGCTAAAGCAAGACGCTGTTGTTGCCCACCACTTAGATTAGTCGCTTCTCTTGACTCAAGTCCGTCTAATGAAACTACATGTAAAGCCCTTAATACTTTTTCTTCTATTTCTTTTTTACTATATTTCTTTTTCCCAACCTGTAATGGAAAAGCAACATTTTGAAATACATTCATATGTGGCCAAATCGCATAAGATTGAAATACCATCCCAATATCACGTTTGTTAGGAGCAATAAATATCTTCTTTTCAGATGAATATATAATTCTATCACCATAAATGATCTCACCTGAACTTGGTTTTTCAAGTCCAGCAATTGATCTTAAAGTAGTCGTTTTTCCACAGCCACTCGGACCAAGAAGGGTAAATAATTCTCCTTTTGCAATATCCAACGAAATATTTTGTGCTGCTTTTACAAGCTTACCATGATCACCCGTGTATTCTTTATACAATTCTTTAACAGATAACACGGCTTTCACCTCCGTATAAGATATAGTTACCTCGCTTCTTTCACACCAAATTTTCTACTAATATATTGTGAAACCATTACTAGAATAAAGAGGAAGACAATAAAAATAACACCTAATGCGCTTAATTCAGCAAATTGCCCGTTTTGCCATAATTCCCACATTACAATCGAGATAACTTCAGAGCCTGGACTATATAAGAGAATAGAAGTAGAAAGTTCTCGAATGGAAACGATCACAATGTAGATCCATCCTGATACAAACCCTGACTTTAATAGTGGCAGGACTACTTTTTTGAATGTTGTGCCCCATGTAGCACCACTCATCGCTGCCGATTCTTCGAGTTCTTTATGGATTTGTAGCATTGACGTTGTATTATATCTTAATCCATATGGCATAAAACGAGTGATATAGGCGAAAAATAGAATCCAAATGGTTCCATATACTCCAATGTCAAAATTTAAATAAACGAACATAATCGATAGACCTAGTACTAAACCTGGGAAAACCATTGGTAATGACGCAATATTGTCTAGCAACCAACGTCCACGGATCTGCGTTTTAACAACAATCCAACAAATAACGGCAGTTAATAACATGATAATAGTTGCACTGCTTAGCGATAGAAGAATACTATTCCACGCTGAACGTCCTACAGTTGGATATTCAAAAATAAATTTATAGTTTTCAAATGTAATATTCTTAAGAGCAGCTAATGATGGTGTTTGGTAGTATCCTTGTAACGAAGACCATACTAGGACTAAAAATGGTAATAATACGATTAGTGAAAAATAAATAATTATAATACCAGCTGCTAAGAATCTCCATTTTCCAAGATCCATTTGTCTTGGGCGGAATCCTTTACCGGTCATTGTAGAATATTTATTTCCCTTGCTCGAAATCTTTGACTGGAAATATACTCCAAGTGTAGTAATTGCTAGAATAGTAATCGCATAAGAGGAAGCTAGACCAATATCACTTGGGTACTGATGTATCGCATCATAAATTGAAGATGTAAAAACCTTAATTCCTACAGGCAATCCTAAAAGTGCAGGTACCTCAAAGGACTCAATAGCTCTAACGAACATAATTAGTAGAGTAGCAAATATTGCAGGCCAGGAAAGTTTCATTGTAATTTGATATGCAATTTGACCAATATTGGCTCCACTCATCATGGCGGATTCTTCAAGAGATGGATCCATAGAACGGAAGGCAGCTGTCATTAATAAGAATGCCATTGGTGAGTAATGCAAACCTTCTACCCAAATCATCCCACCCATAGAGTAAACATCAAAAAATACTTTATCTGTATTAAAAATAGTTTGTAAAACAGTGTTCAATATTCCAATATCAGGACTTGCTAAAAATACCCAAGCAACAGTAAACAAAATTCCTGGGATGATAAGTGGGATGATAGATAAAGCATAAAATAGTGATTTGAACGGTGTATTTGTTCTTTCGTTTAACCATGCTAGTAGAGTTCCAATGATGAAGGAAATACAACATGTTCCAACAGCATAAATAAACGAATTTGAAAATAAGCCGAGTATCTCTGGGTCCGTATATGCTCTAACATAATTGCCCAGTGTAAAAGTTGCCTCCGTTTTTAGTGTTGCAGGTGTCATAAAGCTTTGCCAAATTAAAAAGACTAAAGGAATTACAGCAAAGTACATAACAACAAATATTGAAACACCAATAATCACCCACTTAAAATCAAACCTTTTGCCATCTCCTAGTGATCGCAAGGTAGGTTCTGGACCTTTCAGTTTCGGAATTCCCATTTTCTCACTCCTTTTTAATCACATTTTGTTTTTCGATAAAGTCGCTCTCGTTGCTTGTGTTGTAAGATTTAAAATATTCAGTCTATTAAAGTTGGATTTTTCCTTTTTTGTAGTAGACCATGCTTGCTACTATTACTCTACACTTATTTCATTTTTTAAACTACTTGATCATTTTAATAATCTGATCAAAAATTCGAAATATTTCTGATTTCATTTATTATTTTGATTTACTCCCTATCATCTAAATCTATTGTGTATTGTTTTTTAAATAAAACCTCCTACTCATCGTAAGAGGTCTATTTATATAGAATCTATTTGTTAACGTTTGAAGCTTTTCGTGCTTGGTCAATAAATTCCTGAACTTTTTCGGCATTTAACTTTACATTTTTATCATACTCCGGAGCATCTTCAATTTGCTCTAAATCGTTTAAACCACAATTCTTATAAATTCGGTTAATAGCAGAAATTAATCGAACAGGTTTATCCGGATCTGCATTAAAATGCTGATGAATAGTGTTTGGTGGGATATATACTAAATCGCCTGCTTCCCACTCGAATTTTTGCACATTATCCTGTGGGACCCACTTATATTTGTCGGTAATTTCGACATCACAATCCTGATGAAGGTCATAGCCTTTTCCTTCAAGTACATACAAACATTCCTCTGCTAAATGACGGTGTTTACCAGAACGGCTTCCAGGTGGAATAATTTGCATATATGCATCTACAGTTTCCATACGCGTGTTCATTTGTTCATTGAGCAAATGCTTCAATAATCCTTGTCTAGCCATTTCCCACGGCATTTCCTCTGATTTTATTATTTTTTTCCTTTGCGCATCTCGTGCAGGCTTTGTAGTGGCATCTTCTAATAAATCTTGATAATAAGTACCGCTCTCATTCCCTTGTCTCCAAACTTTTGACTCTCCAAACACCATGTATGCTCCTCCTTCTATCCTTTTATATTTTTTAAATAAAGTAATTTACTCTTCTACGTCCTCATATTCTCTAGCTTTAAAGCCTACGCCCTCTGGAGTTGGCTCAGTTGGTCGCGGTTCTACTTGTTTTTGGAATAACATGTTCATAAACATATACATCGGTTTCGTTTTAATAACTAATGCTCTAGCTGGTTTATGTTTATCAGCATTAAAATGTTGATGCACGCAATTATTATGAACAATCGCTACATCCCCAGCCTCCCAATCGTAACGAATTTCATCATGAACCTCATAACCTTTACCATCCAAAATATAAAAAGCCGCTTCATTGACATGACCGTGTTTTTGAGATTTCGCTCCTGGGCCATACTCCTCTAAATGAATATGAAACGTTTGTGTCATTCCATCTACCGGTTCCATATAATGCTTGCTGAATGTTTGTGGCCCATCGTTAAACTTAATGTCCTTTCCTTTACGTACCCTTGGTTGAGAACGTAGCTTTTCCAATTCATGTTGTAAATTATATTTACCTTGTATGCCTCTTACAAAGATCCTATCTTTTTTGCTATGATAATGTGATTCCTGACCCATATGGTATTGCTCCTCTCTTTCGGTTATTAAAAGGCTTAGCCTGTATTAGCCCTATCTATTAATTCTTGCTGACACTATTAGAATAGGGTTAACCTCTCATTAGTAATTATTATATAATTTGTTATATTCTGAAAAAACAACCTATTTTTTATCGCCTGATAATGAATTCAGTTATAAGCATATTGGCAATAATTCAAATATCCATTTTTTAATTTACCATCGTTATGAAAATAACTGTCTCATTTTTTCTTGATTTATATTTTTGACTAATTGATCTACTAGTCCACATAATGGCATTGGTGTTTGTGCTTGCTGTGCTAATTCTAAAGCTACGTCCATATCCTTTTCGGACCATTTCCCTGTACTTTTACCCCAACGTGATAATGACCAATTCGCACCGCTGCTATACATCAATGCTTCAATTAGTTTTGAAATGTCAACATTTAAGTTTTTTGCAAGAGATAAAATTTCAAAATTTGCTGTCATACTTGCCCACAACAGAAGATTATTAGCTGTTTTAGCAATTTGACCTACACCACTCTCTCCAACATGAATCACGTGCGTAGCAAATGATTCAAGCACTGGTTTTGCTCTCTCATAGTCTATTTCTTCTCCGCCAACGAAAACGGTTAGTGTTCCATTATTACAAGCCTCTTGACCCAAACATACAGGTGTGTCTAATAGTCTAATTCCCTTTTGTTTCGTTATAATTTCGATCTCTTTACATGTAAAAGGTGAAATCGAACTTGCAATACATATGATTGTCTCCTTCCTTAATGTATTTACAAGTCCATTTTCACTTAAGATAATTTCCCTTACTTGTTGATCATTTTGTACCATAATTAATACTAAATCTGACTTTTCTCCAATCGTAACAATTGAAGGAGTAGTTTTAATACCTAAAGCTGCAGCAGCTGTTATCATTTCTTGGTTAATATCATATCCTATTACCCTGTACCCATTATTTTTTATATGATTTGCCATTGGTTTTCCCATACTTCCCAATCCAATCACACCGCATGTTTTTATTACTAGATTACTGTCCATTAGTCCATCTCCTTTTCATTCACATTAATTATCTATTGAATACTATACAAAAACCCACCAAGAGGTGGGTTGATATATTTGTCTCTTCACTATTTGATTGTTTCATTTTGTTTAAAAACATTAAATTTACTTCTTCGATTTAGGCTCTGTTGGACCCAATTGTAGAATTTGTCAACTAGCTCTTCATTTGTATCTTTCCTATATACTAAATAAGCACTTCTTGTAATCTTAAAATCTTCAATCTCTTTGAAAGATAAAAACTCATCATCACTATTTCTGATTGAAAACTCAGGCAGCAATGTTACCCCAAGTCCTTCTGCTACTAGTTTTTTAGCAGTGATTTCACTGTCTACAATTAATTCTGCATTAAAATTTAGTCCAAGCTCTAATACACGATTTTCAAAAAACGACCAAAATCTTCTTTCAAATGTAATAATATTTTGTTTAAGAACGTCTTCAATTGTAACTTCCTTATCAAGGTTCTCACTCTGAATTTTTGATTGCGCAAGGAAAATTCGTTCATCATATAATACCTTTGCTTCGACATTCTCAGCGAGAGTACTATTAAAAGGACCACGCATAACACCAAATTCAACTGCGCCATCGGAGACAAGTTGTAATACCTTCATAGAGGTTACATTTTTTATTGTAAATTGTGTTTGTGCCAACGCATTTTTTTCCTGTAGAATCGCCGGAAATGCATAAGTACAAAATGAAGGAATTGCTGCAATGGAATAACGGTTATTGGAAGACGAAATTCCTGAAAGATGATCCTTTACTTCCGAAATTACAAAAATAATTTTTTCAATATACTTAATAACAGTTTGCCCTGCAGGTGT
The DNA here is from genome assembly GCF_900240995.1 of Bacillus sp. Marseille-P3661. Classification (NCBI taxonomy): domain Bacteria; kingdom Bacillati; phylum Bacillota; class Bacilli; order Caryophanales; family Bacillaceae; genus Bacillus; species Bacillus sp. Marseille-P3661. The sequence goes on from NZ_LT965956.1 coordinate 328,515, forward strand.
TAATGTGATTTGGTTATCACTTCTATTAATTAATTGTGCACCTATATTCTGTTCCAACGCTTTAATTCTTAGTGTAACTGTTGGTTGAGATACATTAAGTAATTTGGCTGCTCGTCTAAAATTTTTTTCCCTTACAACAGTTAAAAACGTCTCCATCTGCAATGTATCTAAGTTCATGATATTAGTTTCCCCTCTTTTTGAAAGTGATCACTTGCTATTTTCGAAATAGCGTAATCAATAAAATCATGATATATAGCTGGGAGCGGCTTATTTTTATTTGATATAAAATATGTTTCTCTTGTCCATGACGGGGCTCCATGAATCTTAACCTCAATTAATTGCTCATTCTTTAGTTCGTTCTCAATACCATGTATCGGTAAAAATGAATAGCCATAATCGTTTAATAATATTTCCTTTACTGTTTCAATATGGCTTAATTCTAGGCCAATCCAAGGATTGACACCATGTTGCAACATCCATTTTAATCTGTTCTTCCACAAAAAGGTATAGCGCTGATATGCTAATAATGGTTGATTTTTTAATTCCTCAACATAAATTTCTTTTTTAGCAGCCCATGGATTATTGGCCGAAACAACCATAATATCTCTTTCCGAGAACCAGTGTTTAAATTCAATGGTTTCATATTTTTCCCCACTTTGAACAATACCTAAATCTATTTCATTATTTATTAATGCCTCTCTTACTTTTCCTCCTGGAAAAGAAATAAGATTAAGCTGTAGATTAGGATATAATGTTTTAAACTCTTTAATTAATTTCGGCAACATATAAGTTGATATAGACGGAGAAACCCCAATTCTAAACCGCTGTTCCTCTACACTTAATAATTGAAGCTGTTTCTCCAATTCTTCTTCTAATTCACATATTTGTTTTGCATAATGAAGGAATGTCAAACCAGCTGGTGATAAAGATAGGGTTCTTCCTTTTAAGATAAAAAGTTCTTCCCCTAATTCTTTTTCAATTTTCTTTATTCTTCCTGTTAGTGATGATGGGCTTAAATACAAACGTTCCGCAGTTTCTGTTAAATTGCCGATTTCGGACATTAGTAAAAAAGATTTAATTGAATCTATATCCATCCAACACTCCTCCTTTAACTTTTTTGGAGCCTTAAAAAAATGAATAATTGAATATATGTGTTAAAATCCGTCTGCTGTTTAAGTGTTATGTATGAATAGCTAATTACTTTTTTTAGATATAATTTCATATGTTTTTCATTAGATTTACTTCCAACTAATAATCTCCTCTTACTAAGTACCTCATACCTTTTCTAATGGATTATTACCTTCATAATTCATTAGAAAAGATACAAGATCTATTCTTGCTACTGCATTAGATTAGATATAAGAGGAGCTAATTTAGCCCAACATAAATGTTGAACTAAATTAGCAGTAAACTTTTATACATTTAAAGGTTTAAATTTAGATTTTAGGTCTTCTTTTAATGCTTCGCGCCAATCTACGTTTCCTGGTGGCAATAATTTATCACAACCACGTACATCATTATGTGTTGATGGATCTATACCCCTTAGATTTTTATCGCCATCTTCCAATTGCTTTGCAGCTTCAAGCAATAGCTGTCGTGCTGTAATAATAGCAGTATCAGCCGTTCCAAGTCTTTCTTTTGAACGATCTGGTAAAGGTTTTTCCATTGTTTCTTGTAGCGCATAATCCTGAGTATTAATACCTTTAATTCCTGTGAAAGTTTTGTTACGTTGTAGATCTCTATCAATCAAATAGTTGTTTGATGCATTTCTTACTAGGCGATAGCCAGGTAATACATCTTCTGGTCCTCTACCAAAAAACGCTTCATGTTCAGCAACAAATTCTTTTGTAAATGGTATCGCAGGATCTGCACTGTAAACGAAGTTATACACCCACGTATTTTCATCATCAATTGGAACCCAGATGTGACCTGCAATACTAGGAAACTCTTCCATTACCCCATCTTTCCATTTAGTCATTGCACCTCTCATTTGTTGAGCAGGCATAATGAACTGATAACCACGAATATAAACACCGCGTTCTTTTAAGTCACGAATACCCACATACGTAAATCCATGTGGACGTTTTTCAACTTCTAGCTTAGGATTTTTAACCTTTGCTCGTAATGCGTTTGTATCTTTAATATTCTCATTATGGGCGAATGAGGAGTGAGAAGTGTCAATTCCTCCTTCCAATCCTTGCACCCAGTTAGCATTTTCAAAAGTTTTAGATACACCAACATATTGTTCACCAACACGTAACCACTCATAGTCAGGTTTTTCAGGCATTTCTTCTTTTGGTCCCATGTATGTCCAAACAATTCCTGCCGCTTCCCAAGTAGGATATCCAGCAATTTTTACTTTGTTTTTAAAACTACTTTCATCAGGTTCGTTAGGCATATCTACACATTGACCTTCTCTATCAAACTTCCAACCATGATATACACAGCGCATGCCACACTCTTCATTTCTTCCCCAGAATAGTGATGCTCGGCGATGTGGACACCATTCATCTATTAATCCAACTTTCCCTTCTGTGTCTCTAAATGCTAGTAGCTCTTCCCCAAGTAATTTTACACGTATTGGATCACTATCTGGTTCAGGTAACTCTTCAGTCAATAATGCTGGAATCCAATAGCGTCTCCAAACTTCCCCCATCGGTGTATCTTTACCTACTCTGCATAATCTCTCATTTACCTCTGGCTTTAACAATTTAAACATCCCCTTTTTTAAAGATTTACTACTATTAAAGTCAGTTTAAAGCTTTCGTAACTTTCAGAAAACTATTGGTTCCTTTATGCAGAACAATAATAAATAATGTTTAAAAATTTTATGTAGCAAGACGTTGGTACCCCTATTCAGTATTGTCTGATCAAATTTTTAAATAATCTTCCTCGCTCTGATGCGAAAGCTGCAAATCCTCCATACTGAACCATTCCATGACAGGCAGACCACTGCAACTGAACAGTATGTGCAATAGATTATATTCTAAGTTTATAAAAAAACTTGAACTAGAGCGCAAACTCTAGTCCAAGTTGTTCACTAATTAATCGACTATGCATTTTGAGTTCATTAACATAGTTATTTAGTTTAATTGAATGAAAATAATTTTGTGGTCCTGTTAAACTAATAGCTCCGACTACTCTTCCGAAATCATTATAAATCGGAACAGCCACCGAACCAACACCATTTCTATATTCACCATATGTAACGGCAAATCCCGTTTGTTGTACTTGTGTTAATTCTTTTTTTATGACTTCTGGACAAATCTTTGTAGTACTTGTATGGATTGCAAGTTTATCACTCAATACTCTAATAATCTCTTGTTCAGGTTGGTGAGCTAATAATACCCTACCAACCGATGTACAGTAGGCAGGAGCTCTATTTCCGATATCTGATATGGTTGGGTCATCTTCATCCGGCCGTTTTTTTGCCAAATAAACGATTCCACCATGATCGTAAGTCGCTAAGCGGACAACACGTCTCGTACGTTTCATCAACTGATCCATATAGGGAAGCGCTTTCTTCCTTAATTCTAGAGAGTGGTAAACCACAAAACCTAACTCTAATGCACCAATACCAAGATAATATTTCTTTGTTTCCTCATTCTTCTCAACTAATTGAGCTTCTTTTAACGAATTCATTAATCTGAAAACTGTACTTTTAGCTAATCCTAGCCTCATGCTCAGCTCGCTAATTCCTAATTCACGCTCCTCAATTGAAAACTCCTTTAATAACCTCATGGCATTTGCTACAGATGAGAGTGAATCTTTTGTTTTAGACACCATAACCCCACCTTCCATTTCCCTTTTACAAATAACCTGATAAACATTTCTTGTATTTCTTTTTCCGTATAGAAGAACAAGAACTTAAAATTTTAACAATTAAAGGATATCATATTATTCAGAATATTTACAAGATTTTATTTTTACTTTTCATATTTTCTACTATAAAAATGCGGTTTTCGACACAAAAAAGGAGGTATCTCATGAAATCGACAAAACAAGAATATACACTATCTTCTGTTAAAAATGCGTTACAAATATTAAAAAGTTTTTCAGACACAAATCAAGAGAAAAAGACAGGTGAATTAGCTACTGAGCTAGGTCTCGGAAAAAGTACAGTTAGCAGATTACTTTCCACCCTTGCTAGCGAAGGCTTTGTTAAAAAAAACAAAGAGACGAATCGCTATCGTTTGGGATTTTCAATCCTTACATTGAGCAATGTGCTAACGGCAAATCTTGAAATACATCAAGAGGCAGTGCCTGAGTTGCAGCAACTAGTAAATAAGGTTAATGAAACGGCACATCTTGTGCTGTTAGACCAACAAGAGGTAGTATATCTTCAAAAAATTGAATGCGATCAACCTGTACGAATTACGACAAAAGTTGGTAGCAAAAATCCATTACATTGTACAAGTTCTGGTAAAGTGATTCTTGCTTATAAATCCCCTACTTTTGTTGATGAAATTTTAAACTCTGGTTTGGAAAAGTTTACGAACTATACCATTATTAAGCCAGATATATTAAAAGATGAATTCGAACGAATTAAGCAAATAGGCTATGCAGTTAGCAATGAGGAATATATTGTAGGTGTATGCTCAATCGCTGCACCAATTTTTAACCATAACAATGAAATTATAGCGGCTATAAACATCGTTGGACCAGTTCAAAGAATGAATCGGAAAACAATCCCTAAATATGCCAAAGAAGTGAAGGCTTCTGCTGAACATATCTCCAAAAAAATGGGCTACATGGTAATGAGTTAGTAATACTATCTTTATAAGTTAAAAAACCCATCATTAAGATATGATGGGTTTCTCTATATATGCTTACATTCTAACTATATCCATGGTGAAACAGTGACTAATAATGGAAAGGGCTCTCCTTCCCCTCCAGCTGTTTTTAGGGCTGCGTCAGTTTGGTCTAAAGGATAGTTATGAGAATTCATAATTTTGATTGGAAACTTTCCAGATTCTATACACTCAATTGCCATTTCAACCGATTGATAGCTATGGCCGCGAACACCTTTGATAGTAATCGTTTTCTTAATAACTTCATCAATATCAAATTCCGATAGTTTCTGATATTTATAAGCACCAAGTATGATAGTAGCGCCTTTATTAGCAACAGCTAAAGAGGATTGCACAGGACCGCTGCCACCGGAGGTTACATCCAATATAAGATCGACCATCTTTCCTTTTGTTATTTCTTTGACCTTTTCAACTAAATCTTCCTCATGAATATTAATTATATGATCCACGCCTAATTTTTTAGCTAATTCTAATCTTTTTAAACTAGTTGATCTCCCTGTAACAATAACTTCAGCACCTGCGTATTTAGCAGCAAGTGCGCACGCTAATCCTTGCTGACCTGGACCTTGAATTAAAACAACCTTACCCGGACTAACGTTTCCTTCGATACACATCCATTCAAAGCCATTGGAAAGCGGCAACACAAAGGATGCTTCAACGTCGAGAACATGCTCCGAAATTTTGTGAATTACAGCATTTGGGTGTAAATACATGTATTGTGAGAACCCACCATATAGAGCAGGTGAAACATCAATAGGTGTTGCTCCATAGCGAATACCATTTGCTCTAGGATCTGTATCTAAGCATGAGCGATACATTCCTTTACGACAATGAATACATTGACCACAAGGAATGTATTCTTCCATTACAATTCGATCACCTGAAGATACATCCCATTTTTTTGAAGCAATTTCTCCTATCTGTTCGATTCTCCCTACAACATGATGACCTAAAATCCGTGGAGTTTGCTTTTTTCGATAATAATCCACATCCGTTCCACATACCCCGACAATTTCTACCTTTAAAAGACCCGCGTCAGCAGGAATATCAGGAAAAGGAAATTCCTGAATCTCAGTTTTTCTATCATTAACCGCAACCGCAGCTTTTATTTTATTCATCATTTATGAATCGCCCTCTCCTTGGTTTAGATAACAACACATTACTCTATTTATAGAATAAATGGTGACGGATTAAATTAGTACCAAACGTTCTTGCATACGGTACATGGACAATCGTATGTTATATCTAGAGCAAAGTTTCAGATATAAATGAGTCGCAGCTATTATTAAGCGCTGATTGTAATATTACACTCTCTAACTTTTTCTAAAATGTTGAGACCATACCTATTAACTTTAAAAGACCAAATCCTATGCGATTTGGTCTTCAATTGCATGATTATTTTATTTCCAAAAGAAAACAGTCTTGAGTTCTTATATTACAAATTCCTCCATAGTTGTTTTTGCAAATAAATCTTCAGCGTTAAGCTTATTCTTAATCATACCTTGTTCATATGAATATTGAATCGCAGCCTCAATCGTTTTGATATTATTCGCAAATCCATATGGCCAAAAATCTTCACCCATAATTGCTTTCGTTCTCTCAAGCTCACTTTGTAGCCATGGGAGCGTAACTTTCAGTGCAGCAGTTTGTTTAAAGCCTTCATATACTTCATTTTTAGCTTGAACAAATGCTTGATATAAGTTTGCTGCCACCCAAGGATTTCTTTCTAAAATTTCATCCTTAATGGCTACTACATGCATAATTGGGAAAATTCCTGTTCTGCTAAAATACTCCTTCTCCACTACCTCATAATTTTCAAATAATCGTTTTACATTTGGAGAACTCTTCAAGAAACTAGAGGGAGCTCGCGGTGCAATAAAGGCGTCAATTTCACCAGATTCGAGCATAGCATTTAAAGTTTGTGTTTCGCCAATTGGTTCAATATGAACATCTGATGGCAAATCCAATTTAAACTTTTCAATTCGACCAGGTGTTTCTTGTCCACCGGTTAACCAAAACATGTCTGATGGTTTCACATCATATTCATGTTCTAAGATACCTCGAATCCATAAGCATGCGGTTAATTGATATTCAGGAATACCCACTCGTTTCCCTTTTAAATCTTCAGGACTGTTAATTCCAGAATTAACATTTATATAAATACCCGAATGTCTAAACGAACGCGACATAAAAACTGGTATCGCTGTGAAATTTGGAAAGCCACGATCTTTAGCTAACAAATAGGATGATAATGACAGTTCGGCTACATCAAACTCTTGATTTCTCATCATTCTAAAAAAAGTTTCTTCAACAGGTAAATTAAGCCACCTTAAATCAATTCCTTTTGGAGAGACAGTTCCATTTGTTAACGCACTAATTCGATCATAATTCCAACATGCAAAAGTGAGTTCAAGATTATTGCTCATATAATCCTCCCTTAAATCGTAATTACTATTATTCTAATTGCTATGAGACCAAAAAAAACGGGAGGGTTCTTCTATACGGAATGGTCTGAATACTTTTTTGCTATGAATGTGTAGAAAACTCCCATAAATGGAAGTTTTCTACGTATTATTTACTTTTTACCAATTGTTCATCTGGCATCTCTTCATTAGCAGATGTTCGAGTAAAATAAGTTCCAATAAATAAAATCGCACCACTAGCCCAAAAAATTAATTTTACTCCAGATAATCCTCCTATAGCCCCAAACATCAAAGGTGCAATCACTTGTGCAGCGCGATTAAACGTTAATCGAAGGCCAAGTACTTCACCTTGGCGTTCAGGAGGTGATGAGTTTAGAGCATAAACTAAACTTAAAGGCTGACCCAGTCCTAGCCCAGCACCTAATAACACTACAAAACTGGCCATGATTATTGGGTCATCCAAAAAAGGGATCGCTAGGTAACTAATTCCGCTTAGTATTAGTGTTGTAAGTAGTACCGAGCCACGGCCAAAGCGATGAACTAAAACTGCTTGCAATAAGCGAACGACCATTGAAGCACCAGCTGAAAGAGAAAGAAGTAATCCAATGGTACTAGCACTTAATCCTTTATCACTTGCTAATATTGGAAAGTATGCTGCAAATAAATCTTTTGAATATATTGAAAGTCCGCTAATAATTAATGCGTTTCTAAGACTTACTTTCTTAAGTAAACTAAACGAGGAAGTTTGTTTTACTTGTTGCTTGAAGTTAAATTTAGGATAGTTTTTAGCGGGTATAATTACAACAAACAACCACGAAATTAATACGAGTACGAACAAAGCTATATAAGTAGATTTAAAACCTAAATGTTCGTATGTATACCCACATAATAGCGGACCAATTAATCCACCAGAGGATGCTACAAAACTCAATGTTGCAATTAATTGGTCACGTGATCCTTCTAAATTTCCGACTGTTTTTTGTATAGATACGTTTACAAAGATTTGGGCAATACCAAAGAGAATTTGTAAAATAAACAGCCCTGTTATGTTTGGAAGAAATACCGGACATAACACTGCAAAAATAATTAAAGTAGCACCGCTTAATAGAAGTTTTTTTGCACCATGATGATCAAGCCATTTACCAACTTTAATAGCAATTAACATCGGAAAAACAGAGTAAGCTGCCACGAGTATACCTATCAGTATAGTCGATGCCCCGAGGGAGTCTGCGTAAAGTGATACAATTGGCTTTGACCCATGTAATGCAATTGCATAAATCAAATGTAGAAACAATAAGCAGTAATACATTGAATCCCTTCTTTCAGGAAACTCACAGTTAATAAGCTATTCTGCTGTTTTTTCTTTTTTAATTTGCGGAATATTAGAATCTTCCTTTCTCATCCTCGTATATTTCGCACCAACCATTAATACGAGTCCGCTTAACCAAAATACAGGCGAAATCCCCGCCATTGTACCAATACTACCAAATATGAACGGTGCAATGAATTGGGACCCCCGATTAAACGTCAATCTTAAACCTAGTACCTCTCCTTGTCGATGTGCAGGACTTACATTTAAGGCATAAACTAAACTAATCGGTTGCCCCAAGCCTAAACCCGCACCTAGTAACATGACTAAAAAACCTAACATAATTTGATTTGTAAAGAATGGAATTAATACGAATGAAATACCGCTTAAAGATAAAGTATATAAAATTACTTTCCCTCGACCATATGTATGTACCAATTTAAATTGAATGATCCTGACTAGAATAGCTGCTGCTGCCATAACAGACAGGAGAATACCTATTTCGGATGCACCCATACCATTTTGACTAGCATAAACAGGAAAATAAGCAACAAACAAATCTTTTGAATAAAGAACCAATCCACTTATAAGAACAGCTTTACGAAGATTAACTTGTTTTAATAATTTCCATGTGGATTCTTTTCCACTATTTTGCGGTGGCTGCAATGATTCATCCTTTCTTGTGTTCCAATGCTCACTTTTAACCAAGAAAGCTGACATTATAGCGATAATTGTCAAAAAGAATGCTACTCTATAGGAAAATGCAAAACCGTAGTATTCATATAGGTAACCTGATGCCAATGGTCCAACTAATTCACCAAATGATCCAGTTAAACTAAACGTTGCCATTAGTTTATCCCTATTTCCAGGATAATTTCCAACTGTTTTTTGAAGCGAAACAAGTGTGGCTAAATGACTAATTCCCATTATTAATTGGGAGAGAAACAAGGCATAAATATGGGGATAAAGAGCAGGGATTATAAATGCAAGTCCGATACCTGTTCCACCTATTACAGTTAATTTTCGTGCTCCAAATACGTCCAACCACTTGCCAATTTTAATGGCAAACAGCATCGGCATAACTGCAAATCCGGAGACAAGTAGCCCAATTACTGCTTCATTTACGCCTAATGAATGAGAATATAAAGAGACTAGCGGCCTAGAACCATGTAAAATAATCGAAAAAATTGTTTGACATAACATGAAAATAAATAAACGCATATAAATGCCTCCATCTTTATAAAAGACGATATTCTACTGTTCGAAGAAGTAAAAATGTCTAAAATTTGGAATACTTAGTAAAATTATACTCCTCCTTAACAGTAATTTACTAACATTTTATAAAAATAATAACGCTTAAGCTTAAAAAAATGTATTAATCGTTCTTATAGACGGAACATCCTAAAAACAATATAAAAAAGAACCAAACTTAATCTAAAAAAACTAAAAAAAGATGCTATCTCCGCCCTTTGGCAGAAATAACATCTCCTTAATAAAAGTAAAAATAATTTAATTTGCTTTAAACGCTAATCAGTTTCTTAAAATCAACGACTTTAGTACAAAGTCTTTTCATAAGATTCCATTCATGACTGATAATTAGAATCCCCATTTTTCGTTCACTCGCAATATCTAAAACTGCATTCCAAATTTGGGCTTGTGTAATGGCGTCTAACATCGTAGTCATCTCATCTGCAATCAGAAATCGTGTTTCCGGACTTAGTGATCGAGCTACACAAAACCGCTGTAATTCCCCGCCTGATAATTCGTTCGGCCATCGAGTCAACCATTCTTCCTGAATCCCTAGCATGGAAAGAAGCTGCTGATCAGGCTCCCACCCTTCGTTGAGGATTTTCTTCATTTTCCAACGTGGATTTACAGCTTTCTCAGGATGTTGAAATACAAGTTGAACGGGTGAATAGCTTTGAGTTGGCAATGGATTCTCATTTAGAGTTACATAGCCTTCCTCAGGGGAATCATAGCCTGATAACATCCGGCTAAATGTTGTTTTCCCACAACCACTAGGACCTAGTAAACCAACAATCTCCCCTGCTTCAAGAGAGAAGTCAATTCCTCTAAATAACCAAGCCCCTTTACCATAACGCGCTCCTAAATTGTTTGCTTTAAGTTGCATGGAAACACCTCACCATTCCTTCACGCAGACTTTTAATTTCCGGCTGTTTAGAAGAACATTCAGATGTAGCTTGTTCACAGCGAGGGGCAAATAGACATCCTTGTGGCAACGCAGAAGCCAGGGGCTGAAAACCAGAAATCGGAATAAAATCATTTTGCGGCAACGCTCTCCATAATGCTTTACTGTACGGATGACGCAACGATTCACCTTTCCCACTAAAATCAGCTACTGGTGCTATTTCAACTGTTGTTCCTGCATAAAATACTGCAATTTTGTCGGCAATTTTTAATGCTGATTCAATATCATGAGTAATTAGCATAACAGCACAGCCCTTGTCCGCGAACTCACGAAAATTATTTAGCGCTTCTTCTATAACGATTGAATCTAATCCAGGCGTAGGTTCATCAGCAATTACGACGCGAGCACCACTAACCATTGCCGTTGAAACTAATATTCGTCTAGCCATACCCCCAGAAAGTTCAAATGGGTAGTTGTTTTCGACATGTGTTTCTAAATGATAGCGATCAAATACATATCTTTGGGCTTTTATACGATCGCCCTCGTTGACAGCAGCACGTACCTGTTTACCGACTTTCATTAGAGGATCTAAAAAGTTTACAGATTGCGGAACGATAACAATGTCTTTCCCTCTTATTTCAGCTTGCCGTATAGATGTTAATTCTTCCCCTTCAAATTTTATCAAACCACTGATTTGTGCATTGTTTGGAAGAATGCCAAGAATAGCATGTGCTAATAGACTTTTCCCCGATCCACTTGCACCGACTATTGCAATAATTTCACCCGGTATCATTTCTATATTTAAACTAGAAATTACTTTATTAGTTTTCTGGCGAAAAACACCTGTGTACTGTGTAAATGAAATTGATAAATCACGTACTTCAAGTATTGGTTTTGACATAATCCCCTCATCTCCTACCTCTATAAAAAACCTACAAGATTAATGATGCGCTCTGTGAGGATCTATTAACATACGTAGTTTTTCTCCAATCACATCAAATAAAAGTACAATCATAAGCAAACAAATTCCCGGAAAGAATGCAAGCCACCACATACCTGTTGATAGATAACGCATTGATTCTGAAAGTATTATTCCAACTGCAGGCTGATGTGGAGATAATCCTAACCCCAAAAACGTAACCGCCGCTTCATGCAGAATTGCATGTGGAAATAGTAATAATATCCCAACAGTGATTTGTGGAATTAAATGTGGCATTATATGTTTCTTTGCAATCCACCACCGGGACTTGCCCATTTTGTGAGAAATCTGTACAAATTCTGCTGATCTAAGCTGCATAACCTCTGATCGAATTACTCGAGCAAGACTTGGCCAATGTGTAAGAGCAATGCCAATGACTACACCTTTTAGTCCACCTCCAAATGCAAATGCAATCAAAATAAGTGTGACTAGATGCGGGACACTTAAGAAAAGATCAATTAGCCATGTTACAATATTATCAGCGACTTTACCCATGGTCGCAGCTACTAAGCCTAAAAACACCGCAATGGTTGTACTGCATATTGCCCCGATTGCACCTACTCCGATACTTAATGTAAGACCCATTATCGTTCGCGTAAACATATCCCTACCTAACCAATCTGTACCGAAAAAATACTCTAGAGATGGAGGTGCGTTTCGAAACTGTAAGTTTGAGACGAGTCGGTCACTATTAAGTAATGAACCTCCTAAAATCACACTTACTAGCAAAGTAAGTGCAACTACCAAAATAAAAATGGTTTGCTGTCTTTGATTCCATTTAGGATAAGGACGGTTAAGCTTTTTAGTCTTCATAAGAACGCACCTCTCTCATCCTTGGGTCTATAAGTAAGTAAATAAGGTCTGCTACTAGATTGCCTATAAATACAAACATAGCACTAGCAATCACTAATCCAAGTAATAACGGAACATCTCCTCGAAGTCCAGCTTCTACAGTGGCTTGTCCAAGACCCGGATATGAAAAAACTTGCTCTGCCAGGACTGCTCCACCAAACAATTCACTAAAAGATGCAAATTGGAGTGTAATGGCTGGCAAAGCAATGTTGCGCAACCCATGTCTCCAAAACAATTGAAAACCACGCTCACCTCTAGCTCTTGCAAATAAAATGTATTCACTTGACAGTACATCAATTAGCTTTTGACGGGTATGCAGGGCAACGTTTGCAACTCCTATGAAACTAAGTGTCAATGCAGGTAAAATTAGATGTTTAATTCGATCCATTAATGTAACTTCTTCTGCTAGCATGCCTACTGGTACTCCCATTCCAATCGGAAACCACCCTAACCATACAGCAAATACTATTAAAAAGAGAAGTCCCATCCAAAATGTAGGGGTAGATGCAAGGGTAAAACAATACCATTTTATGATCCGATCTATCCATGTATCTTTTTTCATCGCGGCAACTACACCCATTATAAACCCGATCACGCCGGATAAAATCCATGCTGTACTCATAAGAGCGATCGAGTGCATAAAACGTTCACCTATAACTTCAGCTACCGGACGCCGAAAAATCATGGATGTTCCTAAATCTCCTGATACCATTGCAGCAAACCATGTCCAAAACTGTTTCATAACCGGTTGATCCAATCCCCAATAAGCAGCGATTTTTTCACGTTGCTCTGGTCCAACCTTCAACATATCTGCTCCGATATATGCCTGAATGGGATCAATTGGTGAATTTTTAACTAATAAAAAAGAGATCAAGCAAATTGCAAATAATAGCGTGGCCATTTTGAGACCTTTCATTATTAGAAAGGTCCCTATTAATCTACTATAGTACCGCATGCGAGTTAATTCCTTTTCCATTCTACGATGTTATCGGTTACTGGCCATCCATGTCCGTGAGGATGGATTCTCTGTATACCAATATCAAGGTTATTTTTTACTAAATAAAGATGATCGATATTAACTAACCAAGCCCATGGTGCATCACCTTTGGCACTTAAGCCTGTTTCTCCATCCCATTGGGCTTTTTTCCAGCAGTCATTTGCTTCCGTCTCACTTGTACTAGCCAAAGCTTTGTCTAAATATTCGTCAACAATAGGATTATGATAAAAGCCAGTGTTAAACAGTTCTATACCAGCATTTTTGCTATGATAAAGGTTATACATTTCTAAAGGATCATGACTTCCCCATCCATAAAGAACTGCATTTGAATACATCAACTTATATATATCATCCCAACTTTTCCCTTCAACATGGATCTGAATTCCTAAAGGTTTTATCATATCTGCAACAGCAATAGCTAGAGACTGTCTAATACTATCACTTGCTGGATATAAGAGTGTAAATTCAGCTTTTAATGATCCTTTTTCAAGAATACTATCATTATTAGTATCTTTCCATCCTGCTGCAGCAAGGATTTCCTTTGCTTGATTCATTTTACCATCTTCAAAGACTGTTTCTGGATTCCACCAAGGCAATCCATCTACTGCTGTATAGGCAGGTGTTCCGTGTCCTTCTAACACACCTTCTACGAGAACTTGTCGATCCACTGCAATATTAATAGCATGGCGAATAGCTGAATCAGCAGTAACGTCGTTACCAATCTTGTCGCCATCTTTTGTTGTTTTTCCTTCTTTTACATATGGAAACATAATTCCACGATTGTCAACAGTTTGTACTGACTCAAGCCTCATTCCAGGAACTTGTTGATTACTAAATGCAGCTGGTATATATGCAACATCTATTTCCCCTGCCTTTGCTGCAGCAAAAGCTGCATCCTCAGCCAAAAATACAAAGGTAAGTTTCTGAAAATATGGTTTAGTATCGTAATATTCAGAATTAGCTTGAACGATTAATTGCTGCCCTTTATCCCATTGCACTAATTGATACGGACCAGAGCCAATTGGATTTGAGGCATAATCATTTCCGTAAGCATGTTTGGGCACAATTCCGGTATTCACTAAACTGTTAATAAATGTTGATTGGGCCTGTTTCAGAGTAAATGTCATGATAAAATCGCTTACAACATCAACACGTTCTAGAACGTTTAAATCAACAACAGAGCCGCCTGCTGCGGCCTTATCAAAAGTGAATTTCACATCTGTAGCAGTTAGCGGTTCACCATCAGAAAATTTCACATCATTTCGAAGTTCTACAGTCCACACCAACCCATCTTCACTTACTGTATAATTGGTGGCTATATCATTAACAATATTTAATTGATTATCTCTTTTTAGTAGCGTGCTTTGAAAAAGAGGTGAGCCGTATCTTCCCCACCCTGTGATTGGATCAAACCCTGTTTCGGGTTCAGAACCAACAGCTAATATTAGTTCATCGGTTACTACCTCTTCACTCATAATTAATTCCTCATTACTATCTACTTTATTAGTTGAGGAACACCCTGTTACTATTGAAAATAGCAGTAAGAAAAAACAAAGCATCATAAAGGTCTTTTTCACGTTATCTCCCCCATCACTTTCCGTGTTACAATTTAGTTAAATCGTAGCACGAATTACGAAATTCTACAATTCGGAAAAGTCTATCAGTTGATAAAATCTTCAGAATACATAAAAAAAAATAGAGATATCCTTTTTAAATTAAAGCCGATAAAATATATAATATAAACATACTAGATTGATTAGCTTAAGAGGGGGCAGATACATGAGTTCTACTAAACTTACTAGATTTGGGGTTTCAATGGCGGAAGATCTTTTACAAAACTTTGATGAATATATAAATGAAAAAGGGTATAGCAATCGCTCCGAAGCTGTAAGAGATCTAGTCAGGGAAGCAATCGTCCAGCATGATTGGACAAAGGATGAACAAATTGTAGCAGGTTCTATCTTAATTTTTTATGATCATCATCAAAAAAACTTGGTCAATGAAATAATTGAAATTCAGCACAATTACCATGACCAAATATTAGGAACCTCTCACTACCATATTGACCATCATAATTGTTTAGAAATCATTATCGTGAAAGGGAGAGCCGGAGTTCTAAAGAAACTAAGTGATGGGCTGACAACTTTAAAAGGGGTTAAATATAGTAAACTTACTGTATCTCCATAATCCACTTTAACTTGAGTGCTCATTATTAATATCGAAATAACGTTTAAATGCCATAGAAAAACAGCGCTCCGCAAATAATTGGAGCGCTGTTTTCATGTTGCTTTAACTTCTTTCATAAACTCTTTAAAGTCTCGAAAACTCCTTCACTAATTCATCAAATCGCTTTAAAGCATTCTCGATAGGTTCAGGCGTTGTTAAATCCACGCCGGTCTTTTTTAACAACTCCAACGGATAGTCCGAACTTCCGCTCTTTAAAAATTCCAAATATGATTTTGTTGTTTCTTCATCACCTTCAAATATCTGCGTTGCTAGTTGAATAGCAGAAGCAAATCCAGTCGCATATTTGTACACATAAAATGGACGATAGAAATGTGGAATCCTTGACCAGCCAAATTTTACTTCCTCATCGAACACGATTGTATCTCCGTTATATTCTCTAAATAAGGTTTCATACGTTTTACTAAATACATCTACATTTAACGGAAGGCCTTCCTCAGCCATTTCATGTGTTTTCTTTTCAAATTCTGCGAACATAACTTGAGTAAAAAATGTGCCTTTATACTGATCGATAAAATGGTTTACTAAATGCTTGCGTATATCTTCATTCTTTTCTGTTTTTAAAAGGTATTGGATTAATAAAATTTCATTAACTGTTGAAGCTACTTCTGCAACAAAAATACTATAACGTGCTGTAATTTGCGGCTGGTGCTGTGAGCTGAGTTTACTATGAACACCATGGCCGCATTCATGAACTAATGTGAATAAGCTATCTAAATTATCTTGATGATTTAAAAGAATATACGGATGAACACCATATACCCCAAGATTATAAGCGCCCGAGCGTTTACCAGGTGTTTCACGTACATCAATATACCGACCTTGCTTAAATTCCTTTAAGAGGTCAATATAATCTTCTCCAAGCGGAGCTAAAGCTTTGCACATTGTTTCATATGCATCTTCATATGGGATCACTTGCTTTACGCCACTTACGAGTGGAACACTCAAATCATATTGTCTCAGTTCGTCTAGATTTAATTTTGCTTTTCTAATCTCAGTATAGTGGTGCAGTGAACCGATATTATTTTTCGTCGTTTGGATAAGATTTTCATAAACTTCTTTTGGAACGTTATCGCCAAACAAAGCTTTCTCCAACGCTGATGGATATTGACGAATTCTAGAAGTTGTCACATTATTTTTGATTGCAGCAGAAAGTGTAGATGCAATAGAATTCTTTAATTGTAGATAAGGCTTATAATATGCTTTATATGCTTCCCTCCGTTTTTCACGGTCCTCATCTTCAATTAATTTTGCATACATTCCTCTTGTAAGCTCGACTTTTTCCCCGTCATCGCCAGTTACTTCTCCAAACTTAATGTCCGCATTATTAATCATCCCAAATGTAGTACTAGGTGCAGAGAGGGCCTCACCTAACTGCGACATAATTTCTTCCTGATCTTTTGTTAGCACATGTGGCTTATAGCGGAAAGATTCAAGTAGATCTTCTTTGAAATAATCTAAGCCTTTCTCAGAGTCTATGTATGCTTTTAACGTTTCTTCATCTAAACTTAATAAAAAAGGCATAAAAAAGGATGTTGCTGCACTAACTTTTACACTTAGTTGTTTAACACGATCTAAATAGGACTGTGATACTGTATCCCTTGTATCCTCGTCTACCTTTAACATCGCAAAGGCATATAATTTATTCAAAATAAATGATAACTCCTCCCGCTGTTTTAGGTATTGATACAAGGTCTGGCCATCATGAATTTCACCATCATATTTTTTTAATGCCTGAGACATAGTATTAATTTGCTGATAATCTGTCTCCCATTTGGTAACATCAGAATAGATGTCTTCCAAATTCCATTTTTCTTGAACTGGTACCTCACTTCTTGCCGAGTATCTTTTCATGTATAAACTCCTTTGACAAATATTTTAAAAAACAACACAATAAAGACAATACTAAAATATATTCGAAACTACTCTATTGAAACCCTTTTACAAGAAGAAAAAGAAATAATTATTCACTTTCTTATTTAACCTAGAAAAGGACGTGTAAACATTGGCCATTACATTACCACATATCGAAGATTCTAATACTACACTGTATTTTCCCCCAAAGGGAGAATTCGAAACGTTCACTGATGAATCACACTATGAGGAAAAAGTTAGAGAATGGGGATTATCTACCACAAAAGAAGTTAAAAGGGAATTTTGGTATAAAGAAAGAACACACCAACGCCTTGTTAGGATCAAAGGATATGAGATATATGGTGACACAAACGAGGGAAATACAATTGTGATCGAATTTCAAGATGGAAACCTAAGCTGTATTCATCCAGCCTATCTAAAAGAAATGCAATCACCAAGTTTCACAAAAGGTGTATCAGCTACTGATCAAACTCCGGCCTTAACTTCATCAGATAAGCAGGAAAAACCTGTTACTAAAGAAACGGAAAAATCGGAAACAAAAGAACAGAAAAAGAAAACAGCCATAAAAGATAAACAACCTAAGATAGAGCTTCCAGAAGACAAAGTGCATTTCACCGCAGTTGTGAAACAACTTGCACTAAGCTGGAACAATTTCAATGAGGAAAATGATGAAGTTGTCGTGTTAGAAAATGTAGTTATTCAACAAGAAAACCCAATCGAAGTGGGACTAGCGTGGTGCTCTCATACTAAAACATTGAAAAAATATGAATTACAACCTAATGATACCCTTGAGTTTGATGGGAAAATTGTAAAAAAGCGATTACCAAAGGGTAAAGATGTCGAGGATGAGTCATTATTAATTGATGTTCCTGTTCCGTATAAAGTCAACAATCCATCTAAAATAATGAAAAGTTAATAATTTTAGGACTATTACTTAAGAGACGAGTTCAAATCAGAATTCGTCTCCTTAACTTTTATTTACTACAAGTCTACCCTCTACTTCAGAGCTAGTAAACAATTTAAGACTTATATTTAGCTGTTGGATCATCCTTGTACAAAGTAACAAATTTAAAGCCATCACTTGTGACCTTCACTAAGCCCTTATCAGAAATTCGCAGCGTTGGAATAACAACAAGTGCCAGTAAGGAAAGTGTCATAAAGGCGTAATTTAAGTTACATCCCACTGCTTTTAAAGCAGCACTTACAGCCGCTGATTGATCGGCCACGACTTCATAGCTTTCCATGGACATTAACCCAGCAACTGGTAACCGGAGCTGCGTTGTTGTTCCATCTTCCATGACAACAACAATGCCACCGTTCAAATCTATTACAGTATTACCTGCCTTGACCATTAGCTCATCGTTATTACCAATAACCAGTAAATTATGTGAATCGTGAGCAACTGTCATCGCGACTGCTGCTGGTTTCGTAAGTCCGACCCCAGAAAGTAAGCCTAAATTTATAGTTCCTTTTCCAGAATGACGTTCTACGACCGCTATTTTACATAAGTTATTGCTTTCGTTAATACATAGTTGATTTTCATATACCGGAACACTTACAAAAACTTCCTTTGTTTCTACACTATTTTCAATTAACTGAATCGCACGGACATCAATCAATCCAGCAGAGATAGGAGCTGGTATCACGAATTCTTGTTTCACCAATGATCGGTTGATATGAACAGATTGCAAAGCGGCTTTGGGGTAATGATAAGTCGGCATTTGCACAGTCATTTTACCGTTTTCAGCCACTACCTGCCCTGCTGCGATTGTCATCGAAACTTTAACATTAGCAAGATCTCCATCTAGTAAAATAATATCAGCATTCGAAGCCGGTGTCACAGTTCCTATATCTCGAGATATCCCAAAGCGCTCTGCTGTGTTAATTGTAGCCATTTGAAATGCAACAACTGGCGGTACACCTTGAGCAATTGCATGCCGAACCACAAAGTCCATATGTCCTTCTTGTACTAATGATTCTGCATTACGGTCGTCTGTTACAAGCATTAATCGTCGCGGATCAATTTTCCGTTCTGTGTAAGCCTTTATCGTTTTCTCCACATCATGCCAGGCCGAACCACGGCGCATCATCGCATACATACCTAATCGAACTCGTTCGATTACGTCCTCGATTTTAGTTAATTCATGATCACTAGTAATACCTGCAGCCGCATATGCATTAATTTTCCAATCATCGACAGGCCAAGTAAAATGCCCATCAATCACGCGACCGGCTCTTAGTGATGATTGAATTTCCCCCATCATCACTTCGTCACCAAAAACGACACCTGGGAAGTTCATCACTTCTCCGAGGGAAATCACATCCGGTCCCCAAGTCATCATCTCTCTTATATCATCAGGGCCAAATAACGCCCCAGGTGTTTCAAACCCCAAACTGCTGGCTGGCACACAAGATGCAATAGCCATATAAGCCGACAATGGAGTCATTCTTCCTTCCTCAAGCATCATCTTTAGACCATCCTTACCTAGAACATTCGCAATTTCATGTGCGTCATAAAAAATGCCTGTAGTTCCGTGCGGTAAAATTGCTTTGGCAAATTGAGAGACAGTAAGTTGACTACTTTCAACATGACAATGCCCATCCAAAAGTCCCGGTGCTATATACGCCCCATCAGCATCAATAATCTTAGTTTCCTCTCCAATCATAGGTGCAACATCAAAACCAACATAAGCAATTCTTGAGCCTTGTACAGCAATTGAAATTCTTTCTACGACCTCACCCGAACAAACATTCACCAATTTACCATTACGAATAACAAGTGTAGCTGCTAGATCTCCTCTAGCTGTTGCGACTAGTTTTGGAACAACATCCGCTAACAATTCTCGAGGAAAAGCTCCATTTCCCATCCGTTCATCCCCCTGAAATACAAAGTAATAAAAATCAAAGGTCTTACCTCTTACCTATTATTGCCTACATTTTTACTGGTAACAGTATATATTAGTGTACGTTCAATTTTCGATAAACAGTATTTTCATAATAAATTATTTTTTAATAAGTCCGTTTATAAAAAAACACTATTAGAATCGGTGAAGGGATCACGTTGATGTGTTATAACAATATCAAACTGATACCAAGTAAGACTGTAATAATACCAATAACCGTAATCTTTGTGATACCTTCTTGATTTTTTAAAAAAAAGTAGCTTATAGGTGTTACAATAACAGGAGTTGATAATGTAATTAAATTAGCTATCGAAACAGGAATGTAAAACATAGAGCCAATTAGTAAACATTGTCCTATTATGGTGAAAATACCACTCAAGACAAAATATAATGCACCGTTTCGCTTAAAAGCAGCTTTCTTTTTTACTACTTTCCTCGTTTGAGGATTAAGCACTACATGACTCACAACCCCAATACAAGCACCAATGAATGCACCCAAAATTGGCTCATTCCACTCACTGACACCAGCTCCTCTAAGCACATTTCCGATGGCATATGAAATCCCACTCAGCAAGGCTACAGTTATTGATGAGCGAAACAATTTGGATGGAAATACCCTTTTTTTTGAAAGTTGTTTATCATATGTAGCGGCTGTTTCATCAATGCTATTAAATGATTTAGGCTTATAATTAACTAAAGAAAGACCTATTAAGATAAAAATTATACATACTAAATCAAATAATCCCAGTTTTTCATCCAGAAACATCCAAGCAATGATGAAAGTAAATAAAGGATTACTAACCTGAAAAGAACTGGCTTTTGCTGGACCTAATTTAATAATGGACGTGAAAAACAAAAAGCGTCCCAGGTATGTGGAGAAAAAGCCACCTAATAAAAACAAAATAAAGCCAAGATTATCCCACTGAAGACTCTCTGTTCTAAAAAAGAAAAGATGAATCCCAAAAAGGAAAAATGAAAATACAACATTAACGAAAACAGAGATAAGAAAACCATAATTTAAATCCATTTTCTTAGAACCGATATTTGTAACAATTATGTTTGCTGAGAACAAAAATAGTGCTAAAATTGCAAAAATTTCCCCCATACCTAACCTCCTATTCTATGTATGTGCTTGGTTTATCTACTCCATTTACTTACATTCGCTACAAAATTATTTTTTACAGCCTACTAGCTACCTTACCATGTTTTGCGATTTCTAGTCTATTAACAACTATTGCTGGGGTAATCTATTTATTCAGTCTGTTATAATTATATATTAATTTATAAGCAATCTTCATATCGAAAAAAACAAATAAAATAGCCATTATACCAGATTAATCTTTTTGGTATATTGGCTATTAAATACTTAGAGATCGCTAATCTTATAAAAACTGTGTAACTAAATTAACAATTACAGGTCCAATCAGAACAATAAACAAAGTAGGAAATATAAATAATACCATTGGAATAAGCATTTTCACTGGAGCTTTCATGGCTTTTTCTTTAGCTGCAAATCGTTGTTTTTCTCGAATCCTTGTTGTTTGTGTCCGTAATACTTTACTCATTCCAATACCCATTTGATCTGCTTGAATAATTGAATTCATCACACTTCTAAAGAAATCCGAAGGAACACGTTCTCTTAATTCAATAAATGCTTGTCGTCGAGATTTACCTAGTTTCATATCTTCCAACGCAGATAAAAATTCGGCTGATAAAGGGGTATTCATTTGCCCACATACCTTTTTTAGTGCTCCATCCAGTCCCATTCCAGCTTCAATTGAAACATTTAACATATCAAAAAAGTCAGGCATCGCTTTTTCAATCATTTTAATTCGTACCTTACTTTTGGCAGTTAAATAATAATTTGTATATACATAGGTGAACAATGCGCTGATACCAGATAGTACAACAACTTTTAACTTTTCGTCAGATGTTGGAAGAAACATAGCTATAAAAAGTGAAAACATAACAAGAGGTAGAGCGTATTGAAGTAAAACAAAATCTCCTGCAGATAATCCAAATGGATAACCCGCTGCTTGAAGTTTTTTATCAATTTGCTCCATTCTTTGTTTTGGAAGTTTTCCTACAGTAAAATGACGGATTTTCAATACCATTGGACGAATCAATCGTTCATATAACGTTTTATTTTGTATACTTTCTTTCTGTTCTTGCATATTTTGTTCATTATTATTTGTCAAAAGTGGAGCAAGACGTCGGTACATAATCATTTTATTTTTAAACAATTGGAGAAGAAATAAATAGCCTATACTTGTAAAAAACAAGAAAGACATAAGCCATAATAGTGTATAAACCATGATTTACACCTCAATCGTAACTACTTTTTGTATAAAGAACCACCCTAGTATCGCTGAAATGCTTCCGGCACCTAATAAAACCCAACCGAGTGGGTGTGATAACATTGGGTCAAAATAATCGGGATTCATTACATTTAATAATAGACCTAATGCTACAGGTAATAACGTGATCACTAGTGCAGACATTCTCCCTTGTGACGTTAGTGCCTTTAATTCGTCCTTCATCCGTACTCTTTCAGAGATAGTATCATGAATGGTTTCTAGAATGGTTACCAAGTTTCCACCGGTTGAACGTTGAATTAGTACTGCTGTTACAACAATTTCTAAATCTTTATTTGGTAATCGGTGTAGAAGATTTTCAAATGCATTTTCAAGTGGAATTCCTAAATTTATTTCTTTTATTGTTTTTTGAAACTCCGTACCAATTGGATCCGGCATTTCTTTTGAAACTAACTGCATGGCTTGCATAAAACTGAAACCTGATTTCATTCCTGATGCCATTGTTTCTAGGACTTGTGGAAGTTGTGCTGCACTAACAGCGATTCGAGCTGCTTTTTTCTGTCTCAAAACTATTGACGGAAGTACCCAAACAGTCAACGCTGCTATTATGGCTATCAATATATGAAACTTTAAAAGCAGTGTGCCGATCAAGGTTAAACCGAATAAACCTAACCGAATCGAAATAAATTCCTCTACCTTTAAAGGAAGTCCCGCACTTTCTAATTCATTTTCTAACTTGTAACGCTTATGATTGGATGTTTTGATATTTTTTGATAAAGTCTTAATCAATTCCTTAAATGGAGATTTCTGTTGGTCTTTAGGTTCTTTTTCAACGTTAACATCAGATTTTTTTGTATCTTTTAAGATCAATTGCTGTATTCTTCTTTTCACTTGCTGCTGCTTTTTTAAACGGTAAGTACCAATTAATGCAAAGCACAAAGTGGATAAAATAAATATAAAAATCAACATCTGAATCACTCCCCATTGAACCATTCAGCGGGCAACTCGTAACCATATTGTTCTAATTTATCAGAGCAATAAGGACGAATACCGTTTGAAACATGTTTACCGATCACCTTACCATTTGAATCTGTACCTGTTTGTTTAAAGGAAAATAAATCTTGAAGGACAATCGTTTCGCCCTCCATTCCAATAACTTCAGTAATGTTAACAATTTTACGACTGCCATCTTTTAATCTAGACTGTTGAATAATAAGGTCAATTGCACCAGCCATTTGCTCTCTGATTGCCCGAATGGGTAAATCCATACCCGCCATCAAAACCATCGTCTCTAATCGCGATAACATCTCACGTGGAGAATTGGAATGCCCTGTAGCTAATGAGCCATCATGGCCAGTATTCATGGCTTGCAACATATCTAGCGCTTCCCCACTGCGAACCTCACCTATTACAATTCGATCAGGTCTCATCCGTAAAGAGTTTTTGACTAAATCTCGAATTGAAATAGCTCCTTTACCTTCGATATTTGGTGGACGTGTTTCTAGGGAAACAACATGATCTTGTGATAGCTGTAATTCTGCTGCGTCTTCTATCGTAACTATTCGTTCATCATCGGGAATAAAGGAAGATAAAACGTTGAGTAAACTTGTTTTACCACTCCCAGTACCACCACTAATAAAAATATTAAATCTTGCTTTTACACAAGCATCAAGAAATTTAGACATATCCTCGGTTAAGGATTCAAACTGCACTAAATCAGCAATTTGGAGTCGGTTTTGCGGGAATTTCCGTATTGTTATAGACGGACCTACTAATGATAATGGTGGAATAATTGCATTTACCCTTGAACCATCAGGCAAACGTGCATCTACCATCGGACTGCTTTCATCAATCCTTCTTCCAAGAGGAGAAACTATTTTTTCAATAACCTGTAACACATGGTCATTATCACGAAAATAATAATCACTTAATACTAACTTTCCTTTTTTCTCTACGTAAATTTGATATGGACCATTAACCATAATTTCTGATACATCTGGATCATTTAGCAATGCTGTGATAGGTCCATAACCAATTAGTTCATTTGAAACCATATCGATGATTTCTTTTTTTCCTTCAAAGGTTAACCGATCATTGCTTTCATTTAAAAATTTCATCGACTCGTTTTCAATTAATTGTTTTTGTTCTTCATCAGTTAAATTCGGTTTCTTTTTTAATTCAGTGATGATATGACTTTGCATCGCAATTTTAAGTTCAGATTCTTTTGGTATACTTCCCTCTCTTTTTTGAGGTGAAGCACCTTCACTTCTACCTTCATTAAAAGAAGACGTTTTCTCATTTAGCCGTTTTAATAATGACATTCTATTTCCGCCCTCCGAAAAACTGTTAACTATTTTTTAAAGAAGAGTATACTTCTTTTCTTTTTGTCTTTTTCTGTTACTCCTAACTCATCTGGTTTTGTCTGCAGCAATTGCTCTATCGTTTTCATCATTGCTTTGGCAACTGGTGTCCTTGGGGCAGATAGCACAAATGGTTCCCCTTTGTTAATAGAAGAGATAACAGTTCTGTAATCACTCGGAATTCTCCAATGTATCTTCATTCCTAACACATTCTCAATTAATTCCATCGTCATACCTTCCATTTCAGAGTCACGATTTAACACAATACTAATTTTTTCTTTAAGTCCCAATAAGTTAAGCGTATCAATGGCAAGCTTTCCATTTTTTAAGGCTGGTAAATCTAATGACGCGATCAGCAATATATGATCCGAATGTTCAAGTGCCACTAAGCTTGTATCAACAAAGGCTGGAGGTGTATCAATTACAATCGCATCATATTGGAGTTTCATTGTCTCAATCAAATAGGCAATATGCTCGCCCGTGATTAGCTCAGCAAATTCTGGTAATGTTGGCGCCGCTAGTATATCAATCCCCATCTTAGTTTTAACCAAATAATCATCGATTGATTTGTCGCCATTTTCATATGATTGTTTCACCCAATCGTAAATTGTTTTACTTGGCTGTTCATCAAACAATAAAGAAATATCACCAAACTGCAAATCTAAGTCAATTACTGCGACATTTAAATTATGTTTATTTAATGCAACAGCTGTATTAACTGAGATCGTTGTTTTACCTACACCGCCTTTTGTGCTACAGACTGTAATAACCTTTGCTGCTTTTTGCCTTTTAAAAGTTTGATCTGTTTCTTGTTTAAGACTGATAACTTGTTCAGCCTTTTTGAAAGATTCCACAAGCTCTGTTTCATCTGTATCAATATCAACTACATCGACAGCGCCAGAAAACATTGCTTTTTTATAATCAATATCAGCTTTGTTTAAAAGTAAAAGTACAGCAGTTAAAGGATAAACGCGTGTAATGCTTTGGCAAATCTCATAAGGATCGCTAAGTGTATTCGGACCAAGAATAACGACTGTTCCTTTTGAATTTTCAAGATCTTGTTTCAGATCAGAAAAGATCTCATAGATTTTGTTCATTTTACCTAACTCGTCAAGCAGCATTTTTACAGCTGATGAATACATGCGTTTCTCGGAAAGTATATAATAATTCATTCTCATTCGGCATCGTTCCTTTTATCCTAACGGAACCGTCCATATGGTGATCACTTAAGTTTATTAAGTAAGCTTCATATGGACGGTTCCGTTGTTTTATAACTTTGTATTTCATTACTCTTTAGTTCCTTTTAACATTAAGATAACTGTTCCAACATCCTTAGCGTGTGCTAGGGATACACCCTCTGTTGGATTAACTTCAACTGTAATCATTTGATAGGGCTCTTGATTTTCTCCTTCAGAAGATACTAATGTTTTACCAACAGCTAGCACTTTTATATTCTCTAATAAAATCTCGGAGCTTTTCTGATCGCCTGTCGGTGAAGGAAGAATAGCAATAATATCTACAATAGAACCTGGTCTAACAAAACCCGATACACTTTGAACTTCATCTACTGCTATTGATATAGCTCTTTTTCCATTTGCAATTTCAAGTGTAGGGTTCGTTGGTAAAACGTTTTCCTCTTCCAGGGTATCCTCTTCAGGATCTGGTGATTTTGCCATAACCGTTTGAGTAGTATTCCCTGTATTTGTAGTAACTATATAAAATATAGCTGACATTGTTAGGCCAAAAAGAATGGCTAACAACCAGATTTTTTTTGTATTCATAATAATCACCCACTATTGTGTAAGTTTAAAACTATATGTTCCAAAATTCGCTTGTGTAGAAGAAGACTGTCCTGCATGAGTTTCATTTATGAATCGGCCTGTAACAACAGCACCTGTACTAGTAGATGACACACTTTCTAAAAAGAACGTCGCAAAACCAACGACTTTAACCTGTTTAATCTGATTTTGATCAATCTGAATTGACTCGAAAATCGGAACAAGTACGATTCTCGAACAATCATTTGTGTAATTTAAATAAGTGGAGTTGGGACATAAAGAGATACGATGCTCAATCGCACGCTTTGTTGGACCTGCTAATTGTCCTGTTTGAGTATTTAAAATTGTTCCAACTTTCAAATCAAATTCATAACCATATTTTAAATCTGTTTCATAGTCTTTTGCTCCGGGACCGGTTAAGGCGATTGCACCAAAGTTTCCAGTTGCAGAATCACTAACTTTTAGCGTTTGTAGTGACCCAAAAGACAAATCTGAGCTTGGTTGCACACCTAATGGTATAGCTCCTTTGCCAGCTGATAGCGGTTGGAGTTCAACACGCGCATTTGCCTGCACTATTGGCTCGTTAATTCCTAATGCTTTGGCAAAGTAGAATGTTGCTTTTTTACTGACTATAACCTCTAGCATGGTATAGCTTTGATTTGTCGTCATTGTAAAATTTGTCAAATCTCCACCGTTTAAGTGGATTGCATTTTGAACCTCTTGTTCTGCTTGTGAATAATAATTTGGAAGCTCTTGTGCACCTGCTAATGCAGCAGCATCTGCTATTTTCTGGAGTCTATTTTTTTCAAGATAAATGGAGCCCATATCCATCACTAACGCAAGGAAACCAACAAATATGGACATCATGAGTGCGACCAAGACAATGACAGCACCTTCTTGTTGTTTTAAGAAAGGTTTCATTTTCATTCCACCCTCATGACAGTTTTTGTGCTAACCAATAAAGGGTTTGGCAGAAATTCTTTGAATAATGGAATCGAGAAAGTTATTGGATATGTCATATTTATCGTGACATAGGATCCACTCTTTCGGTTACTTGCCGAAGGTGTTGCAGAAATAGTAATATCATTAGCCTCAAGCGATGGTGCGGACTCTTTTGCTCGTTGTACAACTTCGGTATCTAGTGCACCTAAGCTAGCGATTCGACCTGCTTCCCGACCTGCATGCTCTAGCGTTAGATATGCATGAAAAATACGTCCGAAATCAACAATACCGAAAACTAAAAACAATAAAATAATTAAACTTAAAGCCAATTCAACGGTAGCTTGTCCTTTTTGTGATTTAATCAAAGTAGACTCACTCCCGTATAGCCTACTGTTCCTAAAACAATCGCAACTCCATATGGAAAAGCGTGATGCAATTCATTTTTACTTAGGCCATTTAATGTTCTTAATTGTGCTGAAAAGAAAATTCGTTTTAAAGAGGATAACAATTCTCGCTGTTTAAGTAAGATTATTAATGCTATAATACCGCCAATTATGGCTATATAGATAAAGGATCCAATCACAAATGCTGTACCTTTTAAAGCTCCAATTGCCATTAAAAGTTTTACATCGCCAGCAGCCATACCCCCTAACGCATAAGGAATAATTAATAATGCAAATCCAGTTAATAATCCTAATGAACTGAATACAAACCCATCCCAACCTGCTGTTAGGGTGTGTAACACAATTCCTAGCAGCATTGCTGGAAAAGTGACGATATTTAATATTTTTCGTTTCTTAATATCCGTAAAAAAAGATATAAGTAATGCTATAAGTAAGATGACGTATGTCATTCTTAAACACCTCGCAAGTAAATCTTCAATTTAAAGAAAACCCCAACTTTGACAATTCATTGGAATGAAAAAGTAGGGGTTTTCTAAAGGATTTGTTTTTAAGAACCAGACGGTGTAGTTGTACCTGTAATTTTGCTAGTAATTTCACCAAACTTTTTACTGATTTCTCCACCCATTGTTGTCATTGCTATAACAGCTGCTAAAGCGATTA
Source organism: Bacillus sp. Marseille-P3661 (assembly GCF_900240995.1). Classification (NCBI taxonomy): domain Bacteria; kingdom Bacillati; phylum Bacillota; class Bacilli; order Caryophanales; family Bacillaceae; genus Bacillus; species Bacillus sp. Marseille-P3661. The sequence continues at coordinate 357,516 of NZ_LT965956.1, forward strand.
ATCCTAGAATTAATCCGTACTCTGTCATACCTTGTCCTTCTTCTTCTTTAAAAAACTTTTTTATTGAATTTATCATTTGTGAGTTCATCCTTTTCGATTTTTTTGCATAAAAAAATACTATTCGCCGAAGAATAGTAGGTAGTCCTCACTATTTTCGGTAACTGGCTGGCATATCGTTTTTTAGTGTTGACGATTTAGCCCCTTTAGTTTTGCGTCCCGCAATTTCCCACGGTTTGCCTTTATCTCTTTTTTATATGAATAATTCTTTAATGAATGTAAGTTGTTGTTTATGATCCAGACGTTGTAGTTGCACCTGTTATTTTGCTCGTAATTTCCTCGAACTTTTTACTAATTTCTCCACCCATTGTTGTCATTGCTATAACAGCTGCTAATGCGATTAATCCTAGAATTAATCCGTACTCCGTCATACCTTGACCTTCTTCTTCTTTAAAAAACTTTTTAATTTGGTTCATCATTATATGTGACCACCCTTCAGAATATTGAGATATTTTTTGTATAAAAAAATACTATCCCCCGAAGAATAGTAGTATCTAGCGATCACTATTTTCGGCAACTGGCTGGCATATCGTTTTTAGTGTGACGATTTAGCCCCTTTAGTTTTGCGTCCCGTGATTTCCCACGGTTTGCCCTTATCACGTTGTATTACAAACAACCGATTGCTTGTTGTCGCTGTTGTTTGTAAATGAATAATAGCATCTCTAAACTAAAAGCGACAATGACAAAATTATTCATTTTATAGTTAATTATGGTATAAAATATTTAAGATTTCTTATAAAATCTTTACTTCTACATAAATAATGTCTATTAATCCAACATTTATACTTTTAGTTAATCATTATGCTTATAAAGCAAAGGTCGTGTTTTAGTGAGGTTAATTGAAACAAAAAGAGTGCATGAAATTCCTATAAAAATCATTAAATACACTAGCTTTTTTAAACGATTTAGAGGATTAATGTTTCGGCTTAAACCGATTGTTAATGAAGGAATTCTAATAGAGCCATGTAATTCGATTCACATGTTTTTTATGTTTTTTCCTATTGATGTCGTTTTTTTGAACAAGAACAATCAAATTGTTTATGCAAAAGAAAATGTTAAGCCTTGGACCGTTATCTTTCCGATAAAAAACGCTAAATCAGTATTAGAATTACCTGTAGGTTCGATATCGAGGTATCATATCAAGGCTGGTAGTTCGATAAATATATGAAAATACATTGTTGGTGAATCCTCTTCATCAACCTGATGAAGAGGATTCACTTGGTATTTTTTACGCGGTTTCCTCTTCATTGGCTTGATGAAGAGGATTCACTTGCTATTTTTAATGCGGTTTTCTCTTCATCGGCTTGATGAAGAGGTTTCACTTGGTATTTTTAATACAGATTCCTCTTCATCGGCTTGATGAAGAGGATTCACTTGGTATTTTTTACGCGGATTCCTCTTCATCGACCTGATGAAGAGGATTCACTTGGTATTTTTAATACAGTTTCCTCTTCATCGGCTTGATGAAGAGGAATCACTTGGTATTTTTTACGCGGTTTCCTCTTCATCGGCCTGATGAAGAGGAATCACTTGGTATTTTTAATACAGTTTCCTCTTCATCGGCTTGATGAAGAGGAATCACTTGGTATTTTTTACGAAGTATCCTCTTCATCGACCTGATGAAGAGGAATCACTTGGTATTTTTTACGCGGTTTCCTCTTCATCGGCCTGATGAAAAGGAATCACTTGGTATTTTTTACGCGGTTTCCTCTTCATCGGCTTGATGAAGAGGATTCACTTGCTATTTTTAATGCGGTTTTCTCTTCATCGGCTTGATGAAGAGGTTTCACTTGGTATTTTTAATACAGTTTCCTCTTCATTGGCCTGATGAAAAGGAATCACTTGGTATTTTTTACGCGGATTCCTCTTCATCGGCCTTATGAAATTGTCATTCTCATCCATGTATTTAACAATAAAAAAAACTATACGCTGATAGACAGCTTTTGCTGTCTATCAGCGTATAGTTTGACCGTTTGCTTACAAAACCTTTTTATTTAACTCCCATACTATAAAAGTCAATTAAATCCTCAACATTTGGAGCGAATCGAGTTTGGAATCGTTTAGTAGTGACATCAAATCCATCGCTATAATGATGTTTTTGTTTCTCTAAAGGCAATTCAATAAACTGATTTTTTTCTGGATCTCGAATCACACCAATCGGATCTTCACCACGTTCAACTTTTGCAATTTCTTCTTTTATCATTTGACGATACATAATAATGCCTTTATCTGTTGTTCCAAGACGCTCATCAGTGCGGTCTGCTATTGCCCCCTGCGTAATCCAACACATAATATCTTGACCGTCAATATAATCAACTATATACTCACCATTTTCATTTTTATATGGAACCTCATAAAATGGAATTTCTTTTAAAGACTCAGGAATCTCAACAGATGGATGCTGAGCATATGCTTGATACCAAACATGCCATGTTGTTTCATCATCTACGGGCACACGCATTTGAAACGCATAGCTGCCTTCACCGGCTGTTCCTCCAACAGCTAAAATGTATGGGAATACAATTGGATGCCCTACTTTCCAATCATCACTTTCCTCAGACTGTCCTTCAAATAAGCGGCGTTTTATAATACCATACTCAAATCGATCAAATGCTATTTTTTTATGATGGCGCACAAATGCATTTTCATCCACTTCTCCCTTTTGTTCTTTTACAAACTGAGCATAATGGCCGTGTAGCCATTCGGTATGGGCTGGGTCTAATGAATTTTCCATGACTTGAAGGAAATTTACCGGTAAGGTTGCATGGCCAATGCTACGGATAGCGTTTTCTACTGCAAAACCATCTATACGTGGTAGAAGTGGAGCCGGTTTAGGTCCTAAATAGGCAAAGAACAACCCTCCCATCTCTTGCACTTCATACGCTTTTATTTTAATCCGATCCTTAAATGTACTTGTTTCAGGTTCGTTTGGTTGATCAGTACAGTTGCCCTTACTGTTAAAACACCAGCCATGATACTGGCAGCGAAGTCCTTCTTCAGCAGGCATACCGTAAGCCATAGAAACACCCCGATGCGGACAACGTTCCTGAATTAATCCAATATTACCTGAACGATCTTTATAGAGTACTAAATCCTCTCCCAATAAGCGTACTTTTTTTGTAAATTTGTCTTTTAATTCAGAAACTGCTGCTATTGGAAACCAATAACGTCGGAGTAAATTACCCATTGGCGTTCCTGGACCTACCTGTGTAACTGTTTTGTTTTGCTCAGCACTCATCATAATAAATTCCTCCCTTTTAACAATTAAAACTTTGCCCCATTATTTTGTTTCGTATTACGAAACATGTTTTGTATTATGAAATTTATAAAAATAATATATCATGTTTTCCATATTTTTTCAATTAAAAAAACTAAAATTTCTGAATTTTATATTCACACTTCTTTATATTGAAATGAAATGGACATGAAAAATAATCAACTGTTTAGGTTGTTATTTAGGAACATAAAAAGAAACCACAGCTGCTATAAAACTGTGGTAACATGAACAACCTTTCTTTTTCCTCATCTTAATTCTCTACTCTGTTGTCTGAAAAATCGCAGATTTTATTTTAACTTCATTTTGCAAGAAGTCTTTTATTAAATAAACAGTATTACTGTTTAATGGAATACCAGACTTTAATCTTTCTACAAATAACTCATTTTCAATCTCTCCAGGTAAATAAATACGCTGTACATCTTTAGCCTTAGGAGATGTTTTAAAAGTGCTTATCATGAAGTCTACTCTTGTTTTGAATTCATCCACTGGTGTAAATTTGGATATGTCAAGGGCTCCGAAGAGATGTCCGCAACCCCATGCAGTCTGAACATTACTTTGAACATTATTTGTTTCATTTAATAAATTTTCCCCTTGTTCAAAAGATAATAAAGCACCCGTTAATACAGCCGATAGTACTTCATTTACAACAGCTATTCCATATCCCTTATGTCCTCCAAATGGTAATACAGATCCTCCTAATGCCTCCCAGGCGTTAGTTGTCACATCACCATCTTTATCTAAGGCCCAATTTTCTGGAATAGGTTGATCATTTCTAGCCATCATTCTGATTCTACCTCTTGCGGAAACACTACAAGCAATGTCTAATATTATCGGTGATTCGTCTCCTGCTGGAATAGCATACGAAAATGGATTATTACTAATTAGAGACTTACGACCACCCCAAGGTGCCATAACATCTCGACCATTAGTCACACTGAAACCGATCATATTATGTTCAATTGCTTTTTTAGAATAATAGTATGCAGGTCCAAAATGACTACTATTACGGACTCCTACTAAGCCAATACCAAATTGTTTGGCTCTTTCAATCGCTAATTCCATAGCATAATTAGCACCTAAAACACCCAGTGTATTATCACCATCAATAACACTAAATATCCCATTATCCACAATATGATTAAAATTGGGTTGAGCATTTAATTGTTTTTCTATAAAACCTCTAGTGTACCGTGGCAAGTTATGGATACCATGTGAGTGAATCCCTCTTAAGTCTGCATCAACTAATACATCTGCGATTATTTCTGACATCTTTTTGTCTAAACCAGCAATATCAAAAGATTGTTTGGCAATGTCTCTAAGAAGTTCAGCAGATACAATCATTAATTTCTACCTTTCAATTGTGTTTCCGGTACATCAATATTAAATAACTTAATTGCATTACCTCCTAAAATATTTCGTTTTGCCTGTTCATCTAGAAATGGTAAATCATATATGGTGCTTGGTAAATCAAAGTCCCAATGTGGGTAATCTGATGAATACATTAACTGTGTTTCTGCATTGATTGCTTTAAATGTTGACTTCAATAACTCCAAATCATCCGGTCTTTCCATTGGCTGTGTTGTAAAATAAAAATTACGAATATATTCACTTGGTTTCTTTGTTAATATCGGCGCTTCGGAAGAACGCATCATGTACTCATGATCTAAGCGCTGCATCATAAATGGTACCCAAGCTAAGCCACTTTCAATCCAAATCACTTTAAGATCTGGGAACCGTTCAGAAATGCCATTGATGACCCAATTCGTTAAATGAATCATATTATAGAAAGTAAATCCTAGTGCATGTACAGAAATAAACTTATTTAATTGTTCCATTGAACGTTCACCCATCCAATGATAACCGGCATGAAATCCAAGTGGCATTTTTTTCTCTTGAAGTAACTCATATAATCTCATATACACGTTATGATGGACCGGTTTATATCGAACACTTGTAACCATAAAACCTACAACACCAGGTGCATCAGAAAACTCTTCCACTATGCGAATGCATGCCTCCGGATCATTGAATGGGAGGTATAGCATTGTCTTAATTGACGAATCTTTTGATACGATTCTATCTGTAATCCATTTTGCATAGGCCCTAGCAACTGCTACCTCTATTTCTTGTTGAGGTTGTAAACCTAGATTCAACATCGGAGTAGGGAAAATAATAGAATAATCAATACCCATTGAATCTTTATAACGCCGAATCAGTTCAAGATCACGATCAGAAAGTGAAACTCCTTCTTTTACACTCTCAGTGCGTCTCTTTTGATACCGTGAAATTCTTCCACCCATGTCTTGATTACCTAATTCAGATGGAAGAAGTCCTGGTCTTCCTCCACCTTTTCTCGCTGAAGCTTCAGCCATATGTTTTATAATTGGCTCCTCAATGTATTGAATAATTTCAGACCACGATTCGTTTTCATAATGGTGTGCATCAACATCGACAATTGGAAACTTATTATAACCTCTAACTTCAGCTTGTTTTTTTGCTTTTGCTAATAATTGACGTGTATCAAATTCACTTTTCACTATTTTCACCCTTTATTTAATAAATTTAATGTTAGTTCCAAGATTGCCATAATCCGAGTTCAAACAACTCAACATCTGCAGCTTTTAACATAGCTGATACGGTAATCATGACCTCAGTCGCACTGACATTTTGATCAAATGGTGAAAATCTTATCTCATCTTTTTCTATCTTTGAAACATAAAGTTTCACTGCCAATGTTAATAATTTTTGTATCGTTTCCTGACTCAATTCCGCCCCATGTTCTCCACTTCGATTAGATAAAATATCTAAATTAATATATTCATTGATAATCTCTTCTAATTTAGTAAGAGTACTATTATTTGACGATGACATAAACCTCTTCCCCTTCCTCCAGAACCTCAAATTTCTTTAAACATTTACTTTTATCAGCTGCACTTTCACCAGTCTTAACATTAAATTCCCAACCATGCCACGGACATACAATATGAGTGATATCGTCTGAAAATTTTTCTCCTAAAACTGTCTTATGTTCACCAAAAATTGTTTCTACCTTCCCTAGTATTTCTCCCTCACATACTGGACCGCCTTGATGTATGCACTCATTTAGATATGCAAAGTATTGATTATCAACTTTAAAAACACAAATCTCTAATTCTTCGTTACATCTTATAATTTTTCTATTATCTTCTAAAAATTCACTCGTATTGCCAACCAAATATGTTTCCATATATATTTCTTACCTCCCTAAAATCTTTTTTACTTTGCTTGTGTAACTACATCAATGAGTACCGGTACTTTATCGCGTTTAATAATTTCAATTGCCTCTCTAATAGTTGGTCCAAGGTCCTCTATTCTTTCAATTGGACCTATACCATGAATACCAAATGTTTCAGCCATTTTTGCAAAGTTGACATTTGGATTTTCTATTCTAGTGCCAATTACAGTTCGTGATACATCTCTATTTCGATGACGTGCTATATTGATTTGATGTTCCTCAGAATTGTAGTAAGAACGGTTGTTAAACATCACAATCAAAGCTGGTAATTCATGATGTGCTAATGTCCATAGCCCTCCAGAAGTGAATAACAAATCACCATCTGATTGAATATCAACTATTAATTTGTCAGTACCTCGGTGTGCTAAACAAGCCCCAATTGTCATCCCGATGCCGCAACCGATACCTCCTCCAGCCCAACTTACCCCTAATGACTGACGCGGTTCTTTTATATCAAAGATTCTATTAACCCAACCACTTAAGCCACCATTAGCTACCATAAAATCTTCATCTTTTATTGCATTCCACAACTCAAGAGCAAATGCAGAAGCAGTGATCGGTGATTTTTGTTTCTGTTCCTCAGCCGTATTCAACCATTCTGCTCGTAGTCTGTCATGCCATTCTTTTACCTGACCAAAACGATCTTCTATAGTAATGGTCCCATTATTTACAGTTTGATTTTTTTCAGCAATAATCTTCTTCAGTAATGGTAATGCTGTTTTTGTGTCGGCTAGTATTGTTTTTTCAGTAGGAAACAACTTTTGGTAGTCTGCAGCCCATGAACGAACGCTATAATCTTGCAATCCCATAGAAAATACCCGAACGTCATCCCTTAACACAGATTCTGTTTTACGTGTAACTCGATCGATCTTTGAGACAGTACCAAAAATATCTCGAACATCAAGCGCTAATATTACATCTGCTTTTTCCAATACATTATGATTATCACCTGTTAAATTCATTGGATGAGTAGTTGACATATTAAAGTAACCATTTAAATCTAAAACAGGAATTGCCCACTCTTCAGAAAGCTCTGATAATAAACGGAAACTTTCGTCCGATCTCCCTGTATGATCAACTAGAATGACTGGCCACTCCGCAGTTATAAGTGCTTCAGCTAATTGTTCTAGACTCGATGGATTTGCTCCTGGTGAATCAGGTACATAGCGGCTTTCATCAAATGGTTCCACGGGTTTATGATTATCTGGAAGTACTTGTTCTTGAAGTCCTGAATCGAAACAAACATATGTAGGGCCTGCCGGTTCTGTAACAGCTAACCGATATGCTCTATAAATAGAATCTTCTAAACTATTTAATGTTGCAGGTTGATCATCCCACTTCACAAAATCACGGATGAGATTTCCCTGAACTAAAGCTGTATGGATCCAATCAATCCAAGGTCTCCTTTCTTCAACATTCATTGGGCCGGTACCTCCATATAAAAGCATGGGTACACGTGCGCACCAAGCGTTAAATATGGCCATTGACGCATGTTGAAGTCCAACAACGTTATGAATAGCAGCTGCCATTGGTCGACCAGTTGCTTTTGCATAGCCATGAGCAATGTCTACAGAAATTTCTTCATGGGTACAAGTTATGATTTCCGGCATATTTTTATCTGGATGGTTGATCAATGAATCATGAAGCCCTCGATATGAGGCTCCAGGATTCAGTGCAATAAAAGGTATATTTAAATTGGATATTAACTCTGCCATAATATCAGATCCGTATTTTTTTCCATTATCTAATGCCATTATTAAACACTCCCTCAATAAAGTTTAAATATCTCTAGAATCCTCACGTATTCTCAAAGTTTCATAAACACCTAATAGTTAACACACCTGAAACAGTGGATAGTATTTGAATTTCTTCAAGTTCCTTACAGGTGGAGGTGCATCCTAACCACCAAACTGGTATAGTTTGGTAATTATTAGTATAACCGTGCTATGAAAACTCCACATAACTCACGGCCGCTAACCCTCCCATGTCTCACCGGATCGGGTCCATACATTCCTTCGTCCTGCGTATCCATAAGGTGGAGGTCGGATATGCTCCTATACTGGGTCATAGCCCGAATGGTAAAAATAAACTCCGACTCTGCACTATTGGTGTTTATCTATTGAGAATATAGAGTATCTAAAGTGTTTACTGTTTGATTATGCAACCTGTAATAGGTTTTCTTGAGGTATCCCTTGTAATAACTTGGAACCATCAAATTGACATTGTTTATGTCCTATGACAAAAATGACTCGTAATAATTTACAACACAAGGCAATCAGAGACTGCTGTTTCTTTAAAGGTCTATCAGGACGTTTTGTGTAATAATGATGCAGGGCTTTAAACGTTGGATTATGTGCAACCAGAGGACGTATAGCCATATACAAAGCCCTTCGTAGTTTACTTCGACCTCGTTTAGTAATGGTTGTTTTTCCTTTGTGTTTCCCTGAACTATTCTCTCGCAAGGAGAGTCCTGCTAGGTTAACTAGCTGCTGGGGATGCTTATAATTTTTGAGATCCCCAATTTCAGATAAAAAAGTAGTGACTGTGGCTACGCCAAGTCCTGTAATATCAATCATTTCATTTGCACCAGGTATCGTTCTAACAATACCTTCTAACTCTTGATCAAGGTCTTCTAGTTGCTTTCTGAAAAGCTCTAATTGTTCAAGGAGATTATCCATCTCTCGTTGTGCAAATTGGGTTCCAATAGTTAAACCAATGCTCTTACGAGCAGCCTCTACTAACTTTGTAGCCCGTTTAATTCCAACACCTCTTTGAACAAATGGTTTCCATTCTTGAAGTATCTCTTCAGGTGTCATCTCCACGATTTGCGATGGAGATGGGAAAAGTTTTAATGTACAAAGAGCTGCTTTACCTTCCCAGTCTCCAAAGACATCGCAGAATTCTGGAAAGTAGCGATCAATCATCTTTGGAATACGCCCTTCTGTAATCATTAATTGTTGGATGAGTTGATCTCTAATTTTGACGCCTTCTCTAAGTTCAGCATAGATGCCATCTAAGAGATTAGGTACAGAGTATCGCCCATCTTTAATCAACTGTGCGATTACTTTTGCATCTTTTGTGTCATTTTTCGTGGGTGAGTTATCATCAAGTTCTTTGCTTTTCTTAACATGCATTGGGTTGACTAATACAATGTCATAGCCCTTTGCAGTCAAATAATAAGCTAGATTCAGCCAAAAATGACCTGTTGGTTCTACACCAAAAATGATATGATCTTTAGAATTTTCTTTTGCGTGGCGGTGAGCCCATTCAAGTAATAGCTCAAAGCCATGAAATCTGTTTTGGAAAATCAGACGTTTTCCGAATTCTAAGCCTCTGTCGTCTTGTGCGCGTGCTACGTGCTTTTCTTTTGCAACATCAATGCCAATAACTAAAGTTGAAGGTGTGATTTGAGAGATTTTGTGATTTTGTGTATAATTCATTATGAGTCCTCCTTGGTTACTTAAATTAAGGGTCCTTAGTGCTGATCAGCTGTGGACACCTCGTATCATACCAAGGGGCTCTTTTTTTGTTCAACCCTCAAATTTCTTCATTACAGGAATGCTCCTATCAATTATTGAATTAAATAAAATAGTTAACACCTAAACCTACGACAAAAATTAAATATATCCCTAATGTAAAAACTACTGAGTAAAGGATTGATAATTTCCACGATTCTTTTGAGATGACTTTCAAATATAAAAATAAAGCGATTGCAATGGAAGGTAAAACGTTAATGTAATAAATTAATAGAACAAAAATGGAAATCCATATTGCGAATGAGACATGGTTACGGTAAACATTAAATTTTTCTTGTTCTTCCTCCTGAGCACTTATTTCCTCTTTCTGGCGATGTAAGTAATAAGTTCTTTTCTTAAATTCAGGAAACAGGTCATTCAATACTTGTATTAAAGTTAAAACAATTAAACAAATGGAGATCATTTTAGGAACATCTGATGTACCGTTAGGAAATGTAAGTGTGGCCACAAATATAACAATTGCAAAGAGCAATATTGTAAGACTAAACAATCCATTCCTCGTAATTTTGATCATTATGCCCCTCCATTAGTTTTTTTTGCTATTTTTTTAGATAATAGAGGCCACCCTAAAGATGCAATACAGAGCAATAATAAGACTAATGTGATTGGTCTAGTAAAAAAGCCTGCAATGCCATGGGTTATCATCGTTTGATAAAATGATGACTCGACCAAGCCACCTAAAACTACTGCAATTATGAACGGGATTCTCGAAAATGAATATTTCACCATTAACATTCCGATAATTCCGAAAATAAGTGCCAAAACAACATCACCAAAATTCCCTCTATACGTATATGCTCCTACTAGCGATAGAACAATAACTCCAGGTGCAATTAATGACCCACGAATTTTTGTAACAAATGCTAACTTAGGTCCGATCAATAAGCTGATAACAAGTGCAACTACCTTGCTTACAATTGCTGCAGCAATCATAAAATAAACAATATCAATATGCGTGGTTAACATTTTGGGGCCTGGTGTGAAACCATGCATAACTAGACCTCCAATAAAAACTGCCATCCCAACACTTCCAGGAATTCCAAACGCAAGTGTTGGAAGTAATGCTCCACCTTCTTTAGAATCATTAGCAGACTCAGGAGCAATTACACCTTCAATCGCACCTTTTCCAAATTTTTCGGGATTTTTAGATGTTTGGACTGCTGAGCCGTAAGCCATAAAACTTGCCACAGAACCGCCTACTCCAGGGATAATACCGATTAGTACTCCAATTAAACATGATCGAAGAAATAACCAAAATCTACTAAAAACAGTTTTAAAACCTTCAACTACAACATTATTTTTAACTGCAAATTTAGTTGTAAAGGTTTCATCATTTTTATAGAGATTAAATGCTTCTGATATCGCAAAGATACCAATAACAAGAGGGATAAGAGGGATACCATCCCATAAATAATCAGTACCAAAAGTTAAACGGGCATTACCTAATATTGGATCTGTACCAATAAAAGCTATTATTAATCCTATTAATGCTGCAATCAAGCCTTTAAATGTATTTTCACGAGTAACAACAGCAATTACGGTTAATCCAAGAAAGGATAACATAAAAAATTCTGGAAAAGAAAAGGCTAGGACTAATCCTCTGGCTACCGGAATTAATAGATCCAATATTATAAATCCAACAATACCGCCTAATGCGGAACAAATTACTGCAACAACAATTGCTAATCCGCCTTTTCCTTGTTTCATCAATGGATACCCATCAAAGGTTGTCGCTGCACTAGTTGCCTCGCCCGGTGTATTCACTAGAATGGAGGTCATCGATCCACCATATGTTACAGATCCGTAAGCAGATATTAGTATCACAATAGCTGCCTCAGGACTCATACCAAATGTCATGGGAATTAATAGAGCTAAAGCAACACTTCCACCTAGTCCTGGTAAGATTCCTATAACAATACCAATGATGACAGCTAGTATCATCAATAGCATTATATCCCACTGCAATACAGCGCCTAATTGTGTAATAAAACCCAAACTTCACCCCTCCTAGTATGCTTAATTAATCAGTGAATATATGTGGTATCCAAAGGAACTGTGACAATCCCTTTGGATACATGTAATAATTAATTATTCAACGAACATCTCTTTTAAGATATCTTGGTATTTAGAGAAAGTATCGATAGTATCTAAAACAATTTTTTCTGTTCCTTTTGCATCTTCATATACAATTGTAAAATTTGCTTTCTCCATCATAGCGATAAATTCTGGGTTTTCTAAAGTATCTTTTAACGCTTTTTCCAGAACAGCTGCATTTTCACCTGAAACCCCAGGTGGTGCAGCTATAACTCGATTAATACTAAAGATGTCATTAAATTCACTCAAGCCAACATCATTACTCATTGGAACATCCGGATAATCTGGATGTGGTTCATCACCAAAATGTAGGATAAAATCTAAATCACCTGCTGCAATAGATTCTTGAATACTTTCATAGGTAGAGAAAACTACATCAGCATCGCCACGAATAGCTGAAAGTACGACTTCACTTGTTCCTGACACTACTAAGGGCTCCCATTCAATCCCTAACTTACTAAATATAATCGCGGCCGCAATTGTATCATTGGAGCCCATTCCTCTAGTTGCAACAATTACCTTATCACCCTTTTTCTTTAAATCTTCTAAACTTTTATATCCAGAATCTGGATTAACGACAGCCGTATAAGTATCTTTGTTTACTGTCGCTAACCATGTCATTTCAGTCAGATCGTATTCTACTTCACGAGCTAATTGCGTTGGGCCCAAACCAGATAAATTTATGATTTCAAAAGTATGTCCATCTGGCTCAGCATTTTGTAAATAATTTAATGCTGTGACACCACCAGCACCATCCATATGCCTAACTTCTACCTTTACCTTATTTGGTAAATGATCACCCATAAACTGGGCGATTGACTGTGCCCATTGACTGTATCCACCACCAGGATTATAACCAACTACAAATTCAAGATCATCTTTTGGAAAGTCTATGCTTGGTTGACTTTCTTGTTGTGTTTCATTATTTGACACATCTGTATTGGTTTGTTCCGTATTGTCTACACTAGAACTACAACCGATGACTAAAAACATTAATAGCAAACCCAGTAAAGATAAATAAATCTTCTTCAAAAAGTTCCCCCCATTCTCTTTACTTCTACCTAAAATACCTAAAAGTAAAGAATAATTTAAACTAATAAATTGATATCCTTTTTTTCCATCGTTCGATAATTTCTGAATTAACAATGTACTTTGGTGTGTTTCCATGAATGGCGTTTGTACATTCATCTATTGCTGTTAATGTTAAATGTCTAAGGTTTTCGGAGGTCAAAGAGATGCAATGTGGTGTAACAACTACATTATCCAGCCCGAACAATGGATTTGATGCAACTGCTGGTTCATTTTCAAATACATCTAACCCGGCAGCTGCTATCCTTTTTGACTTTAAGCACTCTAACAAGCTTTCTTCATCAATCACCCCCCCACGTGAAGTGTTCACAATTATTGAATCCGCTTTCATTCTATTAAGTCTATCTTTATTCAATAGGTGATGTGTTTCATGAGTTAAAACCACATGAATGCTAATAACGTCACAGGTTTTTAGTAAGTCTTCTAAGGCTAAGTTAATAACACCGGCATCCTTAATAACTTGATCAGGTACATATGGGTCATATACATAAAGCTCTACACCCCAACCTTTTAATCGTTCAACAACCGCTTTTCCAATTCTTCCGAAACCAATAATTCCAATTTTTTTGGTATAAAGTAGGTTTGGTAATATATCATAATTTCTCCATTGACCGTTTCTGGTCATCTGGTCTAGTTCAAAAACTCGCTTTAAAACAGAAAGCATCAATGTAATAGTACCTTCTGCCACAGAAATAAAATTGTGAGGTATAGGTGCATTTGTAACCAATATAGTATTCTCACTAGCAGTTTTTATATCAATTTTTTCAACACCAATACTTGATTTAGTAATGACTTTTAGTTTTGGAGCATTTTCTATAAAATCTTTAGGAACACGATCCCTTCCACCAACTATAATGCCATCACAATTACCGAAATAATCGAGTAACTCCTCTGTAGTATATTTATAATCGGGATACCTATTTACCGACTTCCCATAAATAACATCACATTGAGTTTCTAATAATGTTTTATACTCTTTTTCATATATATCTTGTGGAGTTAATAAACCAATTAACGGTTTTGGCAACTTCTCAACTCCTTTCTATAGATTTTTGGTATATTTGGATGTTCTATGAAACTGGGTTACTACATTACCTCTTATACAACTTTTACAGAATACTCAGAAAAATAAATTTAAGAACCTCCTTTCTTTAATAGTATAATAACAATAATAATTCATGATTATTCTATTTTAATAGCCGCTTTAATTTATTAAGTACGGATAAAGTGTATTGCTTTTTGTTGGGTATACGATATAAGCTCTTCTATCCCTTCTTCACTTCCCAAACCACTATCTTTATGTCCGCTAAACGGTGTCCCCACATAATGAGCAGAAGTTCCATTAACCCATATATAGCCAACGTCCAAATCTTCAGATGTACGCAAGATTTGTTGAAAATCATTACTCCAAATAGAAGCTGTAAGACCATAAGGAACAATATTTACCATACTAATCATATCGTCATAGTTGCTCCATTTAATCACAGATTGGACTGGACCAAAAATTTCCTCACTGAATATTCGCATATTAGGTGTTACACCCGAGAAAATAGTGGGCTCAATATATAAACCTTGATCTAATGAAGGATCAGAAGGTTTACCTCCACCTATCATCAAATTAGCACCTTCTTTTAATGCTGACCTGATATATCCCATAACTCTCTCAAAATGATCTTTCGAAATTAAACATCCCATATTTTTTTCAGGATCTAACGGATTTCCAATTTTCGTTTTCTCTCTAGCTTTTTCTACTAATCGCTTTAAAAATTCATCATGTAAAGACTCATGTAAGAATAAACGTGACATTGAGCCACAAGATTGTCCTTGTGATTTCAAGAAATTCATTCCATTAAAGGCGGCTTCAACGGCTACCTCTAGATCAGCATCAGGAAATACGATCATACCGTTTTTACCGCCAAGCTCTAAAGTAATATTTTTAACTCCTGTTTCAGCGGCTGATTTCAATATTGCTTTACCTGTATTTACACTTCCGACTAACGCAATTCGGCGTACTTTATGATGACGAACAAGTGCATCGCCAGCTACCTTACCTTCACCACTAATAATATTTACCACTCCAGGAGGAAGGAGATCTTTAATGACTTCTCCGAATAAAAGCGAAGATAATGGTGGTTGTTCAGGAGCTTTAACAACCAGTGTATTACCTGCAATTAATGGCATACCAATTTTTTGAGCTGTAAATCCAATTGGATGATTATAAGGATTAATTCTAGCTACTACCCCATATGGTTCTCTTCTGGTTAAATGCCAATGGACTCCAGAGGAAGGAATTGTTTCTCCTTTTATTTCAGTTGCTAGACCTGCAGCATATTCCAGTGATTCTGCAGCACGTTCAACATCTGCAAGCATAGCTAGGACTGGGTTCCCAGAATCTATGGCATCCAAGGCGGCAAATTCATCGCCCCGCTCTCTTAAAACCCTTGCAATGTTGCGTACTATTTCAGCACGTTTTAAGGGCGGGACTTTTGCCCATTCTTTTTGTGCTCTAGCAGCTGCTTCGACTGCTTGGTCCACATCCTCCTTATTTGCAAGTGGAGCTCGTGCAATATAATGGCCATTAGCTGGATTAATAATTTCATAAGTCTCACCTTTTTGAGCGTAGGTAAGTTCTCCACCAATTAACATTCTCCAATTATGATCTCGGTATTTGTTGGCAATTTGTTCCCAATAGTGTTTATCCTTTTTTATCTTCGTTTGCATGCATAAACTCCTTTTCTATCTAATTTTTAATTAATGCATGTTCGTACCACCGTCAATATTGATTGTTTGTCCTGTAATAAAGTTGCTATCTGGAGATGATAGAAAGAGCACTGCCCCTACTAAGTCCTCAGGAACCTGCATTCGCTTTATAGATTTAAGTAGATTAGATGGATGATTTTCAAAATATTTAGGATCTGTTTCTTTCAACTGTGTTTCACTTGCAGTTAGACCAGGCGTAATAGCATTAACACAAATATAATCCTCCCCAACTTCTCTAGCTAACGCACGGGTAAACCCAATAACAGCTGCCTTAGAGGAAGTATAATGTAGTCTATTAGGTGTTCCATCCCAAACACGAGTACTAGAAATGTTAACAATTTTCCCGTACTTATTATTTTTCATATATGGATAAACGGCTTTGGAACAGAGGAATAGACCTTTAACATTAACCTCCATAACCTTATCCCATTCCTCAATCGGTATTTCGATCCAAGGCCTTCGTGGTAAAACGCTCATTAAAGATGCATTATTGATCAAAATATCGATGGAACCAAAGGTATCATAAGCTTTATGTGCCATTTCTAAGGTGCTATTATTTTCCGAAACATCTACAAATACTGCGATTGCATTCCCACCATTATTTTTTATTTGTTCCACTGTGTCTTCAGCGGCACCAAAATCAATATCTGCCACCACGACTTTTGCTCCTTCTTGTGCAAAGCGCTCGGCATACACCTTTCCAATTCCTTTACCACCACCTGTAATGATGGCAACTCTATCTTTTAATCGCATCTTTTTCGCTCCTTTATTTCAGGCTTTGTCGTTTTTTTCTGGTTTCTTCCTCGTCAACTTTCATTTCTCCCTCATTGATAACAACACCATAATCCTGTAAAGCTGCTTGAATGGAAATATATCCATTCTTCACATCTCTTAAAACCATTTTCGGGTCTCGCTCGTGTGGATTACCATATCCAGATCCACCTGCGTTTTGTATTCTAATCAAATCTCCTGATTTAAGATTATAAGTTGCCAAAGGAGATGAGCATATTTCAGTCTCTGTTCCCGGATTTATAACAACGCTGCCTTTTTGTGAAGCTCTCCCTCCATTGACCCCCCAAGATCCTTTCTTAAAATGTCCCATTCTAACTGTAAACTTCGCTTCGTCTAATAATAAATATTCTCTTACAAACCCAAGACCGCCTCTGTATTCTCCAGCTCCTGCCGAGTCTTTTATAGGTTCCCACCTTTTAACAACAAGTGGGTATTCTGTTTCCAGGACTTCAACAGGTGTACTTGGTGTAATATGGTTCATTGCCAAAGTGCCAAATACACCGTCATTTTCTGATGTAGCTCCAAGAGAGGTGTTGGCTAGCTCATACTGCACTCCCGGTTTACCTGAGCGTGCTCTTGGGTAACCAATACTCGTTCCACCGATACCTAATCCCGCTGGAGCAACAACTCTATCATTACAGAAAGAAGCCATTGCCTTTTGTACACAACTATACATAAGATGTGTGGTTGGATAATAATTGTTTACTGGTGCAGGAAATTTAGCATTGGTAACCCTACCTTCAGGATTTATAAATCGAACTACCTTTCTTATTCCATCATTAATAGGAATAGTCGGATCTAAAATACCTATCAGTGCCAAAACTGAAGCTGTCTCTACAGACTGTGGCCTAACGTTAACAGGTCCATCAACCTGCTTATTACTTTCACTATAATCAAATTCGATATTTTCCCCTTGTTTTGTAATTTTTACATGAATACGAACAGGTTTATTTAAAGTAACCCCATCATTATCCATAAAAGCCTCAGCTTCATGTGAGCCGTTCGGAAGTAATGATAATTCTTTTCGAATACGCTTTTCCGACAATACCATTATTTCTTTAAACCCAGTCATGAGCATATCTTTTCCATACTCATCACACATTTCTTGTAACCGTTTTAATCCCATTCTTGTGGCCCCAACTTGAGCACGGATATCACCTACTACTTCATTTGGAGTACGACTATTACCTCGTAAGATACTCTCTATGTCAGAATTAATACCGCTATCGTTCCAAATAAGAACACCTGGAACCAACAACCCCTCATGGTAAATTTCCCTAGCATCCGCACTCGATGAGCCTGGTACTAATCCCCCTAAATCAGGTTTATGGGCAATACTCGCGCAGAATGCAATAAGTTCACTATGGTAAAATACTGGAGTAACGATAGCCATATCGGGAACATGAAAATTACCTGATGTATAAGGATCGTTAACTAGAAAACTGTCTCCCGGTTTCATTTTACTTCCAAATTTCTTTATAATAGTTTGTGCTGTTCGATGATATGGAAATAAATGATAGGGTGCACCTGAACCAGTAACAACCTTCCCCTCCCAGTCTAATATGCATGCACTTCCATCCTGTGATTCTCGTAAAATAGGAGAATATCCGCTATGAAACAACAAGTGTTCCATCATAGAAACAACCTCATTTAAACGATAACTTAAAACCTCTAAAGTTATTGGATTGATCATGTTACCACACCCCCTCAGACTTTTTAATATCTGTTCCTTCAATTTCTTGAAGGGGGCTACAGTTGATGATCATGTTTCCATAATACTCGATTTCAGCATTCATTCCAGGTAGAATAATAGTTGTGGAATCTGCTTGTTCAACAATTGCTGGTCCCTTAATACAACTTCCTACTCCAAGAAATTGTCTGTCATACACAGGTGTATTGATAAAATCTTGAACGCTATCAAAATATACATTACGGTAACCTTTTAAAGCATTCGATCCCAAACCTCTTAATTTTATTGGTTTCAAATCAAGCTTGGGTACTTTTCCTTTTACAAATAACCTGATATTAACAGTTTCTGGTTCTTCACCTTTTGCAGATAATCCATAAATTCTTTCATGCTTTTCATGAAATATATTTTTCAGTAACTCATGGAAGTTGTGTTCTTCAATTGAAGGAATATCAACCGTCAGTTCATATCCTTGTTGTGGATAACGAATATCAATTTGTTGTATTAGCTCTATCTCATTATCGTTAAAGCCTTCCGCTTTTACTTCCTCAATCGCTTGGTGTATCAGAATATCAAATTCTGTTTTTAGTTCACTTATATTGATTTGATAGATAGGTTTAATAAAACTTTTTATATATATATGTTTCACATCGGTACATAGAAGACCAACAGCACATGTAAGCCCTGGATATAAAGGAACTACAACTTTTGGAATACCAACCTCTTTCGCTAGAGCTGCTGCATGAAGTGGACCAGAACCACCAAATGCAACTAGAGCAAATTGTCTTGGGTCAACCCCTTGTTCAATCATTGTGGTTCGTAACCCCACTGCCATTTGAGTATTTACAATTGTATTAACACCAATAGCTGTTTCAACAGCGTCCATATTAAGAGATTTTCCCACATTAGTTAAAGCTTGCTTGGCAAGTCCTTTATCTGCATTCATACGACCACCCGCAAAATTGGCAGGATCTAAATAACCAAGTACAATATTAGCATCTGTAACTGTTGGTTCAGTTCCACCTCTACAATAACTTGCAGGTCCTGGAAACGCTCCTGCGCTTCTCGGACCTACTTTAAGCAAACCATCCTTTCCAATATAAGCGATTGTCCCCCCTCCTGCACCAAGTGCATTTATTTGTATCATTGGGGTCCCTATATCTTGACCAGCTATTTTCCCACGTCTTGTTTCACTATATTGGTTCTCATAAATCACACTAATATCCGCACTAGTTCCGCCCATATCAAAAGTTACAATATTTGATAAGTTAATCATTTTACCCAAAGAAGTTCCATATACCACACCAGCTGCCGGACCTGAAAGTAAAGTTTCATTTGGGTAATTAACAGCTATGTTAATTCGCATTAACCCACCATTTGATTGCATAATATAAATATGATTCGTCTGGATACCTAACTTTTTAATTTTTTTATCCAAATCTTGGAAATACGATTCCATAACCGGTCCGACAAATGCATCTAAAACCGTAGTTGAAAGTCTTATATATTCACGAATAACAGGATGTACTTTACTAGACAGTGATACTCGACATTCAGGATACAATTCTTTAATTAATTGTTCTGTTTGGAGTTCATGTTCTGGATTTATAAAGGAAAACAAATAACTTACTGCTATTGATTTAACATCCTTTTCTTTAAGCTCTTGAACTGCTTTAATTACTGAGACCTCGTTTAATGATTCCAAAACTGCTCCATCAAACATAATTCTTTCTTTGATTTCTTTAGTAAGTTCCTGAGATACCAAAGTAGGTGGTTTTTTATAAAAAGGGTCTATTATATCAGAACCAATTGGTTTAGTTCCACCTCTTGTATCATATACAGCCCTCATACCTTCAGTTATTAAAAGCCCAGTTTTAGCGCCTCTATTTTCTATAACAGCATTAGTTGCTACCGTTGTTCCATGTGCAAAAAAATCTATATCATTAAACTTTATATTTCTTTCTTCAACAAATATCTCTAACGCATTCACAATTGCTAAGGCTGGATTATTCGAATTTGATGGTACTTTTGTTGTATATATTTCTCCAGTTTCTTTATGAACGGCTGCTAAATCGGTAAAGGTTCCACCTGTATCTATTCCTACTGCCCATGTCAAGGTATATCCCCCCTATAATCTCTATTTAGAAAAAACTTAGATTCACTAGTTTAAAGTTTCAAAATTACCGTTTTTAACTATTTTTAATTGAAGATCTTTAGTTACTAGTCCATCTTTGTCAAAACTAATATTTCCAGTAAGTCCGTCATAGTCTTTAATATTTAAAAAAGCATCTCTTATTTCAGTTGAGGTTCTCTTGCCTTCTCTCAATATATCTGCAAGCATATGCACCATTTCATAATGCTGAGCACCAAAAATTTCTGGATCTTCCCCATATTTACTTTTATATTTATCTACAAATTCTTTAACCTTTGGCTTAGATGTATCAAGAGTACTAAACGTATAAACAATCCCTTCTGCAGCAGAACCTGCAATAGTCATTGTGTTAGATGTTTCAGTTGTTGAAGTTGAATAAATATTCCCTTTATATCCTAATTCGCGAATTTGTTTAAATATTAGTTGTAGTTCTTGACCTGTCCCATGTGCAATGATTCCCTCTGGATTATTCGATATTACCTTTGTAATGATTCCTTTGAAATTAGTTGTGTTTAGATCAAATGTTTCAGTATTTGTTACTTCGATTTGATCACCCGCAACTTCTTTAAACTTATCTTGGTAAATTTCACCAAGTTCTGAGTTTTCGTGTATAATACCAACTGTTTTAAGTTTTACCTCATCCTTTAAATAGTTAGCCATTTCAGTAGCCTCACCGTATACACTAATAGAATCCTGAACAGTCCACTCACTAGAAGTTGCAAAACCAGGATAAGTAACAGCTCCTGTTAACATTAATACTTCATTTTGATCTCCAACTGGAATTTGTGCTAAAGATACACCTGTCATACTTAGAAAAATAGTATTCACTTTATCTTTTGTTATGAGTTTCTGTAATGCAGAAATCCCTGTGGACGGATCACCTTTATGATCCTCGTAAACTACCTCTAGCGGCTGTCCGTTTATTCCTCCATTGGCATTGATTTCTTCCAATGCTAAATCAGTACCATTTTTAAAGTAAGTTGAATATGCTGCAAATGGACCAGTTATCGGAATAGTTGCTCCAAAACGAATAGGCTCAGTTGCATTTGTATTTTCATTACTTTCATTAGTTGTTTTACCTTGTGATTGCTCGGCAGGAGCACTACAACCACTTGCAATCGTTAAACTTACGATTAAGATTATTAACAAATAACTTACTTTTTTAAAACTAGTAAAAGAACTCATTGTATTCCTCCCCAAAATATTTTTCAAATCTTTCCCTATGCCAATTGCTTAATTTCGATAGGTGTTCCTTCTGCTAAAATCTTCCCTGATTGCAATACGTAAATCTTATTTACAACTTCCTCTACTAATTGGACTGACTGTTCTACAATCAAAAAGGAAATTCCGAACTCATGATTTATTTTTCGAATTGCTTCAAATAACTGACCAACAAGAAGTGGTGATAATCCGGCAGATGGTTCATCAAGTAAAACAAGTTTTGGGGAACTCATAAGCGCAATACCTAATGCCAGCATTTGTCGCTCACCCCCGCTCAATACACCTGCATTTCTTTGACGAAGTTCATACAGCTTAGGGAAAATGGAATATATCAATTCTTCATTTTCTTCTAATTTTCGTTTGTTTTTTTCTCTCAAACCACCCATCTCTAAATTATCTTGAACAGTTAATCTAGGGAAAATGGGCTTTTGATCAGGACTATAACTCATTCCCTTACGGCTGTCACTATACGGTGGGATATTTGAAATTGGATTATTCAAAAATTGAATGTCTCCACTTCCCCCTTTGTTTATTCCCGAAACACACTTAAGCAAAGTAGTTTTTCCTGCACCATTATGACCAATAATCGCAACGGCTTCACCACTCTCTACCTTCAAGTTAATATCGTGTAATACATTTTTATCTCCATAAGCGAATGATAGTTGTTTTATTTGTAACAATATGATTCACCACCCTAACCAAGATATAACTTTCTTAAGTCATTTGTTTTTTCAATTTCCTCTACTTTTCCTGATGCCACCATACTACCTTGAACCATAAACAAAACCTTATCAGAAATGGAGGTTACTAGATCATAGTGATGTTCTATTAACAGAACTGTTTTGTGATGAGTTCTAGTTAAGTTATATATAATCTCACCAATTTTCTCTATTGATTTTTCATCTAAACCCACAGCAGGCTCATCGAGTAAAAATAGATCCATTTCAGCTGATAATAATTGAGCTATATTCATTAATCTTCGTTCACCAAATGTTAGGGAATTGGCCAATTCCTTTCTTTTATCCTTCAAGCCAACTTCTTCCAAATAATAATCTACTTTCTCTAATGTAAGTTTATTTAGCGATTTCCCTTTTTGTAAGAACTTTTTTTTTCGTAACGCACCCATGGCAACGTTTTCAAAGATAGTTAACCCAGAAAAACAATGAGGATCTTGAAACATGCGACCTATACCAATTTTCGCCTTTTCTTCCATATCAACATCCGTTACATCTTTATTATTAAATATCACTGTTCCTTCATCAGGCTTTATGATTCCAGAAATTAAATTAAATAATGATGTCTTACCCGCCCCATTTGGTCCTATTAGACTCGTAACCTGATTTTTTTTACATGAAAAAGACACATTATCTACTGCTCTAACACTTCCGAAAGATACACTTAAATCTTCCCCCACCAACATTCGACAGCCCTCCTTTATGCAACCTTGTATTTGCCAAAAAATCCTTGTGGTCTTATAAAGACCAGCAACACTAGCAATACTCCATAAATTATTTGTTGAAGATGTCCCGCATAACTATCAGGTATCCCAATGATTCTTAAAATTTCTGGTAATGCAACCATTAAGGCTGTACCTAGTATTGGTCCATATAGACTTGCAGGCCCTCCAATAAATACGAACGTGAAAACAGTTACGGCTAGACCAATGCTAAATGCTATAGGAGACACGTATCCCACAAAATGGGCATAAAGAACACCAGCAATACCCGCAAATCCAACACCAATTGCAAAATTAATAATTTTAATGAGTTTAACATTGTATCCTAATGTCGACATGAGTAAATCATCATCACGTACTCCTTGTGCCATGACACCCCAAGGAGAGCGTTTCCAAAGTAATAGAATTGTCAGTACTATAATTAAAACAGCTGTAACCAATACTAGAAAACTAATATTACTTACGAACGTATATCCAAAAAATGTAGGACGAAGTATGCCAAACAATCCCGCAGGACCGTTGGTTATACTTTGCCAATTATGGATGATTCCAATAATAACTTCATGTAAAGCGAAAAACGATAATATTAAATAATCCTCCTTCAATCGTGACAATAAAACATATGATATAGCACCTACGATTCCTGTAATTACAAAAGCAATGATCATTGCAACAATCATATTTAATTCAAAACGTAGATAGCAAATTGCTCCAACATATGCACCGATTGCATAAAATGCTGCATGTGAAAAGGAGATTATTCCGGAATATCCGACTATCATATCTAAAGAAATCGCCAAAATTGCATAAATAGCAAATATAATTAATACATGAACTAAATATTCCATTTACTTAAGCCCTCCTAGTTCCAATTTTGCTACCGAAGAATCCTTGTGGCTTAATAACTAAAAAGAGTAACATGACAATAAAGACAACTGTTGTTTTCCACGAACTTGGTAGTACCCAAAGTGAAAGAGATTCGATAATTCCCAAAAACAAGGCCCCTAGTGCAGCTCCTGGTAAATACCCAATACCTCCTATAATTACAGCAATAACTGAAACAAACATAATTGAAAACCCTTGGTCGGGGCGGACACCAATCGCCATTGCCTGTAATGGAGCTGCTAGCGCAACTAAAGCAGAACCAATTGCAAATACAATTGTATAGATCTTATTCGTATTCATCCCAACGATGGTGGCCATTTCTGGGTTATCTGAAATAGCACGCATCATTTTTCCAATCTTAGACTTTGTAAGCACAAAGTATAAAATTATAAATACAATTACTGCAATAACAATCGCTAAAATATCTGTTATTGTAACCATAAAATTATTTCCGATATTAATAGTGGGTAATGGTCCTGAAAAAATAGAATAAGTATCCGGACCAAATATTAAGCCTATTAAATTCTCGGTAAGTATGAGAATTCCTAATGATGCAATGAGGGTCATTACTATAGATGCTCCCTTGTTCCGTAAAGGGCGATAAATAAAGCGTTCCAATGCAACACCATAAATTGCACTGCCTAGTAAAGCGATAACAAATGAAACAACTATATTAGACTGAAATATGACATAACTCGTATAGAAAAAATAAGTCCCTATCACAAAAGTAGCCCCATGTGCTATGTGAAATACCTGTGTTGCATTATAAATAAGTCCAAATCCCACTGCTAATAGTGCATATAATGAGCCTGTAGCCAGTCCCTGAATTAATAATCCAATAAGAGTTTCCATGACTTTCCCTCCTTCTAATTAATATAAAAAATATTTTTTCTTCTTACATCTAACTTAGTGCAATAATTATATGCAACTTAAAGTTATACGAACTTTCTATTTATTAAATATTATTGTTTTTTCAGTACCCCCTTCATTTTGATGCTGGTTTTGGAGATTCAGGATTTTGTCTAAGAACGTTTTAAATTTCTTATCACGCGATTATAAAATTTTATATTATTCTAACTATTTTAACTATTCTTAACTTTTAATTAATTATATAATTGTATTAATAGACAGTCCAATAAGTAAATTGGGCTTAAATATAAGTGACACTAATGGGAGGGGAAAATATGAGAATAGAACCATACTTATCTTTCTGTGCAATAGTTGAGGAAGGTGGATTTCAAAAAGCAGCAGATAAACTCTATCTAACGCAACCTGCAGTAAGCTTAAATATAAAACAACTAGAAAAAGATTACGGACAACCTATTTTAATTCGCAAGACTAAAGGGAAAATAGCGTTAACTCCTCTAGGAGAAAAAGTCTATGAATACTCCACTGGTTTAAGGGCGCAGATTGAAAAACTAGAACATTTGAAGATGGAATCATTAAAACAATTACAGTATGAAATTACGATTGATTGTAATTCCACAGGAGGGCTCTATTTATTAACCAAGACTTCCCTTAAATTTCGGGTTAACAATCCCCAAATTTATTTAACTATTAGACGCACTAGTAATCGTGAAGACTCAAGAATATTTAATAATAATGCTGACTTATATATGAATTTACTTAGCTCGATACCCAAACAAATGAGCCCTATTGCTAAGTGGGATGATAAAATGGTCATTATTGTACCAAAAGATCATGCTTTATCAGGCCGTATATTATCACAGAAAGAATTAGAAAAACAAACATTTATTTTACCAACGAAGGCATCACCTTCACGTTTTGTTTTAGATGATTATTTTAATCATAAAATAGGGACCCCAGCGAAGTGCATATTGGAAGTAGAAAATCCAGAAGCAATTAAACAGAGTGTATTATCTCAAAAAATACCTGGTATAATATTGAAAAGTGTTATTCAACAAGAGCTAGATAATGAGATATTAACTACAGTGCCTACAGAATCAGGTTTAGATATGATTTGTTATCATGTTATATTTGAAAATAATCACAGACCTTTAACCGAAGTAACTAGAAAATTTATTAAATTTCTAAAAAAGAACGATCCATTTAGTTTTTGATAATATATAATTATTAAACATAGATAATTAATTTCTATTCGATTAATTTTCAGCACAAAATAAAATCTTCCTAAACATTATTGATAATCAGCTAGAGGTACATCCATTTTTATTAATATGTTATCTTAATCGTTTCCAAACTGTACTTTTATGGGGGCAGTATATATAAAGTATAATGTATATTACGCTTGCTATTTTGCTATTTTTTCTTTATAAACAAATAGTTCCTCCCATATTATTCAATACTTCTCTGCCCCGAGTAAATTGACCGCTATATCTGAAAGCAATATCTTCTAAATTCTTATCTTTAAAAATAGAGAAGATTCCCCTTTTGTTACCATCATGATTCTCTAATTTACATACACTTTCGGTTGATATATATTTATTGGAAATACGAAAACACCACAGCCAACAATTTGACTGTGGTATTTAAACGTACTGCTATTTCTTTTCCCTTTTAATATGAATAAAAAATAAAAGTATCGGCCTGGTTTGTAAATTTTTTTAATTCTGATACGTCTTATACTGATCAGGTTGTATTTCAAGGTTTTGAAATTTTGTCTTATTCCGATATTGATCAATGTAAATAAAAATAATAATTAATAAACCAATTGAATCAATCAATACAGATACAGGGGCAACAATTAAAATTACGGCTACCAGCGACAATAAACGATAAAGCCTTTTGATAGGATTAAAGTAATAGCCTTGTAAAGCAAAGGCAAGTGCAAAAATAACAATGATTGCTTTAATTACGCTCCAGATTATTGCAAAAATGTTAGTATCGATTAGTAACAATGCTGGTTCATAAGCAAATAAAAATGGTACAACAAATGCAATTGATCCAACCTTGGTAGCTGTCAGACCCGTCTTAAAAGCATTACCTCCCGAAATAGCTGAAGCAGCGAAAGCCGCAATAGCAACCGGTGGTGTGATCATCGAAATACAAGAAAAATAGATTGCAAATAAATGGGCTACAACGGGGTTTAACCCCATTTCAATTAAAGAAGGTACTAAGATCGATATCTGCACAATATATGCGGGAATAGTAGGTAAACCCATTCCTAGAATTAAGGAAGCTATAGCAGCCATAACTAAAGCTAAAAACAAACTGCCGCCCGACATATCAATCATAAAACTTGTAAAACGATCACCTAAACCCGTTAACGTGACAGCACCGATAATTATTCCTGATACAGCTGAAGCTGCAATAACTGTCAAAGACATATTTGCGGCACCTTGTAGAGCATTTACAAGCTTAGTCCTAGTTAGTCTTGTATGTTTGGTAAATAAACTAACTAAAACTAATGCAAACATACTGTATATAATTGCAAACATAGGTGTACGTCCTATTGATAGCAAATAAACAAGAAGTATAAACGGTATTAATAAATGAAGATGTGACTTTGTAACGGATTTCCAATCTCCAATCTCCTTCTCGTCCAACCCTCTCAAGTTTAATCTTCTTGCTTCTACATCAAGATTAATCCAGACTCCGACAAAATAAAGGACAGCTGGAATTAAAGAATATAATGCGATCTGAAAATACGGGATCCCTGTAAACTGTGCCATAATAAACGCCTGTGCACCCATAATCGGTGGCAGAAACTGAGCGCCTGTTGAAGCTGCTGCCTCTACTGCTCCAGCGTATTCACGGCTATAACCAATTCGTTTCATCAAAGGAATACTAAAAGAACCTGTGCTGACTACATTTGCAACGGCACTACCGGATACCATACCTGTTAAGGCACTTGTCAGTACTGCAATTTTTGCAGGACCACCTCTCCTTTTGCCAGAAACCCCGGAAGCAAATTTTAATAGAAAGCGCCCAAACCCAACTTCTTCTAAAAGTGCTGCAAATATAACAAATAAGATAAGGAAGGTCGCTGAAATACCAAGGGGTATACCATAAATTCCATCAGTTGTATAAACTAAATTATCGATAAACATACTTAACGACTTACCGTCGTGCCCGAAAATCCCTGGTAGGTAAGGTCCCATCATAGGATAGAGAAAGAACAGTATTGCAAGTATGGTCATTCCCCATCCCATCGTTCTCTTTGTAGCATCGATAACTATTAACACGATTAGTAAACCGATTAAGGTTTCACTAGTGCTTAACGGCGTCATATAGGGAAAACGTCCACCCATCAAATAATCGTAATTCAATATCAAGTATATTTGTGAAAGAACTAATATGATTAGCAAAAGTACAGGTACATAACGATTGTAAATATAACCTAGAATGGACCTTGGGGTAGTTGTAGAATCAACTGCCCCGTTGTTGTTCTGTGGTATGAGAATTGTTAAATATAGTAGTGACAATCCTAAAGCTAAATGAATGATTCTTTGCATGTACGCTTCAAGTGAACCAAAAACACCGGTATATATGTGAAACAACGACAATCCTATTGCTACTACAGCCACTAGGATACGTGCATTCATAAAACACCTCCACTACCTAACTGATACTCGAAATGTTTACATCTAGACATTACGATATTCTTGCACACCCCATGTAGCTAAAGCTCCACCATCTACGCGAATATCCATTCCCGTAACAAAGCTTGATTCGTCAGAAGCAAGGTAGGCAACAGCTAACGCTTGATCAATTGGCTCACCCGTTCTACCTAACGGAATTTCAGGAGCTGTTCGTACACTATTCAATTGTTTTACACCAACCGGTGTTCCTGTTCGAGTTGGTGAAACAGAATTGACTCTAATACCATAATCCGCAAGATCCATTGCCATCGCTCTCGTCATATTTAACACGCCTCCTTTGGATGAACAATAACCGATCGCATTTTTTCTACCGCGATGTCCTGATGTAGATGCAATATTAACGATACTACCTTTAATATTCAGATCTATCATCGACCTCGCAACAACTTGGCAAAATTGGAAAGTCCCTGTCAAATTAATATCAATACAATCCTGCCATTCACTAGTTTCTATCTCTAATACACCTTTGTTAACTGTTATGGCAGCATTATTAACAAGCGAATCTACTTTTCCAAACTTATGAATAGTTTCTTGCACAACAGACTGAATTGCTCCTTTATCACGAATATCTAATGCGAAGGCAAGTGCCTCCCTACCTAATTCACGAACAGCATCTGCTGCAGCGTCTGCGTTTTCTTGCAGGTAATCTGCACAAACTACATTTGCACCTTCTTTAGCTAGTGTTCTAGCAACCTCTATACCAATATTTGGTCCAGTTCCAGATACGATCACAACTTTATCTTTAAAACGCATTTTCCATCACTCCGTTTAATTTATTGGTTAATTAGAAACTCTCGAAAAGGTCAAATGCTTTTTCAGAAATTTTAATTAACCTTATAGTCGTCCCATACACTAGAATCATCGTAACGGTGTTGCTCAGCTGCTATTAATAACCCGCAGTTTGAACAAATGTACTCCCATAGCTCGAAATAGGGTGAATTCCCATTTAATTTTTTTGAAATCCACGGACTTCCAGAGCCAACCTCACGTTTTATTAACAGTAATTGTTGTTTTGTTTCTTCATTGGCTGCATTACAAATCACATGATCACAGCATGGACAATAGATTTGGTGATTACGAATCCTCATTCCGCCAAAAGGCTGTGACACTCCATGACTATCTACTTTCTTAGGCTCTGTTGATTCTTTTACGTACGATGGATTTTGAATATAAGCTAATTTTAGTCTCTCGGTACGAATGTCTTTTCGTTTAGACAAAGTTGCTTCAAAATCAATCTGTTTATTTTTTATAATGACACCGTAGACCTGCTCTGCTTGTTCTTTTGATACTAAACCATTGTTAAAGTCGTCTAATACTCTTATGGGTTCTCGCTCCGTCGGATCACCATAACCGCCACCGCCATGAGGAACAGCAACAAAAACATCGCCATCATTTAATTCAAATGCAGATTTTGCTTGTAAAAACTCCTTATTTTCCATTGTTTCAACACTTATAGGCAGTTCACCTATGTTCCAAAACTCTTGAAGATTGGCCTCTCTTATTAAGATAGCAGTAGATCCTCCACCTGGAAATCCTCCTGATATTCCTGGTGAACTAGAATGATTCACACCATTTGTATTGACAGTCAAATCTATTTTATTTGTTTTATATGGTGTAAAGGCGGTTTCTGCAGATACCCCTCCACGGAACTTACCTGCCCCACCAGAATCTTTCGTTCTTCTGCGATACAAAAACATCACAGGATATAAAGATTCCAATGATTCGACATTGGCTACGCTTGAACGAGGAGCTAGTAGCTTCCCACCGACATCATAACCATCTGCAAATCCTTTCGCTCCGGTTCCTTGTAAATCGGAACTTAACAGCATAGTCGCGAAGGGTTCACCACTCTGATCCCGTCCAAACAAATTGTATACAAAAGCCGCTCCTGACCAATTGGCCATTGCTTCTTCATTAAAACTGATACTTGAGGTTAACATTTTACCTAAAGTAGCTGCTGTTGCATTCGTAGTACAAATAGAGGCATGAACTGTCCCAAACCCAACTGGAGCAGGAAATTTAGCGTGATGAACGGTTCCTTCTTTAACTTTAATATCAATTTGTCTAAATACCCCTGCATTCCAAGGTATTTTTTCGCATAAGTAAGGAAATACTGCAGTATAAACTCCGGATATTGCCGCCGCATACGTACAATTAATAAAGCCAGGACTTTGCTCGTCTGTTTCAGTAAGGTCAAAGGTTAAGTGTTCACCTTTTTTTATTAACCGGCATCGAACCGTGTATATTTTTTCATCAAAACCATCATGATCTAAATGGTCTTCGCCATACCACTCACCATCCGGTAAACGACGGAGTTGCTGTTTAAATAGAATCTGGCTGTAATCAAGCATATCCTGAAATGCATTTATAACTGTGTTGATCTTATATCGATCTATTAAACTATATAGTCTCTCACGGACAACATTTGCCGCTGCGATTTGAGCACGTAAATCAAGCTCTATCAAATCTGGTAAACGCGAATTTGTTAAATATGTTCCAAGTACATCATTTTGTAATCTACCATTGCGAACAACTTTCAAATAGCGATATCTTGGCGCTTCATCGAAAACAGATCTTGCCTTTGGGTTCCAGCTACCCGGGTATGGACCTCCTACATCTATTTGATGGATAACTGATGCTGTCCAAGCAATCCGCTTTCCATTCCAGAAAATAGGTTGAAGAATGCAAATATCATTTTGATGGCCTGCTCCCATCCAAGGATCATTTACCATATACATATCGCCTTCTTCAATATCTTCGCCTAACATCGCTATTGCATTTTTAATAATTATTGAAATAGCACTTACATGTAGGATAATATAAGCACCTACACAAAGGATTTCTCCTTCTGCGTCAGCTAGGACGACATTGAAATCGTTTCCCTCTGAAGCTACTGGTGAACCAGAGATATTAATAATCGTTTTTCCTTGTTCGTCATTTATTTGCCATAATCGATGACGTAATACCTCAAATGTAACTGGATCATTCCGTGGAATGAATTTTAGATCATTTTTTAAGTCACTATTAGTTTTCAAACTCATACTCCACGCTCCTTCTTAACCAATACTATCTACAGTAATAATGAGATTTTGATAGCGGTCCATTTCCATTTGTTGCCCATTGTGTAACGGTATTGTCGTGCCATATGAAACTATTAAAGCTGGACCAACAACGGTATTACCTGGTTTAAAATTCTCCGCCTTGTATACAGGTACATCCCTAAAACTCTTTGAATCAATTTGATACATTGGTTTATCTTCCAAATAAGCTTGGATTCCATCTGTACCTTCAAGCGGTAATGGTCTTATTTCTAATTGGTTTTCTGTTGCAGCGACAATATCTAGTCGTAGATTAAGCAATTCTATGGCACTGTTTGGAGAACTTGCTCCATGACCATATTGCTTTTCATAACTAACTTGAAAGTCGATGATAAGCTGTTTTAAGTCTGTATTTTTTAAATTTTCACTAAATTTAAGTGGTACTACGAGTTCATGTATTTGATTTCGGTAGCGTAAATCAACGCTGTAAATTAACAACACACCTTCTTCATTAAGTTTATCTCTTGAAATCTGTTCTTTTGCACGGCTAGTTAATTGATTTAAAATAGTTTGGACTTCAGGTACAATAGAAGTATCAACCTCACCATATCTATCGCGTAAAATTTTCGGATAAGATTGGACATAAGAATGGCGGATATCTGATTGGCCGATGCCAAAAGCAGAAAAGACAGTTGCTGCTTGTGGGATGATCATACGGCGAACACCAATATCAGGTCCATAACCTGTGCAATGTGTAGGCCCGCACCCACCGAATGCTAACATTGAAAAATCTCTCGGATCGTTACCACGCTCGACAGTTGTATTTCGAATTAAATCTGCCATTCGTGCATTAACAATTTGATAGATGGCAGATGCAGCTTCTTCTACACTAATTCCCATTGGATCAGCAATATGACGCTTAATAGCTGTTACTGCCTTATCTCGTGATATGTTCATTTTACCTCCAAGGAAATAATCAGGATCTATATAGCCTAGGACTACATCAGCATCTGTAACAGTTGGCAATGTTCCACCACGCATATAACACGCTGGACCTGGATAGGCTCCCATGCTTTCTGGTCCAACATGTAATGTCCCGACTTCATTTAGCCAAGCTACACTCCCGCCACCTGCACCTACTGTAACAATATCTACTGTTGGTATTGCTACAAACTGTCTTGCCATTACAGTTACAGGGGTAGTGACTGGCTGTCCGTTCAAAATTAACCCAACGTCAAAGCTAGTTCCTCCCATATCCGTTGTAATTAAATT
This sequence comes from Bacillus sp. Marseille-P3661, assembly GCF_900240995.1. NCBI lineage: Bacteria > Bacillati > Bacillota > Bacilli > Caryophanales > Bacillaceae > Bacillus > Bacillus sp. Marseille-P3661. The sequence continues at coordinate 390,689 of NZ_LT965956.1, forward strand.
TTCTTCACCTAAAAGTTGACCTAGTTTTTGGCTAGCAATTACCCCTCCAACAGGACCCGATAATAATGTTGTGATAGGGACTTTTTTAATTTCCTCTGCAGTAGCCAATCCACCGATCGATTGCATGACTAATGGCTCTTTAAGGTGATTCTCCTCAATTAATCTTTTTTGTAAACTATCAGCGTAGTTATGAAAAATCGGTCCAAGATATGCATTTATAGCCGTTGTATTCGATCGTTCAAATTCCCGAATAATCGGCACTAAATCACTTGATGCCACTACATAAATGTCAGGGTATTTTTGTTCGATCAATTCTTTAACTTTCTCTTCGTGTATTGAATTCCGAAATGACCATAGCAAGCAAATTGCTATTGCTTCTACTCCTTCTTTAACCAATTCATCAACAGCTTGTTCAGCTTCCTCAAGTGATAAGGAAACGACCTCGTTGCCATATGCATCGATACGTTCGTTTAAACCTCTAACCCATTTTCGAGGTACAATTTGCACTGGTGGATCAGCATGGCGATAGTCTAATAATTGCGATTCGTCAAAGCCAGCAGTTCTACCAAGAACACGAGCAATTGACAGCGTATCTTCAAACCCTTTTGTAGTTAACAAACCAGTGCGTGCACCTTTTAATTCAAGCATTGCATTCGTAGTTACAGTCGTACCATTAAATACCATTTTTGTTTTTGATAAAATGGAGGGGACCGTTTCACCAAGTTGTTCGGCGGCTGATTCGATTCCAGCCAATATACCTTCTGGGGGATTCTTTGGATTTGAAGGTGCTTTCGCAAAGAAAAAGTTCCCCTCATTATCACTAATCACAATATCCACAAAGGTTCCACCTGTATCTGTTGATATTAAATATTGATTCATAAAAACACCACCATTTATTAGTTGAATAAAACGATTAGTTATTAGAAACCAGCTTCGTATTGATGTACTTTTACTCTTTCTTTTATGAAACCAGCCATAGGCATGCTTAATCTAACAGAATCGGCCATCTCTAATACGATGCCCATATCTTTTTGCGCCCAAGGAATATTCTTCATGAATTCCCAATTTTCAAGTGCCCAGTTTTTCCCACTAGAGATTAATAAAGCTTGACGTAGACTCTCCGTTTCAACACCGTACTTTTCAGCCAATGCTAACCCTTCATGATCTGCGACAAGACAAGCCCAAAGCAACATATTATTAATTGTTTTTCCAACCTGACCAGCTCCAAGTCCACCTAGATGGTGAATATCTGGACCACATGCAGAGAGTACAGGCTTAGCTCTTTCAAGCACTTCGGAATCGCCACCAACAAACCATAATAAATTTGCTTCAATTGCACCTTTTTCACCACGTGCAACAGGCGCATCTAAAATATTAACGTCCTTTTCAGATCCCTGCTCAGCTAGAGACCTTGTTAATTCTGGACTAATTGTGCTACTGATTACGGCAATTGTTCCAGCCCTTGCCCCTTCAAAGAAACCGCTTTCTCCTGTTAACGCATCAACAACTTGGTTTGCAAAACCTGTAATAACAATAGCAACGTCAACCTGACTTGCTAGTTCTTTTGGAGAGCTCATTATTTGAGCCCCCATTTTTTCTAATTCAACCAGCTTTTCAACATCAGGATCATATAAGTAAAGGGGAAAGTTTTGCTTAAGTAAATGTTTCCCCATTGGAAAGCCCATTCGTCCTACACCAATAATACCTACACTCAATTTTTGATTTTTTACCAATAGTATCTCCCCTATCCAGTTTATAAAGATGATAGTTTACTTTAATAAAAAATTTGCCTCTTTGTAATATGCCTCAGCTCCAGGATGAAAAGGAATTCCAACATCGCGAGCCATTCCCTCTGGCGTCATAGTTTTAAAGAATTCGAGCTGTTCTTGAAACTTCGGTAACCCTTCCACCAATGCTTGTGTAAAAGCTTTGACTGTTTCAGCCGGAACATCTTTATTTGCCATAATATTTACGCTTGATGAAATCGTTTTTAAATCTTCATTTAAACCATCGTAACTACCTGCTGGGATAATATATTCATGTAACGCCTCGTTATAGCCAGATAACGTGCTAATAATTTCATCACTTAAAGAAAAGAAATGAAGATTACCAGTTGAAGATAAATCAATGGTTACAGAATTAGGATAATAGTTTCCATACATAATGGCGTCAAGATGACCATCTCGTAAGTTTTGGGCTGAGTCCACTTCTCCTAAATGTTGTTCCTCGATATCATCATAAGACATTCCCGCAGCCTTTAAAATCATTTGATTGACAACCTCGGCACCGTATCCTTTTGGCATTACACTTACATTTTTGCCTTTCAAATCTTCAATAGACTTTATATTACTATCAAAAGTTAATAGCTGTACGGGTTGCTCATAAAGAACAGCAACCTCTCTAAAGTCATTCATTGCTGTTTCAAAAGGAGCTTTACCCTGTGTTGCGTCAATAGCAGATGTACTAACGACCATTGCGAAATCACCTTGTCCTGAGTTGATCGCTAAAATATTTGCAGCGCCCCCTCCGGCTTCAAGTTTAACTTCAGAACCAGGAAACGAATCCTCTACAGCTCTTTTAATTGCATTAGCAACCGGTCCCCAGGTACCTTGTGGTGGACCTTGGTACATTGTCACCTCAAACGATTCTAAACCGCTTTCATCTTTTGTTTTTGTTTCAGAGTTGGAAGATGTTGTAGGGTTACTTTCTTCCTGTTCCGTTGGTGTCGAAGTGGATGTATTTGAAGATTGACAACCCACAAGCATTGTTATTAATAAGGCGATACCCAGACAATAAAAAACTTTTTTCAAGCAAAAGCCCTCCTTTTATTTTTTAAGTTAGTTTTTTTCTATTTATTAGAATTGTTTAAATATTCTGTTTTAATTTTAATATAGATATAGTATCATAGTCCAATAAGCATTTATCAATAATGTATAAGCCATATTTATATACGATTTATATGTCAGGATTATTTATCAAAGGAGGTAATTATGAGAATTGAACCATTAATATCATTTTGTACTGTAGTTGAAAAAGGTAGTTTCCAAGAAGCTGCTTCTATACTATTTTTAACCCAACCTGCTGTCAGCATGAATGTTAAGCAATTGGAAAAAGAATTTGGTCAAACACTGTTGATTCGAAAAGGTAAAGGTAAAATAGAGCTGACACCCATGGGTGAAAAGCTCTATGATTATTCCGTAAGATTAAGAGATCAGCTTAAAGAATTAGAAATGCTTAAACAAGAATCAACCCAGCAAGTACAATTTGAAATCATTATTGATTGTAATATTACGGCTGGCTTATACTGGCTCACTTCAATAAGCAATAGATTTCAAATGGAATTCCCTAAAGCTAGGATTTCTATTAATCATACAAACTTAGATGAATCCGTTGACAATCTCCTAGATGAAAAAAGTGACTTAGCACTACTTCTTTCTCCAGTTCATCATCCACAATTACAGACAACACTGTCTTGGGAGGATGAATTAAAAGTAATAATTTCAAAAAACTCATCCCAACCTATATCCTATTTATCTGCTAATGATTTAATTGAACAACCGTTTATCCTACCATCTAAAGGGTTACCAACTAGGGTAATTATTGATAAGTTATTCAATGATCACCTAGGGACTAAAGCAAAATGTGTATTTGAAATTGGCAACCCAGAAGCATTGAAAAGAAGTGTTCGCACCCTTGATAAATTAGGTATTATACTTGCCAGTTCTCTTGATGAGACGGATCGTAATTCATTATCATTTGTTAGCTCCGAAATTAACATGCATTGTAAGCATGTTCTCCTACAAAAGAAGAAGCGTTTTCACTCTAAAACTTTTCATGAGTTTGTTAGTTATATTATGGAGAAGACACCGATACAATTTGTTTAATAATTTAATAGTATTAAAAACAGTGAATTGATATTTACTGTTTTTTGTTGTTTTCTAACATAAAATAACCTGCCTTATTACTAATTAATAAAGGACCGGACAAAATCTCCCTTAATCTGCATAACACAAATAAGACTGCCGTATATGCAGCCTTATTTGATCTAGTTAAGAATTAAATTTCGTTATACAAAATAATACAAACCCATTCCAATAACAAAACCTAAATAAATAACGGTAGTAAATATAGTCGAATATAATATAGATAATTTCCAGCTTTCCTTTGAAATTAACTTTAGATAGATTATAAAGGATAAGAGACATGCAATTATCATATTCGTTACCATTATAAGAATTACAAATAATGCCATCCATCCTATTAATAAGTATCTTTGACCAATTGTTCCATCGGTATTTTGGTCCTCACTGTTCTCTTCATCTTTTGATTCAGATTGCTTATTTAAAAAGAGAAGTTTTTGGCTGAGGGTCGGGAATAAATCATTGATAACTTGTATCCCCGAAAGAACTAATAGAATATAAGCCATCATTTTTGGGATAAGTACAACATCACTTCTCATTCCGGAAGTACTTATAAGAATAGCAATCGTAAATAGAAAGAGGAATAGTGAAAATATACTTTTTTCAGTAAATTTGATCATATGTTTATTCCTCCATCTTTTGGCTTTTGAAATTTCTTTTTAATCGTTGGAAGTGCCAATGAACCTACAGTTAATATAAATAGGACAAGGGCAATTGGACGTGTGAAGAATCCACTTGGTCCAAAGGAAATAAGCGTTTGATGAAATGAAGATTCCACTAGTCCACCTAGCACTAATGCAATGATAAGTGCGATCGCAGAATAAGAGTACTTGCGCATATACATTCCAATAACACCAAATAACAAAGCAACTACTACATCACCTATATTCCCTCTAAAAGCATAAGCACCTACTAATGAAATACCAATAATACCTGGAGCCATCAATGATCCACTTATCTTAGTAATAAAAATCAAGCGTGTACCGATCAATAACGCAACGATTAACGCAACAATCTTACTCATAATCGCAGCAGCAATAAGGAAATAAGTCGTATCAATATTGGTTGTCAGCATTTCCGGTCCAGGAGCTAAACCATGCATAATAAGACCACCAATAAACACTGCCATTGCAGCACTACCTGGAATACCAAAAGCAAGAGTAGGTAGGAATGCTCCACCTTCTTTAGCGTCATTTGCCGATTCAACTGCAATTACACCTTCAATTGCACCCTTACCGAACTTTTCAGGATTTTTTGACATTTGAACAGCAGTACCATAAGCCATAAAACTAGCAACTACACCGCCTACCCCTGGAATCATCCCAATTGATATCCCAGTCAAACACGAACGAATGAATAGCCAAAAATTACGGAATACTGCAGAGAAACCCTCAGCGATACCTTTATCCTTGACTTTAATATCACTGGAAGTCGATGTTTTTTGTGTGAATAAGCTAAATGCCTCGGTTAATGCAAACAACCCTATAATGACTGGTATGATATCCAATCCATCCCAGAGATATGTTGTACCAAATGTGAAACGAGGCAGTCCCATGGTAGGATCTGTGCCTATAAACGCTAGCAATAATCCAAACAATGCTGAGATTATTCCACGGAACACATTTCCCTTTGTTACAACAATAATGACAGTTAAACCGAAGATTGCTAACATAAAAAACTCAGGATACGAAAAAGCCATTACGATTGGACGCGCTATAGGAATTAACAATGCTAGTGCAATAAATCCAATGATACCACCTAATGCAGAGCATAAAACTGCAACTGTAATGGCCATTCCGCCTTTTCCTTGTTTAGCCAATGGATACCCATCAAAAGTCGTTGCTGCATTCGTTGCTTCTCCTGGTGTATTGATTAGTATAGCTGTTATTGAACCACCGTACGTAACCGTACCATATGCAGAAAAAAGTAAAACAATTGCTTCTTGAGCGCTCATTCCAAATGTAAGAGGAATAAGAAGAGCTAATGCAACACTTCCACCTAGTCCAGGCAAAATACCAATTATAAGTCCAATAAGAACACCGAAAACCATAAGCATCATTAGATTCAATGAAAATACTTCAGCAAACTGATTTAGCAATAACAAAAAATCCACCTCCTGCTAGATCTATTGATTAAAAGTAATTACTTGATATTTTAAAAGAAAGAGTAGAGGCGATTAGATCCACCCTTACTCTTTCATCATTATTATTTCATGCTATATAACTCATCAATAATTTCTTTGAATTTAACAAAACCATCTAATGCACTTTTTACAGCAGCTTGTGAGCTTTTAGCATCAGAATAAGCGATTGATCGTTTTGCTTCCGTCATTTGAGTTATAAATTCTTCGTCTTCCATTGTCTTCTTTAGGGCATCCTCTAAAATTACCTTTACATCTTCAGGTGTTCCAGGAGGTGCACCAATTAAACGAATAGCATTAAAACCTGTGTTAATTTCAGCGGATAATCCAATTTCAGATGGTATTGGAACATCGGCGTGATTTGGATGTCTTACTGTATCGTAATAAAGGATTGGCTTTAAGTCACCACTTTCGATATATTGCTGAACACTTTCGTAAGAACTGAATAAAAGATCAGCATCACCGCGGATGACAGCTAAAGCGGCTTCACCCGTACCACCATGATTTAAAGGTTTCCATTTTACACCTAATTCAGCAAGCGTAACCGCACCGCCAATTGTATCTTGTGATTGAAGACCTTTTGTTGAGACAACATACTCTTTATCTGTTGTAAAATCTTCAATAGAATTGAACGGGCCATCACCTTTTACTAATGCCACGTTATTACCAGCTGCAACTTGTCCAATCCATGTAACCTCGGCTAAATCATATGGTACTTCTTGTGACAACTGTGTTGGAGCTAGGCCATTAACATTGTAAATTTTTATTGTATAGCCATCTGGAGTTGCTTTATGAACGTAATTAGTTGCTGTAACACTTCCTGCACCAGGCATATGACGTACAATGACATTCACGTCATTTGGTAAATGTTTTTCTAAAAACGGTGCCATTGCTTGTGCATAATCACTGTAACCACCACCGGCATCATACCCAACTACAAACTCTATGTCTTTTTTAGGGAAATCACTACTAGCTTTTTGTTCTTCTCCACCAGCATTACTACTGCTACCTTCATTTGCTTGACTTGAATTACTTGAACTTGTTGACGAACTACAGCCCGCCACTATCATTGCAAGTATTAATGCACCAATAAATAAAATACTTCTACGAAAACTCTTTTCCATCTACTTTCCTCCTTTATAATGCAATCTGTTAGATAGATTCCCTTGATTAAAATATAAAAATTGCTACCTTTCATTGAAAACGCATACATTAATTTAAGTAGATTGCAGAAGTATATGAATCTCCTACAATCTTTTGGTGCAATCCTTTGATTAATCTATCGAAACCTGGTGTTGTAAATAAACTTCTTTTCTTTGTTCTGAAGATTCTAGTACAGCGATACACACTTCTAAATTTGCCATTCCCCAATGACCGTCGTGAATTAACTTCTTGTCATTATAAATGGCATCATACAATTCTTCTATCATTAGATCTCTGCCGGTTTTTCCATCTAAGGTTATCTCATACTTTTCTTCATCCCCATAAATATATAAACCGTTAGGTGACTGGCGAATATCTCCCCTCTCACAGCTTACTAAGGTTAATCCAAAAAAGGGCTGTTCGGTTTGCTGCTTACTATAATCCTTTGAAAATTTTCCACCATACCCTTTTTGACTTTTAAGCAAAGTCTCTTCAGTAGGGTCTTTCAAATTTTTTATGGTAAAACGGGATTTTCCATATTCATTGGACCGAACAGAAGGTCCACCTTCACCGATTCCAAAAGTAAGTTCTGTTGTATGAAAATGGTCATACCCGTTATATACAGCTGTTGCTGCGGTACCATCTTCAAATTCAAGAAATACAGTATGGGCGCCTTCAGTAGGACGAGTTGGATCCCACTTACCTGTCATAGCTCTTACGCTCCTAATAGCTCCTCCACCAATGTAACGGATAATATCAAACTGGTGCGAACCTTGACGATATGTTATACCACCACCCAACTTAGTATCTAGCTCTGTAGGTATTCGCGGACGATAAATCCAATCATTAAAATACCAGTTATTAATCATTCTAACTTTTCCTAATTCACCACTAGCAATTACTTCTCTCATCTTTTTGATTGGAGGTTCGAAACTATGTGAGTGCCCTACCATCATTTGGACTCCATTTTTTTCTGCTAAGTGTATTAAATTTGATGCTTCATCTAAAGTTACTGCAATAGGCTTTTCAACAATAATATGTTTTTTATTTTCCGCGGCAATGCGAACATGTTCATCATGATACTCAGTCGGAGTAGCAATATAGACTGCGTCAACTTCAGGACAGCGACATATATCCTCAATACTATAAAAAGCCTTTGCGCCAAAATCACTTGAGAACTTCTCGAGTTTTTCTTTGTTTCGACCACTAGCAGCAGATACTGAAACATGCGGATGTTTCAGTATCGCTGGGATTAGTGCACTTCCCGCATTTCCTAAACCAATTATTCCAATTCGTAAATGTGGAGGATTATTACGTCCTGCGTTCATATTTCAACCGCCTCCTTACCCTTCATCGACCTCTGTTGCAGTAAACTGGATTATTTTGGTGATCTCACCACGCCAAAAGCATTCATTACACCAAAAAAATTCTATATCTCTATCAGATTGGAAAAAACGGTCTATAAAACTTTTATCTTCGTTAATTTTGTGACCACAATTCGGACAATAACTTATACTTATCTTTTCAAAAGCATTGCATGTCGTTTTATGGTTTATAGGAGATTTCTGAGCTTTTAAAACCATATATTAGCCTCCTTCATACCAATGACCTTTATAAAAGTGTTAGTATTATTTATTTAATGCCTACACCTCTATAAAAATCAATTAGGTCTTCAACATTTGGAGCAAACCGCGTTTGGAATCGTTTTGTCGTGACGTCAAATCCATCACTATAATGATGTTTTTTCTTTTCTAAAGGCAATTTTATAAACTGATTTTTAGCATGATCACGAATAACTCCAATTGGGTCTTCACCGCGTTCTACCTTTGCAATTTCTTCTTTAATCATTTGGCGGAGCATAATAATACCTTTATCTGTCGTTCCAAGTCGTTCATTCGTACGGTCTGCAATCGCACCTTGAGTAATCCAACACATAATATCTTGGCCATCGATATAATCAACAATAAACTCGCCATTCTCATCTTTATAAGGAACCTCATAAAACGGAATTTCCTTCAATGACTCAGGAATTTCAACTGCGGGATCTTGCGCATATGCTTGATACCACACATGCCATGTTGTTTCATCATCGACTGGGACGCGCATTTGGAAAGCATAACTACCTTCCCCTGCTGTTCCTCCTACCGCTAACAGGTACGGGAATACGATCGGATGTCCAATTTTCCAGTCATCGCTGTCCTCTGATTGTCCTTCGAATAAACGGCGCTTTACAATACCATACTCAAATTTATCAAATGCAATTTTTTTATGATGACGAACAAATGCGTTATCTGTCTTTTCGCCACGTAGTTCTTTAACGTATTGATCAAAATGACCATGCAACCATTCAGTATGTGCTGGATCTAATGAGTTTTCCATAACTTGTAGGAAATTCACTGGTAGTGTTGCATGACCGATACTACGAATAGCGTTTTCTGCTACAAAACCATCTAATCTTGGTAACAGTGGTGCCGGTTTTGGTCCCAAATATCCAAAAATTAAGCCGCCAAGTTCTTGGACTTCATACGCTTTTACTTTTATTCGATCTTTAAATGTACTCGTTTCTGGTTCATTTGGTTGATCCGTACAGTTCCCCTTATTATTGAAACACCAGCCGTGATATTGACAGCGAAGACCATCTTCAACAGGCATACCGAAAGCTAATGAAACGCCACGATGCGGACATTTTTCCTGAATCAACCCTAAATTTCCAGATCGATCTTTATAAAGTACTAAATCTTCTCCTAATAAGCGCACTTTTTTTGTATATTTCTCTTTCAATTCAGATGCAGCGGCAACTGGATACCAATATCTTCGTAGTAACTCCCCCATAGGTGTACCTGGTCCAACTTGAGTTATCAATTTGTTTTGCTCTGCACTCATCATAATAAATTCCTCCCTGCCATTTAATACTTTTAACGGATGTTAGATTCCAGCAAACACATTATTTCTTTCTGATTTCTCATGGTAATAATTCCAAACCTTTTCAACAATCTTAGGAGTCCAAGCGGTTTCACGTGTTCTTACTAAGTTATCTCCTTCTAATACTTTAATTTTGTCGGCTGCTGCAAGTGTGGCGTAGTATAGTTTCTTGGCATGCTCTTCGACGTATACAGTAGCAGCAAAAGCAGATTTTAGACTATCACTAACTACCACATTTCCGTGATGGCGTAATTGTAAAACTGGGTCATTTCCTAAAGCTGCTGCTAACTCCTCTCCTTGTTCAGGAGTATTTATCAAACTAGAGTCCTCAAACATATTACACTGTTCAACAAAGGAGCCTAGCATAAATACAGGTTGAAAAGGAATGTCGGCTATACCAAGTACAGTTTGCCAATGTGGGTGACCATGTACAATGGAGGATACATCACTTCTTCGTTTATATATTGCATTGTGAATATAAACTTCGCTTGGTGGTTCACTAATACCTTCAACTAGTTGGCCATTTAGATCACAAACGACAATGTCATCTGCTTTAACAGAAGCACGACTAGCTTTACGTGCATTAATTAAAAAATAATCGGTGCCTGGTAAGCGGACACTAACATGCCCATTCATATCTAGCAATTGAATATTTTCAAGCATTCGAATGGACTTCGCTAGTTGCAATTTTAACTCATTAATATTTTGCTCTGACATAAAGTACCTCCTAGGTATATGTAACTAAAAATCAAATCTTTTATCGTTTCGTAATATGAAACGTGTTTTATTTTTTTGTTATATTCGATTAACACCATGATAGCATTGGAAACATATATATTTCAATATTTAAACAATAAATAATTTTCTGAAATTTTTATCACGTAATAAGAAATACCGGATAAAAAATAAAAAGGAACAAAAAACATGGGCAAATACCTCGTTTTGCTCTATGTTTTGTTCCTATCTATTATTAATCTACATATCTTTCTTGTTAATCTACTAAAATTTTTGTATATTTCGGTGGTTCTCCCATTTTATGCGCATGAACATTTTTTCGTGTTACAAAATCTATCTTCTGACTTTCCTCGTCACTTAGAGCTCTTGATCCCAAGAGTACCATCTTACTCTCACCTGTATTTTCTAACCAATAAAAATTACCACCAGGTATTAAAGCAACCATACCTGGTTTTAACACATGGGCACTGTCATCCTTAAAATACATTGTGCACTCACCTTCAACACAATAAAACGTTTGATCTGCGTTATGACAGTGCATCTCATCATGGTCCCCAGGATTTTGATAAACATGTAACCATGTATGAAACTTTGGTCCATTCATTAATACTTTTCTAATAGCACCTGGTACTTCATTCGTATCCTGTGTAGTACCCACAACATCATTAGCCATTTTTATCATATCCACAATTTTTATTGCCATCAAAACTCCTCCTTAAATTTTATTTCATTTGAAAATTTCTTCCTTTATCAAACTAGCTTTCTAAATTACTTATTCCATTTTGGTAGAAATCTTTTAACATAGGGGTAAAAAATCATTAGAATACAAATCATGATTAATATTAATGTAATTGGTCTACTAATCATTGATGATCCGTAAAGGGAATGAGCTAGCAATAAATTTTTCTCAATAATGTCACCCAATACAAATCCAATTACGAAAGTGATTCGCGAAAACCCAAATTTCATAAATAGAAAGCCTATCAAACCGAAAAGTGCTGTTGCAAAAACATCTGTAATATTCTGGTGAACCATATACCCTCCAAAAAGGGCTACAGATATAATAACTGGGATAATTATTGATATATCTATATCTGTAATTTTCGCTAGATACTTAGATAGACCAAATGCAACTGCAGCTGCTAAAATATTTGCAATTACAACAACAAATACCATCAGATAAGTAATGTGTAAGTTGGTGCTTACCATCTCTTTTCCAGGTGTAATCCCTAAGATATACAGAGCTACAATTAGTATAGCCATACTGGAACTACCTGGAATTCCAAACAACATAGTTGTAGCTAAAGCGCCACCCTCTTTGGCATTATTGGCTGATTCCGGCGCAATTACCCCTTCAATTCTACCTTTTCCAAAACTTGCATCATCTGCATTTCTTTTTTTACTTTTTGTAGCTAACCCATATGATAAAACGTTAGCTAATTCTCCGCCAACTCCAGGAATAATTCCTATAAAAACCCCAATTAAAGCCGAACGGAGAATTAAAAGTTTGTGTTTCAAAACTTGCATAATATTTCGTAATGTAATTTTTCCAACTGTAATATCTTCATTCTGATTGATTTTAGATCCTTTTCCAAATGACAAATGCAGCATCTCAGCTATTGCAAAAAAACCTAAAAATACTGGAATCATATTAATACCATCAAGTAAATATGTGAACCCAAATGTATACCTAGTTACACCAGAGCTTAATTCCAGCCCAACAAAGGATAGTAAAATCCCTAACAAACCTGCTACCACTGATTTTAGCGTGTTTTCTTCCCCCATTGAAGACAAAAGAATTAACCCAATCAAGGCTAGGGAAAAGAACTCCGCTGGACCAAAAGCTAAAACAACAGGTGCTATAAATGGTATTAATATCGCCAAACAGATTGCCCCTATTAAACCACCTAACACACTACTTACCAAAGATGCTGCAAGCGCTTGATTGGCCAGACCTTTTCTGGCCATTGGGTACCCATCAAAAACTGTAGCTAAATTAGTTGGCGTTCCTGGAACTCCAATTAATATGGCACTAATAGAACCTCCTGTTGCTGTTACGCTTTGTGCCCCTATTAATAATCCGATTGCATTCTCTAATGACAAATTGTACGTAAAAGGCAATAAAACCGCTAATAGAAATGTTCCACCTAGACCTGGAAAGACCCCAACTAATAAACCCAACATTGCACCAATAAGAATGAACATTAAAACTTCAATATCGAACGCTAATATCCATGCTTGGATTATGGATTCAACCAAAATTTTTCACTCCTAAAAGTATCAATAAAAGAGATATATCTTTGGTAAACTCTTATAAAGTGATACTAAAAAATGGACCTTCATAAAGATATATACCAAAAATTTGTGTAAATCCCCAAAGTACTATGAAACTACCTACTAAGAATGATGATGAAATTAATAGTCTTCTTTTACCATTTAGAACCATATAGAAAAATAAATATAGTGGAATTCCAATATATAAGCCTAAATAGAAGATAAGAATAAACGGTAAAATCATAACCCAAAAAAAGGTACTAATTATTCTCTGTCCTCCTGGGGATTGCTTTTCTTGCTCTGAATTATCCTTATCTTGATTTAGTTTCGTTTTTCTAATTTCCGTTATAATGATTAGTAATTGCAAAATTACTGCAGGGATAGCAAAAATCAATGGTAACATTCGCGCTTCCTTCGGAAAATCAAGGGCCATAATAATAAACATGATCAGAACTAGAAAAAGTACTATATTAAATAAAAGTTTTCCCATTCGATTCACCACTTTTAGTTGAAATTAAATGAAGGGAGTTGTAGGGTACCCTACTCCCCCTAGTTTCATTTACTCAAACAAACTATTTATACTTGTTTTCAACTCTTCATTATTAATAACTCTTTCCACAATCTTTGTCATTTCCCCAGCTTCTTCGTTTCCTACTGGTCCATAAATCTTATTAATCTCCTCTTTAAACTCAGGATTATTTAAAGCCTTGTCGATAGCATCTGCCAAGAATTCCGCCTTTTCTGGGTCTAATCCTGGAGGACCTACTATTGGTCTGCCGATGTTGTACATATCAACTAAATTATTAAATAAAGTCTTACTATCTTCATCCATTTGATCATAATATTCACCTACAACTGGTATGTCATTAAATTCTTCACTTCTCTCGCTGCCTAATACTAATAGCCCTCTTGCAGTACCTTGGCGCATTTCCGCAATTCGACCGGTGATACTTTCTGCTTGCAATTGTACATCTCCACGTTCCATAGCAAGTTGAGTTTCGTTACCTCCATCAAAACCGGTTACTAATTCCCAAGGCAAATCAAAAGCATTCATTATTGCAGATGAATTTAAATATCCATTCGACGCTCGACCCGTTGTGGCAACCTTTAGTTGTTGCTTTTCTGCCAACAACTGATCAAAGGATTGTATTGAGCTCTTTGTAGGTGTATATAATAATTGAGACTCTGCATTAAATCTTCCTAAATACGTATACTTTGTCATGTCAAGGCCTTCTAGTCCTGGTTGGTTTGTTAATTGACCAAAAGCAAATGCAACTCCATTCAATACACCAAGTGTTAAACCGTCTGGTTTGGCTTCATAAATTAATTTTGATCCTACTATCCCTGATGCTCCTGGTTGATTCTTCACAATGATTGTAGCCCCTGTATATTCCTGCAAATAGTTTTGAACTACCCTAGCTTGCGTATCATAGCCGCCACCATTTGAGAAAGGCACGATAAAAGTAATCGTTTTCCCCTTAAAATATTCAGCAGCGCTATTACTATTCTCTTTAGTCGAACTATCAGAGTTACTTGTATTTGCTGAATTTGCAACCTCTGTAGTTCCCGGTGTAGAGCTTGCAGTATCACTATTAGTAGACGCAGTTTCTTCTTTTTTTGCACCGCAAGCCCCTAGTAATAAAATCAAACCAATTATTGCAATTAATGAAATTAAGAGATTTTTAGACTTCATAAATTACCCCTTTCAGGAATAGTAATATTCAATTATTGTTTAATTTTATACCCTAGAATGTAAACGATTTCAAAGTGTGAAAGAGAGGTGCCGTTACAACTACAAAATAAGTTACTGTTACTTTTGATTGAACTCTTTTAAATTTTGAATAATTTCATTGCATTTCTGCCAAGGATATCTCGTTTTTGCTCTTCATTTAAAAACGGTAAATCATATACCCTGCTTGGTAGGTCAAAATCCCAGTGAGGATAATCTGATGCATACAAAATTTGTGATGTTCCTACCATTTCAAAAATGGTTTGAATATAGCTGTTATCCGCTTCTAATGGTTGGGTTGTGAAATAAAACTCCTTAATATATTCACTTGGCTTTTTCTTTAGCAGTGGGGCTTCAGACATTCTCATCATATATTCATTGTCTAATCGCATCATCATAAAAGGTAACCAGGATAAACCAGCCTCAATAAAAGCAAACTTTAATTTTGGGAAACGTTCTGGAATACCATTTAAGACAAGATTTGTCATGTGAACCATGTTATACACTGGAAAACCTAATGCATGAGCAGCTAAAAAACTATTAAGAGGTTCAAAAATACGTTCACGCCAATTTAGATTCGAATGAAAACCAAGAACAAGTTCTCGCTCTTCGAGGGCTCGATAAACCTTCATCTGTCTATTTTCTTGAATCTTAGTATAGCGGTTAGAAGTTGTCATAAATCCCACAACACCTTGCTTATCTCCAAGTTCTTCAATAATTCTTAAACTCATATCCGGATCATTAAAAGGTAAATAAAGAAGTGCTTTAACTGATTTATCAACTGCTAAAATATTTTCAACAAGCCAATGATCATAAGCATGTGCAAGAGCCGCCTCTACTTCTACTTTTGGATTCATTCCTAAGGCTAAGATAGGAGTTGGAAAAAGTAAGGAGTAATCGATAGCCATGGCTTTCATAGAGTGTTTAAGGTGCGCTAATAACGCTTCACTTCCTGACCCGATACCATACAAATTGTCAGATTCTTTTACAGCCCGTTTTAATCGACCTGCTACATGTCTATCTCCCATCATATCAGGGATAAATGCGTTCATAGCTTTATGTGTATTGGACTCCATGATCCTCCGAATAGCTGGGTTCTCAACATATTTAGCGATCTCAGGGAAACAACTTGTCTCAGCATGGTGACAATCAGCATCAACTATAGTAAAGTCATAAAGTCCCCGTCGTTCAGCTTCTCTTGAAGCATTTGCTAAAAATTCTTCTTTACCGATCGAATTTTGTGTGGTCATTATCCTTCAACTCCCATTGTTCAGAATCAGAAAACCATGCAACCTCAAATGCTGCTATGTCAAAAGCTTTTAACATAGTTGAAACAGTAATGACCACATCGGTAGAAGTCACTTTCCCATTCTTTTTAAATGGAGAAGGTACTAATTGCTGAACATCTTCATCTTGAAATAGCTTTTGAACCCTTTTGGCATAAATAGGTACTATTGCACTAAACAGACGTTGTAAATTCTCATCTAGAATAATCGCTTGTTCATGTTCATCCAAACTCTCTAGCTCTGTAATAAACTTCTCGATCTGTGCATTAATTTCTTCACTCTTTAACATGGACATATACATCCTCACCCCTAACCTCGACTTGATAGCTTCTAAGACGGAATTTACGATCTGCCGCACATTCTCCTGTGCTTAAATCAAATTCCCACCCATGCCAAGGACATACTACATGTGTTTCATCTTCTGAAAAGCGTTCCTCTACTAAGGTTTTATCATCTGCTAGGACCTGTTCATATCTGCCCAACACTACACCTTGACAAATTGGACCGCCTTGGTGTGGGCATCTACTTTCATACGCTACGAAATGATCTTTCACCTTATAAATACCTATCTCCGTGTCATTATCAGTCCTGATAGTAACACCCTGTTCTGGGGAAATATCTTTAGCCTGGGCAACAAAGTACATTTTTCCCATATTATCCCTCCTACTTAATTTTGTGTACTTGTATTCTGAATATATAGAACTTTGTAGTACTTTATACTAGCTATGGCATAAGGGTTTGTTATACATAAGTAAATGGGACTTATATATCACAGGATAGGTACCCTTCCATATCAAGTGTTAATTTGATTTAGTTGAATGGAGATCTTTTCTTTCAAGATGAGTAATAGAGGTAATATTTTGAGGAAGTATAGGAACAACTCTGTTGCTGAAGCAAAAAAACTGCGTTTCCGCAGTCTTTTATTATGATTTTATAAAGCCCATTTCTTCAGATATTTTACTAGCTGTTTCTACAACTTGTTGAATTAAAATTGGAATTCTTTCTTCACTTAAACGCTGTACAGGGCACGCCGCTGTGATCACCCCTAATAAATCTCCACTATACCCAAAAATTGGAGCCACAACTGCATACGATCCCTCGACGCGTTCATTCGCACTATTTTCATATCCTTTGTAGAGAATTTTCTCAAGTTCCTGCACTAACGTAGCGGCATCTTTTTTTAAGAGATTATTGCTCTCTGCGTAGGATATAATCTTCTTTCTTTCGCTTTCATCAAGGTATGCAAGCAACACTTTACCTGAAGCTCCCACCCATAAACTATTTCTTTGGCCAACCTTACTGAAATTTCGAATTGCTAATGGGCTCTCTACAATTTCAATGCAGACGCGCTCATTTCCATCTGCAATATTTAAACTAATAGTTTCTGAGGTTTCTTCAGATAACTTTCTCATAAATGGCAGCGCAATGGACCTTAGCTCCAAGTTTCCTACTGCAACTGACCCAAGATGAAAAAATTTAAAGCCTAAGCTGTATTTTTGGGTGATTGAATCTTGTCTAATGTAATTCATATCCATCAACGTCGCCAATAATCGAAAAATGGTACTTTTATTTAACCCCGTTTTCTTTGTCAATTCACTTAAGGTAAGTTCTGGCTTTTCCATAGTAAAGCATTCTAATATCTTCATCGTTCTTTCAACCGATTGTACTTTCGATTTTCTATCATCCATAAAGTCCCGTTATAAAAAATAAGCAAATCTAGCTCTTTTAACTTATTTCAAGCTTTACTTTTTATAACAGCATTCACCTCATTTCGTTTTGGTGTTAACAGAAAATTCATCTATTATTTTATAATTAGTTTGAAGCTTTAGTAATTTAAATAAATTTACCATTTCTAGGTTAACAATTCAACAATAGTACATTTGTCGTCCTATAATTATTTTATAACAAAAAAAGGCAAACAGAACATGTTTTAGTCTGTTTGACCTTGTCTTAAAGCTCTATACCAATACCTAGTAGTCTAGTAATCAGTATAGCCTGTTTTTACATAAAGACATATTAAATATAAGTCTTAAATTAGTTTTCTTGAAAACGGTAGCCCATCCGCTTTGAAATTTTCATCGATATGTCAATGACAAGCTTGACTAATTCTTCACGTCTTTCTCCTTCCATTTTATAGCTAGCACCAGATATGCCAATTGATGCAATGCCTTGCTTTTTTTCATTAAATATAGGTGCTGCAATCGCAGTATATCCCATAAATGTTTGATCAATATCAACAAAATAACCATTTTTTCGAATGTCTTTTAAACGTTTTATAAAGTGGGTAGAGTCAGTTACTGTCTTTGGAGTTAGCGGTTCTAATGGATAATGTTCAAGCAACTCTTCTACAAATTGTCCATCCATATAAGCTAACAGAACAATACCTAAGGCACCATTGTGAATAATTCGCCTTCTGCCTACGAAGTTATTAGGTTGCAGTCCTTCATCACTGTCAAAACGCAATAAATATTGAATCGTTTCGTCATGCGGTGTTGCAAGAATAACAGAATGACCAGTCTGTTCATATAGATCTAAAAGATAAGGTTCAGATTCTCTGCGAATATCTAGGTTTTCTAGTACTATTCCTCCGTATTCTAGAGGTTTATTTCCAAGTCTATAAAGATTCGAAGACTGATCATATTGAATCAAGTCATTTCTTTCTAAAGTCCATAATAATCGATAGGTAGTTGCTTTAGCTAATTTAGTTTTATCCATTATTTCTTCAATTGTTAATGCTGGTTTTTCAAAACTAAAACAATTTAATATTTGAATAGCTCGTTCTACAGCTCTAATCGGTTCTATGTTTAATTCCCTCATGATCTTAAATCCCCAATTCTATCCTTTTTCTTCTACATTTTAATAGAATTTATCATGTATGTATAGTACTTTGTCTGAAAAAACTGAACAATCCCAAAATTCAAATGATATACTCACTGATAGAATGAGTTTATTGGAGATACTTACTACCTTCACGAATCGTTAAATTAGGCAATTGGTTTGTTTCGATAAATCGTTTAACTGAATCTGAATTCGTTTTAGAGTATTCTCTTAATGCCCATCCCATTGCTTTTTGTATGAAAAACTCCTTGCTTTCTGCATGCAATTTAATAAATCTATACAATAATAACTCATTTGTATCTTCCTTATATCTTAATTGAAACAAGATAGCTGATCTTTGCAGCCACATGTCTTTCCCATAAGCCCAGTTTTCAATATGCTCGTCTATCATTTCTGGAAATTTGCTAGCTATTTTACCAACGGGATGTTGAGCCAGCATATCTACTGTATCCCACCACGATTTAGTCATAATTAAGGTCTCCATTAATGATAGGTGATTTTTATCAAGTTTCTTTAAAGATCTTTTAATATAGTCTAGAGCTGCGTACTGGTATTCCCTCTCTTCTTTGTCCCATAATTCTAAAACAAAATCAGCTTGAAACGGATCTTTTAATAAACCACTAATTCGATAAAATTCCTTCAATAATTCATTTCTAGCAGGCGTCTTAATTCCTAAAAAAGGGAACAAATCTTTCATATATTTTTTCATTGGAAAAGCTTGTTCTACATTTCCATTTTCCTCAAATAATTTACTTAAATAATCAGTATAACTCATTATTTTTACTCCTTAGAAACTTATTTAGTTAATTTTACTAAAATCTAAAAGAAAAGTTAATTAACATTTTACATGTGATAATATTGCCCTTAGTATACTTTAATCATTCAGTGGTAAAAATGGATGAATGTTCAGAATTAATTATAAAGGGGAACATTTCATGACTATTAAAACTAAAAAAAGATTTATTAATATTGGAAGCTTTGTGTTAGGATTTGGATTTCTAGGTGCATTAGACGGCATTATCTTTCATCAGTTATTGCAATGGCATAGTGTGATCATGGCTACAGATCGTCCCGGCCAAATTGTTAGTGATGGCCTTTTCCACCTTGCAGTCACGGTTACGTTAGTTGTGGGAGGAATACTTTTGTGGCTAGCTGGAAATCCAACAACATTCTCACAAGGTATAAAATTGTTAATTGGTTGGTTTCTGATCGGCGGTGGTGCCTTCAATATAATAGAAGGTGTAATTAACCACCATATACTACAAATACACCGTGTAAAACCAACAGATCCCAATGCACTAGCATATGATTTGGCGTTCCTTGCATCTGGCTTGTTATTAATACTTATCGGTTATTTAATAAAACAAAACAGAAAACCACAAACAACAGCTGTTAACTCATAATGTTTAGAGTCATTTAGGAGCATTCCTGTAATGAAGAAATTTGAGGGTTGAACAAAAAAAGAGCCCCTTGGTATGATACGAGGTGTCCACAGCTGATCAGCACTAAGGACCCTTAATTTAAGTAACCAAGGAGGACTCATAATGAATTATACACAAAATCACAAAATCTCTCAAATCACACCTTCAACTTTAGTTATTGGCATTGATGTTGCAAAAGAAAAGCACGTAGCACGCGCACAAGACGACAGAGGCTTAGAATTCGGAAAACGTCTGATTTTCCAAAACAGATTTCATGGCTTTGAGCTATTACTTGAATGGGCTCACCGCCACGCAAAAGAAAATTCTAAAGATCATATCATTTTTGGTGTAGAACCAACAGGTCATTTTTGGCTGAATCTAGCTTATTATTTGACTGCAAAGGGCTATGACATTGTATTAGTCAACCCAATGCATGTTAAGAAAAGCAAAGAACTTGATGATAACTCACCCACGAAAAATGACACAAAAGATGCAAAAGTAATCGCACAGTTGATTAAAGATGGGCGATACTCTGTACCTAATCTCTTAGATGGCATCTATGCTGAACTTAGAGAAGGCGTCAAAATTAGAGATCAACTCATCCAACAATTAATGATTACAGAAGGGCGTATTCAAAATATGATTGATCGCTACTTTCCAGAATTCTTCGATGTCTTTGGAGACTGGGAAGGTAAAGCAGCTCTTTGTACATTAAAACTTTTCCCATTTCCATCACAAATCGTGGAGATGACACCTGAAGAGATACTTCAAGAATGGAAACCATTTGTTCAAAGAGGTGTTGGAATTAAACGGGCTACAAAGTTAGTAGAGGCTGCTCGTAAGAGCATTGGTTTAACTATTGGAACCCAATTTGCACAACGAGAGATGGATAATCTCCTTGAACAATTAGAGCTTTTCAGAAAGCAACTAGAAGACCTTGATCAAGAGTTAGAAGGTATTGTTAGAACGATACCTGGTGCAAATGAAATGATTGATATTACAGGACTTGGCGTAGCCACAGTCACTACTTTTTTATCTGAAATTGGGGATCTCAAAAATTATAAGCATCCCCAGCAGCTAGTTAACCTAGCAGGACTCTCCTTGCGAGAGAATAGTTCAGGGAAACACAAAGGAAAAACAACCATTACTAAACGAGGTCGAAGTAAACTACGAAGGGCTTTGTATATGGCTATACGTCCTCTGGTTGCACATAATCCAACGTTTAAAGCCCTGCATCATTATTACACAAAACGTCCTGATAGACCTTTAAAGAAACAGCAGTCTCTGATTGCCTTGTGTTGTAAATTATTACGAGTCATTTTTGTCATAGGACATAAACAATGTCAATTTGATGGTTCCAAGTTATTACAAGGGATACCTCAAGAAAACCTATTACAGGTTGCATAATCAAACAGTAAACACTTTAGATACTCTATATTCTCAATAGATAAACACCAATAGTGCAGAGTCGGAGTTTATTTTTACCATTCGGGCTATGACCCAGTATAGGAGCATATCCGACCTCCACCTTATGGATACGCAGGACGAAGGAATGTATGGACCCGATCCGGTGAGACATGGGAGGGTTAGCGGCCGTGAGTTATGTGGAGTTTTCATAGCACGGTTATACTAATAATTACCAAACTATACCAGTTTGGTGGTTAGGATGCACCTCCACCTGTAAGGAACTTGAAGAAATTCAAATACTATCCACTGTTTCAGGTGTGTTAACTATTAGGTGTTTATGAAACTTTGAGAATACGTGAGGATTCTAGAGATATTTAAACTTTATTGAGGGAGGTAATATGTACAGATTGGTGAGTTTCTTCGTGATATTTTCGTTTATTTCCGTAATGTTATATTTTCACAATCAAAATAGTCATTTTAGTTCTGTTACTCATTTAAACAACCATCACCCAGCTCTCATTTTACCAAAATCCGAAACTACTCCAACGATAACGGCGTCTGTCATTCAAGATCGCTCAGGAACATGGTTATTAAAAATCGAAACAAGTCATTTCAAGTTTACTCCTGAAAAAATTGGGACGGAAGATATTACTTATAATGAGGGACATGCGCATTTATTTATAAACGGTGAAAAAATTAATCGTATTTATGGGAATTACTATAATATTGATAATTTAAAGCCAGGTAAAAATCATATAAAAGTAACACTAAACGGTAATAATCATGGTGTGTTTACAACCCACGATGGTAAGGAAATTGCATATAATCAAATCATTGATGTTCCATAGGGTACATCTTTAATGAAGTCCCCTCAGACAACCTCTAATATATATCTGCTGTAAGAATAAAATAGAAGAACTGCTCCCAAATAGTTAGATTGCTTATCTAAATATTTTTGAGGGGCAGTTCTTCCTTTAATAATATATTTATTGAAGGGACAAGTCCTATAGTATACGTTTCTAAAAACCATCACTTTATTTACTTGAAAAGATTTGGTATAAACATACTAAGAGATGGTACATAAGAAATAATTAATAATACTATAATGTTTGCCACCAAAAAAGGAATCATCTTTCGAACAATCTTTTCAATTGGACGTTTGGTTACAGTTGAAGTTACAAAAAGAGCCAATCCAAGAGGTGGCGTAATTAATCCTTGTGCTAAATTAATACTCATTATTATACCAAAATGAACTGGATCAATACCAATTGAGGTAGCAATAGGTAGTAATACAGGAGTTAGTATTATTAAAGCAGGGAAAGTATCTAAAAATGTTCCGATAATCAATAAAAATATATTTATTAGTAAAAGTATTATTATAGGATTTTCAGAAAGTGCTAATATTCCATTTGCTAGAAATTGTGGAATTTGTTCAACCGCTAATAACCAAGCAAATAAATTCCCGGTGCCTGCCACTAGTAATACTGCTCCTGAAAGAACACTTACTCGCGCGCAAATAACAGGCAGGTCCTTTAACTTAATACTTTTATAAACAAAAAAAGACAAGAATAATCCATATGCCACTGCAACCGCTGCTGCTTCAGTAGCAGTAAAAATTCCTGATAAAATTCCACCTAGGATAATAAAAGGCAATACCATTACAAGTAGTGACTCTTTTAAACCTATCAATACTTCTTTTAGAGAAGGTTTAGTGATGGAGCCTTCAGGTATTTCATTATTCTTCTTCGCATGATAGGCTGTAACAATCATTAAGAAAACTGCCATTAACAAACCAGGTATAATCCCAGCTAAAAACAAGTCAATAATTGACACATTTGCAATAACAGCATACATGATCATAATCATGCTTGGAGGGATAATCGGCCCTATAGTAGATGAAGCTGCAATTAAAGCTGCACTATAATCCTTATCATAGCCTTCTTTTTTCATTGCAGGATACAAAACACTCCCCGTAGCAGCTGCATCCGCTTGGGCAGAACCACTAATTCCAGCAAATAATACACTGGATACTACGTTAACGTGTGCCAAACTACCCTTTATATGACCCAATAATAATTTTAAAAACATCATCAAACGCTGTGAAACACCAGAAACATTCATTATCTCTCCGACTAAAATATAAAAAGGAACATTCATTAATACAAAATTATCTATACCAGTAAACATTCGTTGGGGAATTACAAGAAGCCAATCTAAGTTGCCAGTAAATAATATAAAAAAAAGAGAACTAATTCCTAATACGAAAACGATTGGCACACCTGCTAAAAGAGAATAGACAAAGCCTGTCACTAGACCACCCATTTTTTATCCTCACCCCCGTTTATTATTTCTGGATTCGTTTTTCCTTTAAATAATTCATTAGAATATACTTGTATTGTATAAATAATCATTAAAATAGAGCTGAAAGGAATTGCTGCATAAGGAACATACATCGGTAAACCTAAAGACGGTGAAACTTGTTCTACGTTATCTAATATAAATTTAATTCCCGTGAACAACAATACACCCTCAAACATTAGTAAAAGCAACGCGCAACTTATGATTAATAGTTTTTGTAGCATCTTAGGCACTTTTTCTCTAATAAATGTAAGACTAGCTAATTCTCCTCTTGGTAATCCGCATGCAGCACCTAAGAATCCAATCCAAATCATAATATATCTTGCTAGTTCCTCACTCCATACCAACGAGGAGTTTAAAACATATCTACAAAAAACCTGGGCAATAACAGTTACAGTCATAATTATTAACAAATAACCAAGGGTCTTTAATAAAAAAAGATCTACAAGTTTCATTTGTGCAGCCTCCACCAAATAATAATTAGAGTGTCTTTGCTGAATATTATTCAGCAAAGACACATTTAGTAAATCGAAACATATGATCATTTTAAACTTTTTACATCTTCAATAAATTCCTTAACTTCCGGTGTTTCAGAATATTTATTATAAGTTTCTTCAGCATGTTCTTTTAATACTTCAATGTCGATTTCATTGATTGTTACACCTTCCTCTTTCATGACATTCATATACTTTTTCTCTACTTGTTTTGTGATTTCCATTGAAGCGTCAGCGGCAAGAACTGCTGATTCCTCGACTGCCTTTTGTTGATCAGAATCTAGGGAATTCCAAGCTTTATCATTCATTATTAATACAACGCTATTATTAAAATGACCTGATAACGTTATATGCTTCGCAACCTCATAGAACTTACTTGCATTTCCCCCAATGACATCGCTTTCGAAACCATCAATCGTATTTGTTTGCATTGCCGTATAAACTTCTGGGTATGGAACTGGAGTAGGATTCGCTCCAAGTGCTTTCCATGTATCTAAATGAATATTTGATTCCATACTTCTTAATTTTATACCGGTAAAATCATCAATAGTTTCTATTGGTTTGTTTGTCCAAAAATGACGGAAAGGTTGATATGTAAAAGTTAAGGCTTTTACACCAGTATCTCTTTCAAGTGCATCAAGAATTTTTCTTCCTGGCTCTCCTGATTGAGCTTTATATAATAAATCATAATTATTTTCAAATAACCAAGGCATATCTACTCCGCCAAGAACTGGTGTAAAACCAGCGATAACCGGTGAAGAAATAACACCTAATTCTAAAGTTCCCATCTTTATTCCTTCAAACATTTCTCTATCCCCACCAAGTTGCCCGCCGGGGTAAAGCTCAACCACAACACTACCATTTGTTTTCTCTTCTACATTTTTGGCAAAAGTTTCAGCGGCAACAGTATAAGGGTGATCATCCTGACGAGCAACTACATATCCCAACTTTAATGAAACAGGTTCTATGCCTTCTGCCTGTTCTCTATCTTTTGAAGGTTCGGTTGATTCTGTTGATGGTTGGTTGCCACAAGCAGCCATTAAAATCAGGATTAGCATTCCAAGTATCATAAATTTTATATTTTTCAAATCTTTCACCTTCTACACCCCTTAAATAATTTGGTTATTTACTAGATAAAATACAAAGATTAATAGAGAGAGAGCTATAAACTACTGTTATCGTTTTTGTTAACTATTTGTAGTGCTTGATTCAAAACTGCATCAACTGACATTCCGGCTTGATCCCATAATTCCTCAGTTTCTGCTACACCAAAAAATATATCTGGAATTCCAAGCCGAAGAACTTTTACAGGCGAAGCAATAGCTGCCACAATTTCACTAACAGCACTTCCTAAACCTCCATAAATATTATGATCTTCCATTGTAATAATAGCATTTGTCTCAATAGCCGCTTTTCTAATTAATTCCTCATCTATTGGTTTGACTGTATGAATATCAATAACTCTAGCACTAACTCCCACCTCTTCTAATTTTTTGCCAATTTCCAGTGCTCTGTGTACCATAACACCAGTAGCGACAATCGTCACATCTTTACCATCTTTAAGCACAATTCCCTTACCTAGTTCTATATTTGTATTTTCACAGTATAATATAGGTAAGTTTCCTTTGCCTAAACGGATATATACTGGTCCATCATGTTTAATTGATAGTCGTAATAGTTTCTTTGTCTGAATAGCATCAGATGGTGCGATTACGGTCATATTTGGTATTGCCCTCATAACAGCCATATCCTGCTCGGAAAAATGTGTGGCACCAGCGGTTCCTGCACCTACACCAGAATGAGTGGTCACAATTTTTACGTTTAAATTTGGATAAGCAACAGATGTTCTTATCTGTTCACTCGCTCTCAATGACGCAAAAACAGCAAACGTGCTAGCAACAGGGATCTTTCCGGTTAATGCCAAACCAGCTGCGGTACCAATCATATTTTGTTCAGCAACACCCATACTTAAAAAGCGGTCTTTAAAAACCTTTTGAAACTCATCTACCTTCGTTGAATTTGCTAAGTCACAATCCAAAACAAACAAATTATCGTATTCATATCCTAATTCAACCAACGTTTCACCGAGAACAGTTGGTGGTGCGGCCGTTTTTTGTGGCATAAACTATTACACACCTTTCTATTTATTAATCTTTTATTCTCCTAATTCTTTTAAGGCCTGCATCAATTGTTCTTTATTTGGTGCTTTCCCGTGCCAATCCACTTGATTTTCCATAAATGATACACCCTTGCCTTTTACAGTGTTTGCTAGAATCATAGTTGGTTTCCCTTTAATAGACTGCGCCTCATTGATAGAGTTAATTATTTCACCCATACAATGTCCGTCGATTTCAATTACATGCCAACCAAAGCTTTTCCATTTATCAGAAATCGATCTATTGTTCATGACAACATCGGTTTCACCAGTAATTTGTAATCTATTTCTATCTACAAAAGCAGTAATGTTATCTAAATTATAATGACTAGCTACCATAGCTGCTTCCCAAACCTGACCTTCCTGAATTTCACCGTCTCCTAACATAACATATACTCTAAATTTCTTGTGATCATATTTACCAGATATAGCCATTCCGTTTGCAACAGACAATCCTTGCCCCAATGAACCTGTTGTCATATCAACACCAGGAACCTTATTCATGTCTGGATGTCCAGCATACCTGCTGCCAGTCCGTTTATAAGTTTCGATCAGTTCTTCGATTTTATTAAACCCTTTTTCTGCTAAAACAGCATATAAAACTGCACTAGCATGCCCTTTACTTAAAATAAATCGGTCTCGGTCTTCCCATTTCGGATTATTAACATCTAGATTCATAAAATGAAAGTATAAAGCAGTCACAAGATCAGTAGCGGATAGTGCTCCACCTGGATGACCAGAACCTGCTTCTCCAATCATTTGGATAATATGCTTTCGAATCTTAGTACTTTTTTCTGTTAAGTTATCGATTAACTTAACATCTAAGTGCGATACTTGCATTATTTGACCTCCTTAAATAATTATTCTTCAGGCCTGAGTACTACTTTCAAACCTTCTTTTCTTTCAATAATATGAAATGCCTCCTGCCATTCGCTTAAGCCCATCTCATGACTGATCAACGGTTCTAAATCTACTAAACCACGCTCAAGTAAGTTTAAAGTTTTTTCCCAGCCACTTTTATTCTGACTTTGGACTCCAGTGACTTTTAATTCTTTTGTTGTAATTTTCTCAAAGTCAACTTCAATAGGTTTGCCATATAAGCCCACTTGGGTGAATTGACCACCTTTTCTAATTAAATCGAGACAATTAGTTAACGATTGCTGTGCACCTGAACATTCGAATACAATATCTGCTCCATACCCATTTGTAATTTCTTTTATAATTTTTAATGAATCTTCTCTCATCACATCTATAGTTAAATCTGCGCCTAATTTAGCAGCTAGACCAAGGCGCTCTTCATCATAAGAAGTACCACATACCACAACACGAGCTCCTTCTGCTTTGGCAACCTGCATGGTCAATAACCCAATTGCTCCAGGACCTGAAACCACAACTAGTTCAGTAGCTGACACTTTAGTCAAATCCATTACTCCGTGTGTAACACAAGCTAGCGGTTCGCATAGCGCAGCTGCTCTTAACTCCAAATTACTAGGTAGTAGATGTGCCATACTCTCTTCTACTATACAAAACTTTGCAAATGATCCGTTAACACCCCAACCAATGCCCAATCGATCTGAACACAAATTATATTCCCCAGACCGACAATATCTACATTTGCCACATAATTTGGCTGGGGCTTCACCTGTTACTTGATCCCCAATCTTAAATCTAGTTACCTTATCTCCAACTTCTACAACTACACCACTGAATTCATGCCCCATTATTACTGGTGGGTTGTACTTAAAAGTATCATGATATATATGCATATCTGTACCACAAATGCCGGTATAATACACCTCAACTTTAATATCATAGGGTCCTGGGTCTGGAATTGGCATATCTATATACTCAACATTACCTACACCATATTTACTTTTTACTATTGCCTTCATATTTTATCCCACCTTTTTTGGGAACGTTCCCAAAGTAATTTAAAAAAATTATTTTGATACCTTATTCCGTATTCGTGTTAATGGGAACGTTCCCAATTTCTTTTTTAAAAAAAGTAGTCTTTCTTTTTATCAAACTTGGACTATAAACTGTATTATGATAAGTGTTTTTATTTCCTTCTAAACTTCTATTATACAGTAATCTTCCAGCTTCTTTCCCCATATCATAAGCGGGTTGGTCAATAGTTGAAAGATTGATAGCTTGATGTGACGAAATTTTAATATTATCAAATCCTATGACTGAAATATCTTCAGGCACTCTAATTTGCTTTTCTAATAAATAATCTAATGTTCCGAGAGCTAATAAATCATTATTAGCAAATATAGCAGTAAAAAATTGATTGTATTCTAATAATTGTTTAGCTGCCTCTCTACCACCTTCATATCCTTTAGATTTCATTTCAATTACTAAATCTTCATCATATTGTAAATTATGATCTAATAGTGCTTGTTTGTATCCTTGTATTCTTTGTAATGTTGCAGATGAAGTCAAGGGACTTGTAATATAAGCAATATTCGTATGTTTGTAATCAATTAAATGGGAGGTAGCGAAATAACTCGCCTTAAAATTATTAACTGTTACATAATCAATATCAACATCTTCGTAATAACGATTTACTAAAACAATTGGAAATCTTTCTTTTAGTTTTAATAACTCAGATTGATTGATTGTTATAGAAGTAAAAATAATTCCTTCAACATTAAATTCTTCCAGAATGTCAATACACTCTAACTCCTTTTCAACAATACCATCAGTGTTTAAAACAATAACATTCATTCCATTTGATTGTGCAAAATCTTCTAATCCCCTACAGATATCTGCAAAATAAGGATTTCTTATATCTTCAGTTATAAAACCAATTGTTTTTGATTTGCCTGTAACAAGTCCTCTCGCTATTGCATTAGGACGAAAACCACTATCTCTTATAATATCAAGTACCTTTTTTCTTGTTTTCTCTCTTACATTAGGGCTATTGTTTAATACTCTAGAAACTGTAGAATCGGATACATTAGCCAATTTTGCAATATCAATTATAGTTAAGCGCTTTCTTTCCATTTTTTTAACTCCAATCCCTAGGTTAATTAAATATTAACAATTATTAACAGACTTGTAAATATCTTTTTCTGAATTTTCTCATTTTCTATTCGTGTTAGTCAAATACTATTATATGGCTAAAATAAAATTGCATAAAATTCAACACTTTAAAATATATAATCAAACCATAAATAATAAAAGAAATTTTTTCATTTCCAAATGTTTAATGTTACATACTAAGTTAAAATTGTATATCATTATAAAGTAGCAACAATACATATAGTGAGGGGATTTCAATGACAATGAAGAAAGCATTAACGCTAGCTGGTTCTGATTCTAGTGGCGGAGCTGGGATCCAAGCAGATCTGAAAACATTCCAAGAACATGATGTATATGGTATGACTGCATTAACTTCGATAGTAACAATGAGTCCAGAAGGTTGGAATCATGATGTGACACCAATTGGGGCAGACGTTGTTGAAAAACAACTGAACACAATCTTATCTATTGGAATTGATGCTATGAAGACTGGGATGCTAGGTTCTGTAGAAATAATAGAACTTGGTGCAAAAAAAATTGATGAATATAAGTTAGAAAAATTCGTACTTGATCCAGTTATGGTATGTAAAGGCGAGGACGAAGTATTACAGCCGGAAAACACAGATGCAATGAGAGAACTATTACTGCCACGTGCTATCATTACAACACCAAACTTATTCGAAGCAGGACAGCTAGCACAAACTGGTCCAATTAAAAGTATAGATGATATGAAGGAAGCCGCTGTAAAAATTCACGACCTCGGAGCTAAAAATGTTGTGATAAAAGGTGGTAAAGCACTAGATCCCAAGAAAGCCATTGATCTATTTTACGATGGAACAGACTTTACCTTCTTAGAAGAAAAAGTTTTAGATACTAGTTACACTCATGGAGCAGGATGTACATTTGCGGCGGCCATAACGGCAAACTTAGCAAAAGGAAGTACAGTTAATGCGGCCGTGATGGCTGCTAAGAAATTTGTAACAGCCGCTATTTCCCATGGCTGGAAACTAAATCAATTTGTTGGACCAGTGATGCATGGGGCTTATAACAAGGTAAAAGAAAGATAGAAAAACTAAAAGCCTGATTCCATACTTTAATGGGATTAGGCTTTATTTGATGTAAACTATTTCTACTCTTGTTTACTATACAAATCTAGCTTTGAGCCAATTTTTTCCTTCAACAAGTCTGCTAACCATCATTGCACAAACGGTGTTTCCAGTCGAATTTAATAATGTAGCTGGTGCATCTATTATCGTGCTAATTACTGCAATGATTGGCAATACTTCTAGAGGGAATCCAAACACACTAAGAATCAGCATTTCACCAATCATACCTCCACTTGGTATAGCCCCCATAACTGCACCAACTAAAAATGATACCCCAATGATACTAAGAATACTCGTTATACTTGTCATGTCTTTCCCAAACAAACTAAACAAGAACACAATCTTAAAAACGCCCCCGAAAACAGATCCATCTTTATGGGTATTAGCACCTAAAGGAATTATCGTTTCGGCAATATCATTTGGTACACCCATTTTTCGTACTGCATCAAGATTTACAGGAATGCATGCAGCACTTGAACATGTCGCAATAGCGGTTACGGATGGTGTGATCGCATTTTTCCAAAATACAGTTACACCCTCTCTTCCACCAGCAATAAATGCATATAATGTAAAAAATCCAAAATAATAAATAACGGTAATTACAAGATATAAAACAAACACCCTTACATAGCCACCTAAAATTTGTGGTCCTAGCTCACCTATTATCGCAGCAAAATAACATCCAAGACCGATTGGCGCATAATACATAACTAACTTCACAATTTTCATCATGATTGCAGTACCAGATGATAAAACATTTGCAATCGGTTTTCCAAATTCACCAACCATTGCAGTAGCCAAGCCAACAAGTATGGAAAAAACAATTAACTGAAGCATATTACTTTTTGAAAACAGCATTGAGAAATCGGAAACAGTAAAAGTTTGTATAAGTTGTCCGATAAAAGATACATTTTCTGCACCGTTATCAATGATGGTTTCAGACATTATACTCTTGATAGAACCGATATCAACATTTTTTAATGGATCTACCATAGTAATGCCTAAAAAACCTATAATAGCAGAAATTAAAGCAGTTAGAAGAAAAACTACTATTATACTTCCCATAATTTTCCCTAATCTTTTCATACCCTTCATATTAGCGATTGCCGAGGCAATACTAAAAAATACTAAAGGCACTATAATCGTAAACATTAAATTTAGAAATAAATCTCCTAAAGGCTTAATAATTATTGCCTTTGGTCCATAAGTCACACCTACTATACCTCCTATTAATATCGATAGAAGTAACAGCATTGTTGACTTATAACCTGACAACAATTTTCCCATGTTATTCACACCCTTCAAAAAATATCCTGACACCCAATTATTATTTGAATAAAATATTTTTACAATAGAATAACAACTTCCCACCAATATCTTATTATTGCGAAAATTCTCACTGTACAAGGGTATGTCTAAAGTTAAATCTAAGATATAGTAATTAGTTCAACATTATGTATCCCAAAATTCTTAAATAAACGATGTCCCTTACATTTACAAAATAAAAAGGGAGCGAATGCGCTACCCTTATCTATTTTCATCTTTATAAATTATTTTTAGCGTAAAGGAAACTCACCAGGTTTGTAGACTTCATCAATGCCTTAATCAATTAAAAAACCAATCTTACCAAACTGTGCCGCCGATTCAATTTGCTTGAACGCATGTTGATATTGTTCTAGTGGATAGACTTGATCTAAAACAGGCCTAATTTTATGAGTATTAATAAACTGTAGCATCTCTTTATATTCCTCTGCACTTCCCATTGTCGAGCCTAAGAGATTTAGTTGCCTATAGAAGAAATTACGGATATTGATTTGAACCTCATCTCCAGCAGAAGCACCAAATGTCACAATCGTCCCTCCAGGTCTCAACTGATCCAGTGTTTTATTGAATGTTGCTGCTCCAACACATTCGATTGCAAGATCCATTTTTTCTTCAAGAGTTTCCTTCCAATCTATATTACTGTCAATTGCTTTGTCCGCACCGAGTTCAAGGGCTTTTCTACATTTATCTTTTGAACGGGAGGTTACATAGACAGTAGCACCGGCCGCTTTTGCAAATTGTAATAAAAATGTGGCGACACCGCTACCGATTCCAGGAATAAGCACCTTCATATTCGGACTTATGTGTGCCCTTGTGAATAAGACCCGGTATGCTGTCAGTGCTGCAAGCGATAGCACACCTGCCTCTTCCCAGCTTAAATACTCGGGTTTCTGTAATGCATTTTCAGCAGGTATGATTACTTTTTCTGCAAACGTCCCATGATATGGGTAGCCGAGTATTTCAAAACCTTGTGGTGGAGCATCACTATTTTCCTGCCAACCAATTCCTGGATTTATGATTACCTCGTCCCCAATCTTGACATTTACCACTCCTTCGCCAACAGCTTCTATTACTCCAGCACCATCTGAACCGATAATCACCGGAGGTTCTGTTGACTTATGGCGGTTTAAGACAAATAAATCACGATGATTTAATCCTGCCGTTTTTAATCTAACTCGTACCTCACCAGATTTTGGTTCTATCACTGGAAAATCACGATAGGATAGTCCGCCATATCCTGTTTTTCCTTCATGAACAACAGCTTTCATATTTATCACTCCAATTTACCAACTAAGTATTAACTAGGGGGATAATATTTATGTTTAAATTGTTATTATTAAGTAGTCAAGCTACTATAACTAAACTATGCAAGACTATTACATAAAATAAGTAATCAATTCTAACAGATAAAATTATAGACGCTCCTAAGAGCGCCTTTTTTATTCTTTATTAAAATCATCTGGATCAGCAAATGCACGTTCTGCTTTATCTAATGCATCTATTGCTGACATGTCCTCTGCCGTTAATTCAAAATCAAAGATATCTGCATTAGAAATGATTCGGTTTTCTTTTATTGATTTTGGTATCGTAACAACTTCATTTTGAATATCCCAACGAATGATAACTTGTGCTGCCGACTTTCCATACTTTTCACCAATACTTGTAAGGGTTGGATCATTTAGAAGGTCCCCTTGTTTCAATGGTGACCAAGCTTCCAACTGAATACCTTGATTTTTACAATACGCCCTTAATTCTCTTTGTGCAAAATGCGGGTGGAATTCGACTTGATTAACCATCGGCTTAATTTCTGCATCTTTTATAAGGTCATCTAAATGGTGCTCTTTAAAGTTACTTACTCCTATAGCTCGAACCTTTCCGTCTTTATATAGTTTTTCCAAGGCCTTCCATGTTTCTTTATATTTACCTTTTGCAGGAAAAGGCCAATGAATTAAATATAAATCAAGATAATCTAATCCAAGTTTCTTTAAGCTTGTCTCATACGCAGCTAGCGTGGACTCATATCCTTGGTCACTGTTCCAAACCTTTGAAGTAATAAATAGTTCCTCTCTTGGTACTTCCGACTCTCTTATACCCTGACCAACGCCTTCTTCGTTTTTATAAATGGCTGCAGTATCAATACTTTTATATCCATGCTTTAATGCCGCTTTAACTGAATCAATGACTTCTTGTCCTTCTTGCACTTTAAAAACACCTAAACCTAACCAAGGCATCTTTACGCCATTATGAAGTGTGGTAGTATCTTGCAAACTTTTAACCATTATAGCTCCTCCTTAAAAATAAATGTTTTAATTACAATATTATAGTTTGACAATGTCGCGCCATTTATATTTTGGCTTTCATCCTAGAAGTTCCTTTGCCTTTTCATTGTTCAATAGGGTTTCATAGCCTGTTAACTCTCGACGAAAATCGGACACATTTGGAAAACAAGTTTCCATCAATTCACGACTTTTGATATCCATAGAAGTCTCATCTGCTGCAATATTTAAGGCAAGAACACCAAGGTTATCTTTCTCGATCGAGAGACGATAAGCAGAAGCCGCATCTCTAGCATCTATGTAGCTCCATAAAATTGGTTTTCTTTCTTCTGAATTATGAATAAAACTTGGGAACCTCTCATACATATGCGGTGCAATTACATTTCCAAGCCGTAAGGAAACAACCTGCATGCCGGTCCGATTATGTATCATTTCTGCTGTTTGTTCATTCACTATTTTTGATAAGCCGTAGCTATCCTCAGGCAGTCTTGGATGCTCTTCATCAATAGGTACATATTGCGGCTCTAATCCATTCTTCGAAAAACAAATACCATATGAGGATTCACTAGAGGTAATGACAGCTTTTTTAATCCCAAGATTTCCTGCGGTTCGAGAATATTATTAGTTGCCATGACATTATTTTTGAAAAGTAATTTCATTTGTATAAATAAAATGTCTAGGAATTGCTGCCAGATGAACAACTGCATCAGCGAGGACACCGTGAACCTCACCTAAGTTAGTTAAACCTGCGAGTCTTGTCTCACAAAGATCTTCTTTTGGGTATTGCTGGTCAACGTTAATACATCATAATTATGATCTAAAAACTCTTGAATAACTGTGGGTCCTAATAAACCACTACCACCTGTTATCACTACTTTGGCCAATTAATTCCACCTTCCTATTCTTTTAAATATTGTTACATTTATGTATTATACATTTTATTAGGATAATAATGAAATTTGTATTAAGTTAAATTTTTAGTCCTCAAAAGGATTATAAAAAAATAAAAGCGATTCCCTAGTAGAAAGAAATCGCTCAAGTGTGTATTAGATTAAGTGTAATTAATTAGTTATTGATATATGTTTCATACACATAACCAAAATCCTTTACAGTATATTTCTCTTTATTCTCTGTAAGGAACGAAAAGACATGTTGATTAATTTCCTTAAACTCCACGGACAAACGGCTTTCAGCCCCTGATGTACGGCTTAAGGCTGTTGCAGCCATATCCAAGCTTTGTTGAGTATAAGTAAGATAGTTTTCGTTATCAAACTGAATTTCAGATATTTTTACTAATGCTTTATATAAATCTTTTAATTCCTCGATGTGTTTTTTATGAACATCAACTGAGAAATCTACATTGCCAATTTTAAACTTAATTTCAACATCTAAATCAATCGTTCCAGCTGTTTCAAGGGCAACATTTGTGATCTTATTGCGGTAATAATCATAGCGGCGCAGCATTCGTTTCTTACTTACCGCACTTGTACCGTCTACATGAATTAGTGCTTTATTGGTGAAACAGTATTCATCAGTTTTTGATTTTATTAAGAAAAAGATTTTCTCATGATCTTCATGCATTACGAAATCATCTGCATCTACTTTATCGTAATCTACTGGTTTAATTACACTCCCGATATCACTTAATCCTAAAGCATCTGAAGCTATTTTTTTAAACATAATGTGTATACCAACCTTTCTTTCTAAAATTGCCTACGTAGCTATATTACTATAAATCTTCGGAGTTAATGTGATAAGGTTAGTAAAAAAGGAATATAGTCTTGGTTTTTCTTTTTATTCATTCTTTTTTTGCAGTTCTATAAACTCTTCTTGAGCAATATTACCTATATAACCTTTTTGTAACGAAATTTCTCCCCCATCCAATGAATTCGCTTTTATTTGGGCTCTGCAAGCCCAAACCAATAAATCCTAGCATACATTTCGTCAGCCTTTCTATGTGTTTTGGAATTTTGGAACAATGAAAACATGAAAAACAATAAAAACAGACGAACTCTAACGAATTCGCCTTAGGAAAAATTTTTTTATATTTAGCTTACCTAAGTATAAATACTGTAACCTACAAGAACATACTCATATTCATAGTCGTTATTACTGCTTGATCAGCATAAATTGTTCTAGAAATAATTTTCCACTCATCATTTTCTTTACGAAGAATATCATAACGCTGGCCTGTCATTTGTTCTATCTCATGGTTAGAACCTCTTGTTCTCTTATACAAAAAATAACTTCTAACACTGAATTCATTTGGGTTTGATGTACCCCGTACTTTGATATTGCTAATATAATGTCGTTGTCTTGTAGCAGGATTTTCTACCCAAGCTGACTTTGTATATAATCGTTTTACTCTTGTCGTTAATGATGTTTTGGTTTCATCAAAAAAGCTCATATCCTCAACTATATCGTTAACCCCTACACCCTGGACTGTTTCACGCAAGGGCATTTTATAGCTAATATTTTCATCGAGAAGGTCTAGCCATTCATTGTACATTCGATTATCTAATAGAAATGCTTCTTCATACAAGAAATCTTTAATTTCCTCTTTAATATCAAGTGTAACTTTACTTGGTATCACAGTACTCATTATACTTCCTCCTCAACCAGAATATCTTTTGATAGCAATTCAATCCAATATTTGTGCATACCTCGTGCAACAGCATCTAAATAAGTCGTAGGATATGCTGTTCCTGGACCTGGGAAATCTTTATCTGGTTCAACACGATCAAGCCCCATTAGATAGTTTAATACACTGTTAAAATTCAGTTCTTTATCACGAGCCATTAAACCCCCGCTTGCTTCTACAATTCGCGACCATGTTTCTGTATCATCCTGCTCCAATGTTCCAGATGGTCCGAATGAACCAAGGTAACCTTTATATGCAGCTTCTTTATATTCTTCCGGTGCTGCCTTATCAATCATAAACCATGACCAAATTTCCATTTTTTCTGGTCCCATTGGTCTCCACAGTCTAAAGTTTAAAAAGTTGTGTAAATGTCCTTCGGTACCGTGCATTGGACTTACAAATGATAAATTCGGAAACACTCCGCCAACAAAAACAGTTACCTTTTCTAAAATGTCTAACTGTGATGGAGTAAGATTTTTCTTATACATTGGCCACATTTCTTCAGGTGTTCCTTGGAATGGCATTCTTGAGCGACCAGTTTTCGATGTAATAACATTGATTCCATGACCATGTTCTAATACGACTTGATGTCCATATCCTGCAAACAGTGGATCCTCTGGACTGATGCCCATCTCCACTGTTGATCGATGTGTCGTTTGTACATGATATGGATCTGCAGCAAAGTTTTCAGCAGTTGCTTTCCAATTTGCCTTTGCCACCCATCGATGCGGCACGCCTCTTACTTCCATTCCACCGTCGCTTCTGCCTAACATAATATCTAAATAATATTTCATGTCTCCTAAATAATCTTCTAAAGACATTGAATTTGGATCAAGATTACCAAAAATCATACCTTGATAAGACTCTACTCTTGGTACTTTACGCAGATTCCAATCACTTTTACACAATTCTTGACCATACACCTTATTGCCAGCCACGACACCAATTAGTTCGCCTTCAAGATTAAAACTCCAACCATGGTACGGGCAAGTAAACGTTTTCTTTTTACCGCGATCTTCTGTACATAATTTCGGACCACGGTGTGTACATGAATTAAGATATGCTTTAAATTCTCCTTCAGTTGTTCGTACCACTAGGATTGGATCTTTAGCAATAGTTCTTGTAACATAACTACCAGGTTCTTTTAATTCAGATTCATGTGCTAAAAACTGCCAAGTTTTTCCGAAAATCTTTTCTTCTTCTAAATCATAAATATCTGGATCTGTCACTGCCCATTGTGGAAATAAGCCTTGATCCAGCTTTTCTTTTAAATTCTTAATTACCTCAGGGTCAATATTTCTTCTCATAACTGAATCCCTCCATTGAAAAAATAGAATTATTAAAGGAATAAATCGAAAAAACCAGTTCTTTGATTCACTCTATGAATTATCGATTTATATAATGAACTGATAATTTAAATATAAAACCACTAATCTGAATTGTCAATAAAAACTGAATATTCTAATAATTATAATCATTAGCACTGTGTTAATAGAATTAACTAACTAATTTTGGAATCAACAGTGACATTTAATCTCCTCATTGATTCAAATTCATCCTTTATAGTTTTTCTTTTTCCATGAAAAAAGCAATACCCCTCTTTGAGTATTGCTTCAGTACTAGTTTATTTATTGTTTTTTCACCTTGCATAATGCTGAAGTCGCCCTTTTATAGATTGTACAAAGCCATGGCAGCGGTTCAAATCTTGTAATTGTGGAGCTACCTCAATTTTCAAAGTCGCTGCTAATGTAGTATGAATGAAAAGCATGTCACGAAATTTATCCACCGCTCCACAAAAATGTGGGTAAAGTTGATCCCCTGTTCCAAAAACCCCAGTTACGATATGTTTTACCTCAACCTTCTCAAAAGCATGGTATAAATCAAGCATTTCTACTGGTATGTCTCCATTTCCCCATGTATAGGTACCTACAATGATGGCATCATAATTGTTTAATTGCTCCAAATTAAACTCGGCAATTCTAAATCGCTGAACGGTGCCGACCCTAAAAAACGACTGAATGAGCTTACATCCCTCTTCCGTATTTCCTGTGATTGAACTGTACACTATTGCAATTTTCACTTTATCACCTACAATTCATCAAAACCATTCATTTGTGATACTTTTGTATATGTTCGTGATTTTTGCTCGAAGAAATCTGATTTTGTGTCATTCATCATTTCATCACTAAATACTTGAATCCAAGGCATTGGATTACTTCTTTCTTGATAGAAATTATTTAAACCAAGCTGTCGAAGACGTTTGTTAGCTAAATATTCGATATAAGCTGAGAATTCACCCAAGTCTATTCCCTCAATGTCTTTTAAGATATACCTTGACCATTCCTTTTCAAGCTCGACGGCCTGTCCTATTGTTTGATAGACATAATCAATGTTTTCAGGACAATTTAAGCTAGGAATTTCTGTAAGGAGAATTCGTAAAAATTGTGAAATAAAATAAGCATGCTGCATTTCATCACGCTGAATATAGCTAATCATTGTGCTTGTTTTCAGCATCTTTTGCTGACGAGCTAAGTTATAGAAAAAGGCAAATCCAGCGTAAAAGTAGATTCCTTCTAAGTTAATAGAATTTACTCCTAGTTCAAATAAAGTCTGAGCTGTGGGCTGATTTCTAAAACGCTCATATGAATCTAAAATCAATTGATTCCGTTTCCGTACAAATGGGTCATCTTTTGCTTGATTAAATCGTTCATTTTGTTCAGCTAGTGGAAGAAGCGAACTTAAAATATATGAATATGACTCATTGTGCACTGCTTCTTGTTGTGAGATAACTGCAAATATAGCTTTAAAGCTTGAATCTGTAACAAACTCCATTACATGGCTCATAGTAGGAGTTTGTAAGCTATCTAATGCAGCAAGCTGCGTATTGATTCTTAGAAATACATCTTTCTCAATTTGTGTTAAAAGCTCCCATTGTTTGATATCATCTTGCATATTGATTTCTTGGGCTTTCCAAAAGTTAGCTAGTAATGTTTGATAAAGAGTGTACATTTGTGGATACGCTATATCATTCCAATTAAGCAATCCAGACGTTTGCCCATTTATGATTCTTGTAGATTTATTAGGAAATTCAGGATTTAATAATTTAATTTTGTTTAATGGTTCATTTATATTCATTTAATTTCCTCCCTTTATTCTGTTTAACTATGGCATGCCTCACACTCAACAATCTCAGCCTGGGAAGTACTGCGGACATAATAGGTTGTTTTCAAACCTAACTTCCAAGCTTCTAAATGTAAATTCAATAGTTCTTTAGCTTTAATATCATGGCGAACATATAGATTAAAACTTATACCTTGATCAATATGACGTTGACGGGCAGCATTTTGCCTTATACTCCATACTTGGTTCAATTCATGTCGTACACGTTTATAAAAAGGATAAGTCAAATGATTTATATCCGGAGCTGTAACCTTAAACTTAAAGTTTTTCTTTTCTTCTGCATATTCAACTGCATATAGTGGATCAATTCCATCTGTTGAACCACCAATTTTAGCTGTTGAAGAATTAGGTGCAACCGCCATTAACCAAGCATTGCGAATTCCATACTTCGACACTTGATCTCTTAATTCAACCCAACGAGTATCATAATAATTTCGACGATCAAAATATTGGCCTGAGTGCCATTCAGAGCCATTAAATTGACTGTAAGGCTGTTTTTCTCTAGCTAATTCCATTGAAGTACGTATAGTGAAGTAAGCTATATCCTCATATAGCTTGTCCGCATAACAAACCGCATCCTCAGATTCCCAATAAATCCCTTTAACAGCAAGGAGATGGTGCCAACCAAAAGTTCCAAGACCTACCGCTCTATACTTTTTATTGGTGAGGTTTGCTTGTCCAACGGAAATGGTATTTATATCGACAACATTGTCTAGCATTCTTACTTGTATACGAATAAGACGTTCTAATACATGATCTGTAACTGCTCTTGGAAGATTAATAGAGGACAGATTGCAGACGACAAAGTCACCCGGTTTCCGGACAATTACAATATTTCCATCCACATCTTGAAACTCATTCACTATTGTTGTAGCTGACATGTTTTGAGCGATCTCTGTACATAAATTACTACAATAGATTGAAGTTCTCCCCGCACCAAGTAGATGCTTATTCGGATTTTGACGATTTACTTCATCCCTGTAAAACATATAAGGGGTCCCTGTTTCTAGTTGAGCTACCATTATTCTTGCCATAATGTCCATTGCACGATATGTTTTTCTTGGAAGTAACGGATGGCGGATGGCCTCTTCATATTTCTCCGTAAAGTATTTTTGATCAGATTCGTCATAGAAATCTTCTAGTCCTAGAGAAATCCCATTTTCATCCTTCCAACCCATGATTTGTTTGACTTCGTGTGGGCAAAAAGTATGCCATACCCCAATGCTTCTACCGTCTTCATCTTTCTCTTCAAGCTTTTTCATAAAAAGATCTGGAATCGCTAATCCGGTAAAAATGTCATGGGCTTTCCGACGTTCATCGCCATTATTTGTTTTTAAATCTAAAAAGCCATTCATTATATCTTTGTGAAAAATATCCAAGTATACAGCGATCGCACCCTGACGTTGACCAAGTTGATCCACGCTAACAGCCGTACTATTAATTAAGCGAATCCAAGGAACTACTCCAGAAGAATTCCCTTTAAATTTCTTGATGTCAGATCCAAGTGCTCGGACTTTCCCATAATAAATTCCAATCCCCCCGCCGTCTTTAGACAATCTAGCAATATCCCAATTATTTAAGTAGATTCCGTCTAAAGAATCATCTACTGTATCAATGAAACACGATGATAGCTGTCCAAAACGTTTACCTGCATTAGCGAGTGTTGGAGTAGCAACCGTCATATATAAATGACTTAGAGCCCAATACGCCTCCTTAACCAAATCTATTCTTTTTGATTTGTCCTCATTTTTCATAAGCGTCATGGCGATGATCATAAAACGCTCTTGTGGCAATTCAAAAACGTTTCGATCATGATCTCTAGCAAGATAACGATCAGAAAGTAAAAATAAACCAATATACGTAAACAATAAATCTCGTTCTGGTTCAATTTCTTTCTCTAAACCTTCAATTTCATCCTTTGTATAACAGCTTAGTAGATCATCTGTATAAATCCCTTTGTCAACTAGTACTTTGATTAACTTATAAAAATCACCATACTTTAATGTAACTTTGTAACCACGATTCTTGGCAGCTTGTTCATAAAGTTCGTTTAAATAAAGATGTGAAGCCAAAAACGTCCAATTTGGTTGATCAATTGCAATTTTATCCAAGGCGTAAGCCAACGCTTGTCGATTGGCTTCAGTTTGTGAAAAATTCATTGTTTCTAATTTGTTTTTAATTTCGGATGTATTTAATTGATATTTTTCTGTGGCCATATGTAATGTAGTAAAAACTGTATTAGTATCATGTTGTACGTTTAATGTCATCGTTAGTTATCCTCCTAGTATTTTGATAGATTAAAGATTTTTACTAAAAATAAAAAATCCGCCCAATTAATTGAGCGGATGAAACGATAACTTCAAGAGTCAAAGATACACTTAAAAGATCTCCTGTTGCCACCGTTTCATTTTCTCAATCCCCGAAGAAAAAGAAACATCTTAAGAAAAGACAGGTCTCCTGACTCATGCATCATTCTACTTTGAACCCTTCCCATATAAGTACCTACTAAAAGCAGCTTATACAGTGGATTATTCATTTCGTCAGCATTTACAGTTGCGGGGGCAGTTCTGGAATTTAACCAGATTCCCTTTTAAGCCAAACGGCATCTTAACTCAAGGTGTAATACAATATGTAGTTTTGTTTTATAAATCAAATACTATATCTATTGCTTACGTTCAATATTAACCTACTAGATAGATTAAAGCAAGACAAATTTTCCCTCAAAGGGATACTATTCTCAATTCAAGTATACTTAATAACTTTAAATCTCTTTAACTAGCCCAATAACCGTTTTTCCGCGAGACATAGGCTCGATTTTCATTATCCCGTCCTCAGCTGGTACCGCTTGTTGCATACAGCTTAAACCAGCTTTTCCGTTCACTTTTACTGAGCAAGTTCCACACAAACCTATTCTACACGAATATCTAAATACTAGTGTTGGATCTTCATTTTTAAAAATAGTTTCAAGTACTTGTAAGGCTG
The DNA here is from genome assembly GCF_900240995.1 of Bacillus sp. Marseille-P3661. NCBI lineage: Bacteria > Bacillati > Bacillota > Bacilli > Caryophanales > Bacillaceae > Bacillus > Bacillus sp. Marseille-P3661. The sequence goes on from NZ_LT965956.1 coordinate 434,043, forward strand.
TAGCCCCGGTTTTCAAATCTACTTCAAAGTTTTTCTCTATTTGTTGTCCCTCTTCATTAGGGAGGGAAATTTTAACCTTTAACATTTTTAAGTCCCCCATAATGCTGTAAATTCATAAATTGAAGTCTCCCTCCAACATTTGTTACTGTTGTATGTTGAATATTTTCAGCAACTTTTGGATAATCTAAGCGATATTGTGCACCTCTTGACTCCTGTCGTAATAATGCAGATCCAATGATGGCTTTTGCAGTTTCAATCATATGGGATACTTCAAAATAATCTAAAACATCGCGAGATAATGGTTGGTCCCCACCAACCACTTTTATTTCGACCAACATTTGTTGTACATGATCTAATTCTTCTTGGGCCTTTAATAATCCTAATTCATCACGGCGAACTCCTACATATTGACCCATAATAGATCGAATCCGCTCCTTGATCTGAAAAGGTCGATATATCCCCTTTTCATTAAATGGGAAGTTAGCTTTATAGCTTTGGACCAATGATTCTAGCCCGGTTACTGGATCGACAAAGCTATTGTTCTCATTATTCTGTGCGAATGCTGATGCAGAAAGTCCTGCCCGAGCTCCAAATACAACACATTCAGCAATCGCATTGTTCACAAGACGGTTTCCGCCATGAAGTCCTCCAGCTGTTTCACCTGCCACAAACAAACCTGCAACGTTAGTTGCTGTATCAGTATCTGTATGAACTCCACCCATAATAAAGTGCGATGCCGGACCTACTTCTACACGGTCCTTCGTTAAATCAAGTCCCATTTTTAGACACAAATTATATTCATGTAAATGTTCTTTTTTTATCTTTTCTGCACAGTGTGTTACATCTAACCATACACCGTTGTGCTCTGTTCCTCGTCCAGCTTTTATTTCTGAGTCTATAGCCTGCGCTAAGGTATCCCTTGTTACATTTTCAAGGTTCTCCGGATCATATCGTTCCATAAATCGCTCACCATCGCTATTATATAGCTTAGCTAAGTGATAAAAACTAATACAAAAACCTGCAATTGATTCGGGATAAACAAGACTAACAGGATAAAACTGGACTTGCTCCATATCAAGGAGAGACACTCCTGCCTGCAGCGCTAGCGAAAACCCATCCCCGGTAGCTTGAATCGGATTACTCGTAGTAGGATAAAGCTGGCCTATTCCCCCTGTTGCAAGGACAACTGCATTCGATTTGATGATAGCCCACTCACAATGAACTAGGTCGTATACAACAGCGCCAGCTACACGTTCATTGTTTTTTACTAACCTAACAACGATGACATCATTCCAACGATTAATGTTTGCAAGCTTTTTAGCTTGCTGAATCAATACTTTTAAAATATTAAAGCCAGTATTACCATTTTTAGCACTAATTCCTCTAGGGTGACGATGTCCAGGGGTAGTATAAACTTTAACATTCCCATTATCCTCTTTCTCTAATTTTAAGCCCCACTGAACAAGATCATTAACACGGTGTTCTACATTATTTACTAGAATAGAAACCAACTCTGGATTGGCTAAGCCTCTACCACTTTCGATTATATCTTCAAAATAGGTTTCAGTACTGTCATTGCTCACTGAGAATTGGCCTGCCCCAGCTATTTGAACAGCCCCAACGGTGTTCCCACTGCGGCCAATAACGCCTTTATCAATTACCAATACGCTTTGACCCGATTGAGCTGCATATACAGCACTACTTAAACCCGCTCCACCCGATCCAATAACTAATATATCGGTTTCGATTATACGTATTTTATTCTGCACATCCTAACCTCCTGTATGATGATGACAAACTTATTGTAAAATATATATATAACAATCTGTAACTTATTAATATGCTAAAATTCATTTCTCAAATACTTATATGTGTTTCCATTAAGTGTAACAAAAGGAATTTTATTTCTCAAATAAGCTACTAAACTCATAATAGTAATTGATTAACTTCACCTATAGTCATACCTGCTAATAGAGCATATGTCATATAAACATATACATAAACTAATAACATAAAAAGGTGCAAGTAAGTCTTTAGCAAACTATACCTGCGACCTTCAAAGTATTTCTTATTGGTTAGTTGTTTTATCCTCAATATCCGTTTCATTAGGAACCGATTCCAATCCAAAACCTGTTGAACTAATTTCATATTTTCCTTCATTTGCCCTGTTTTTTAAATCTTGAATTAAATCCTCTTGATTTATTTTGTTTTTTTCCAAGTTACCATACCTCCACAAGGTGAAATATTAATACAGTTATTCTTAATTTTTCTACAAAAATAAATTCAATATCTTTAACTTATATTGTTAACTTAAATTCTAATTTTTATTAATACCTAAATATATTATCAGCGCAAAAGTTTCAAAATATTGAAAAGAATACTCCACTATAAAAAGGAGCTTTGTTTTCAAGAAAACATAGTTAGCCTTTTTATAGTGGAGTATTATCAATAATTTAAATGAAGTTTTACTAATTTATGATTTTACTTGTGAGGTCCGATCTTGTAACTGATGAACGGTTACATCTCCCCAGCTAAGATCATCTACTCTATACTTGTCAATTAGATCCCAGTTGAGTTCTATACCCAATCCTGGAACAGATCGATCTGGGACATGTAGATAGCCGTTTTTATACTGGATTTTATTTTGAACAATATCGCCAGTATACAGTTCTGGACCTGTTGGATCAGATGTATAATTAAGATTTAATAATGATCCCCCCAAGTGGGCCATTGCAGCCGTGCCAATTGAAAGCTCTTGAGTTGTTCCTAGTAGGACACTTTTTCCTGCAACCTCGGCAGCTGAAGCAGCTTTCTTTGCAGCTGTTAGTCCACCGATAAAAACAGGAGAAATATTAAAAATGTCAACTGAATCATTCTTAATCATATCGTGTTGCTGTTTAAAGCTCCAAACATGTTCACTTACTGGTTGATCCACACGTGTGCGGAAATGATATAAGCCATCAAAATCATTTCTAAAGGTAGGACTTTCGATCATTTCAAAATTATATTTTGATAATCTCTTAACAATTCTTAATGACTCTTTCCAATCTAATAAATGACTAAAATCTAGAGATTTGATTTTTACTTTCGATCCAAATTCAGTTTGTACTCCATCGAGGAATGCCTCGTCTGCATCTACATTTTTCCCTGCATATAATCGGAAAACATTAAAACCTTCAGCAAATCGCTTACGAATAACAGCCAGATTTTCCTCAACCTCTTCCATAAATCGATGACGGAAAATTGGATAGCAAACCTTAAATTTTTCCTGATATCGTCCCCCGAGCAGTTCGGCAACCGAAACATTTAAATACTTACCACAAAGGTCATGCAATGCAATATCTACACCACTTCGAATAAAGCTGCCTTTTTCATAATAATACATAGCTTCTGGGAAATTATCGATAAGTTCCTTATTTATTAATGATATATCAAACGGATTTTTTCCTATCAAGATTGTTTTTAACACTCTTGATAAATCATTTACATCAGGTGTATACCTTGGTAAATGAGAAAAATCGGACATCTCACCAATTCCGGTAATTCCTTCATCCGTAAATAACTCAATAAGAACATGCTTATTAACAAAACCAGTGTGTCTTGGTACTCCAACAACAGTAAGTCTTAAATCTATTATTTGCATCTTAACTCCCCCTACTATTCTATTTTGAAAGGCCATTAATTATTGTAAGTTACTTTTCCGACCGGTATTAGTTTGCTACTTTATCAATCTTTAATTCGAAGCCCCAGCTTCTTAACAACTGAACAACTTCTTCTCGATCATGTTTATTTAAAGGGTTAACAGGCTCTCTAGTTACACCAGCTGTTAACCCAAGTAACTCCATAGCCTCTTTTATAATTACAACATTATTGCCATTATTGTATTTTGCACGTAAATCTTCGAAGGGTAAAATTTCTTTCCATACGTTCCAAACCGTATTTTGATCGTTCTCTTGTAAAGCTTTAAGCATTTCTAACGATTTTTGTGGATATAAGTTTACTAGTCCAGACGTAAAACCTTTTGCACCAGCATTAAAGTAAAAAGGTGCCCACTTTTCTGCAGTCCCACAAATCCATGTGACATTATGTTCTTTAGGAACCTCTTGAACTATTTTTGCAAAACGAGGTAAATTATTTATGGCATATTTAATTCCTACTAGTTTTTCAAGGGGTGCTAGCTCCTTTAAGACATTGTCACTGATTTCCGGATCTTTATAATAGAGAATAGAAGGAATATTCACAGAATCAATAATTTTTCTAAGATATGATGTTAAACCACTTTCCGTAATATAAGGATGAATAGGAGTATGAATCATCACAGCGTCAGCGCCGACAGCCTCCGCATATTGTGCAAAAGAAATAGCTGTATGAAGGGAATACCCAATTCCTGCAACTACTTTTGCTCGGCCGTCTACAATTTCAACAACTCGTTTTATTTCTTCTTTTGCTTCCTCAGGCGTTAATGCATAAAATTCACTAGTATTTCCACAAGGAACAATGACCTCAACCCCATTGTTAATTAAAAATTCAATGTTTTCCTTTAAACCATCCCAGTTAATTTCTTTTGAGCCCTCATAAAACGGAGTTATACTAATCCCACAGACAGTTTCTAATCTTTTACTAAAATCTACATAGCTCATTAAAAAGCCTCCTCTTTCTTTTATTCAATATTTCGATTTAAGAATTTAGCAATTAGTTGATAAACCTCTTCCGATTGATCAATTTCGTAAAATCGATTTAAAAAACCATGATTGACACCTTTTATCCTTCTATGAACCGTTTCAATATTTTCACGTTTCAGTCTCTGCGCATAACTTTCTCCCTCGTCACACAAGACATCATATTCTGCTGTAATAACGAGAGCAGGAGGTAAACCTCTTAAATGACTTGCTTTTATAGGTGATGCATAAGGGTTGTTTTTATCATTTAAATGGCCTATATAATACCTCCAAAATTCACTCATTCGTAATCGGGATAAACCAAATTCGTCATATTGTTTAAATGATTCATATAGACAATCATCGTGAATAGAAAAATAATCGATGACAGGATAAATAAGAACCTGATTGGCAATGCTCACATTGTATCGATCTCTCCCCATCTGACAGACAGCTGCTGCCAAGTTCCCTCCTGCACTGTCACCTCCAACAGAGATTCGAGCAGCGTCAACATCAAGCTCATTGCTATGATTATGAATCCACTCTAACGCCATATAACAGTCTTCTATTGCTGCTGGGAAAGGATGTTCTGGGGCTAATCGATAATTTACCGATATCACCTTGTATTTCGCATAATTGGCAATGTTGCGACAAATCACATCATGTGTATCTAAATCCCCTAATACAAATCCACCTCCATGTAGAAACATCAAGAGTGGATAAGTTTCCTCTCCATCTGGTTCTGGGGTATAAATGCGTATCGGAAGATCATGCTTAGCACCAATAATTACATCATCTTGCAATGAATAAATTGCTGGTCGACTTTCTAATGGGATTGTCATTTCAGCATTTCTTAATCGGAGCTCCTCAACTGTTGGCGAATAGCTAGAACTTTGAGGAGGTTGTGACTTTAGAAAACTTCGAATCTGTGGATGTAATGGCACTAGAATTCCTCCTTAATTTTGAAATGGTAGACAATCCATAGGAAATAAAAAATGAAAGTCATAAGCGGTAGCCCATCTACAACAGTCCTCGATTTTTTTTCTGATAGATTCCTGTTTTAATTGATCCTCATGAGTAAAAATACATTGAATCCTCTGTTGGTTCTTATACACTGGGTCAATAAGTCTGGCATCTAATGCTAAGGCAGGATTTAATTCATTTTCAAGCCTTATATCTGTGTGGATAAAATAGAGTTTTTCATCGAAATCATAATAATCATCACTACTAATCAAAATCTCCCTTTGTTTTCGATTTAAATAATAAACCTCGTCCCTTCCATCATCTGCTGAAAGTAACCCTTTTAACCCTAGCTGGTTTCTCTTCCAACTTCTTACTGTTTCACGCTGCCCCTGATAGAAGTGAATTCTTGGAATTGTATCAATTGCAGAAGAGCCGGCGAATTTACAAATTGCATTAACAACAAGTGTGTAATGGTTCTTTGCAACTTGGCATGGTATGCTATTTTCACTATAGCCATAATCACTTTTATAGCTGTATCCATGAAAACCAAAACGTAACCAATGTGACGCTTGCCTAAATTCATCCCGAAACTGAGTAGTCATGTGGTCAAGCGTCCACAGACCATCATTTGTTTCATAAAAACTGTATAATGAAAAAACGGCACCATATTGCTGGTTAAGTCTCTGGAACATAGAAAATATGGGGTGATCCCACACTGATTGATATCCATTTAGATCTAGCTCTCTTAAAATTTCAATAACGTCATCAACTGAAATATGCATATATCGTGGTGCATTAGCCGGGAACATTCAACTTTCTCTCCCTTCATTAATTCAAGGTATAGGTTAATGCATTTCTTCCACCGTCTATTATAAGTGTTTCACCGTTAATAAAAGATGCTTTCTCTGATGCTAAAAAGGCAACAGCATACGCAACATCCTCTGGCTGGCCAATACGGCCAGCAGGATGATAAGGTAGAACTTTATTCATAAAGGAACTACCTTCCTCATAAAATGCTGGATCCATTATTGAGGTCTTTATAAACCCTGGACATATTGCATTTACCCTAATCCCATAACTACTTAAGTCAATTGCCATTCCTTTCGTCATACTAATGATGCCACCCTTTGCGGCATTATAGGGGAAGTAATGAGGTTGTGTTCGAATTGCATGAGTGGAGGCAATATTTACAATATTAGCTCCTTTTACCTTTTTCAAAAAAGGAATAGCATGTTTCGAAACTAAATAATGCCCCTTCAGATTAATTGCAATACATCTATCAAATTCATCTATGGGACAATCCTCAACACTATATTTGAAATTGATCCCTGCATTGTTAACTAGTAATGAAAGTGAGTCAGACCCATTCATCGTCTTCTCTATTAAGTGAATAATGGATTGTTCATCAGCAAGATCCACAAACAAAGGGAGCGCGTCACCTCCATTTTCATTAATAATATTGGCTACATGTATTGCATTTTCTTCATGGATATCGGCTACCACAACTCGATATTGTTCATGTGCTAATTCCTTGGCAATGGCTTTTCCTATCCCTGAACCACCACCTGTTACAACAGCAGTTTTCATTCTTGTCTACACCTCCACTTTGTGATGCCTTACCCAAAGAACCATCTGTTCCGATACCAATGATTGAATTAAGCCTTTGCGCTCTAATTCCTCTAAACCACCTTGTAAACAGTAAAACAAATCAAAGTTTTTTTCTCTTGGCCAGTTTCCTAGCCTGTGTCCAGCGGCATCTATTAAATCTTTCAGGGTTAGCTTTTCTTTTTTATTAAGTGAATCTAAGATATATGTTTCAACTATTGCAACGAATTGCTTGCTCTCTTTAATAAACCTATTAATCTCTTTTTTTCCTTTAATTAGAGGAAAATGACTTGTTAAGAGATAGTCAACTTCTAATTGTTCGATTAATTCTATAGTCTTTAAATACATATCTGTATACCGATATGTAGGACAAAGTGTTAACGCTCCATCCCTTGTGTAAACTCCTTTACCTAGAATGGCATCTGTAATAACAGCGAGCTTATGTTTCGGATCATAAACGATCATGTGCCCTTTGGTATGTCCTGGAGAGTACAAAAATTGGACTTGCCAATCGTCAGACAAATGAAACATCTCTTGACCAATTAAACTTATATCTACATGACAACGTTCTCCTAGGTTTTTTAATAACTGAAGACTCCTATCCTCATTATAAGAAACTCCCAAATGAGCCAATTCGTTATATCTATTTTTTAAAGTTCGATTCGGATCTTCCATATCCTCACTCTCATGTTGATGAGCCATAATTGTAAGCTGCGGGAAAAACGACTTAAGGCTGGCATTACCACCACAATGATCAGCATCATTGTGTGTTACTATTAAAAATTGGGATTGTTCACCTATTAATTTATTTTCCTCAACATATGGCAAAATGTTATTAACCGGAGTAGTAGCTACTCCCGAGTCAATAAAAAGAACATTATCATCCCCAACTAAAATATGCTGGAAAAGGTAACGATCTTGATAATGAACTTCAATGCGATGAATACCAGGAAAAAGCTCCATTCTATTATCTAGCCTCCTTTACGACAGCCTTAAGGGGGCTAGATAAGGTAATTTCCTCTGACTCTACAACAAGATTTTCGCAAATAGCAAGTGTAGCATGCCCTGAAAGAGATAATGTTGCATGCCAAATATTTTTGTGAATATATATTGGTTTATCAACTAGAAAAACCTCAACATCATCCAGATTATACGTGCATGAAACACATATTAGCGCGATTCCTTGCAGAGGATTGAAGAATTCTACTGTATTCGGATGTCTTGCTAACTTTTCGATTACTTTATTATTAATGTTTGAGATCGCAAGTCTCCATCCAACTTTTTCTTTTTCCTTTAAAAATACTTCAAAGCCCATTTCATCACCAGCATTGATCACGCCGCCATATTGGGCAAATATCTTAGATGAAAGAGTTTTAATTTCATATTCCACCGGTTAACACCTCATTTATTTCATTAACAACTTAGGTATAAATAATACTAACTCTGGAATAAAAGTAATAAGTAAAAGTGTAATGACCATTATTCCATAGAATGGAAGCATTGATATGGATAAACGTTCAATGCTCACCTTCCCAATAGCACTTCCAATAAATAATGTAGATCCAACGGGTGGTGTAACCAACCCAACCCCTAAAGCTAACATCATAATGACTCCAAAGTGTACTGGATCAACACCTACCTGAGTTACAATTGGTAACAATATTGGTGTCATAATTAGTATGAGAGACGCCATGTCCATGAACATACCTAAAATAAGTAGCAATATTAAAACTATTAACAACACTACAACTTTGCTATCGGAAAAACCTAAAATACTATCTGATATAAATGCAGGAATTTTTAAATAGGCAATAAGCCAGCCAAATGCACTAGAAGTTCCTACCAATATCATTACTATTGATAGAGTCATAATGCTTCTTCCAAGTATTCCATTAAGCTCCTTTAGAGGAATCTCTTTATAAACAAAAAACGTAACAATTAAGGCATAAATTACTGCAATCGCAGCTGATTCTGTAGCTGTAAAAATACCTGAGATAACTCCGCCGACTACAATAAAAACAGTCCCAAGTCCTAGGATCGACCTCCAAAAAGATTTTGCAGCAATTTTTAAATTAAATTTATCGCCAACGGGATAATTTCGTTTAATTGCTAATACATACACATAAATCATTAAGGCAACTCCCAGTAATACCCCTGGTACTAAGCCTGCTAAGAATAACTCTCCAATCGAGACCCCGCCCGCTACTAATGCAAATAGCACCATATTGTGACTCGGTGGAATTAGTACTCCTTGTACAGAGCTTGTCATCGTCACCGAGGTTGAAAACTCTGAATCATAACCAGATTTTTTCATCATTGGAATTAAAACAGAACCTATAGAGGAGGTGTCTGCTGCAGATGATCCAGAAATACCTCCAAAGAACATACTCGCCACTATATTTACTTGTGCTAATCCTCCTCGAGCCCAGCCAACAAGCGCATTACTGAATTCAATGAGACGGTTTGAGATACCGCCAGAACCCATTATTTCTCCTGCAATGATAAAAAAAGGGACAGCCATAAGAGCATACACATTAACACCTTTAACCATATTTTGTGCAACAGTCATTAAGGGGATATCAATATACATCGTAGTCACAATAGTGGCGATACCTATTGCAAAAACAATATGAAACCCAAGTATAATCAACCCTAAAAATGTGGCTAAAAGAATTGTTACTGCAATTGGGTCTGTAATCATGTTAGTTTCCTCACTTTCCCTAGCAATGCAATCATAATACATACTCCTGAAACCAATACGGATGAATATAGCCATCCTGAAGAAATTTTCAAGCCAGGTATAATACTTGTGGACGTTAATTGAATTAATTCATAGCCTGCTTTAATCATAAATACTGCGAACACGAAGATCAGCACAGAATAAAAACGACTGAAAATTTTAAGTCCTCTCTTTGGTAGTATTAAATCAATGACACTCATTCTTATGTGCGTATTATCTTTTAATGCAATTGCGCTGCTAAGAAGTGAAAACCAAACCATTAACATAAGTACAGCCGGTTCTCCCCATGGTGGTGTACTATTTAACACGTATCGTCCAAAGACAATATAAGATGTAATTATGACCTGTAGGGCTAACATGATTTTACAAACTGTAAATACAACAGAAAAAAATGTTTCATATACCTTTACCAGCATTAGTATCCCCACTTTCGTCTTTTTAAAGGAAAGGGATTCTCCATTCATTCTCTAGGAAAATCCCTTTCTGTAATATTAATAATCTTTTAATTATTATTAAGGCGTTTGCTGAATTTTATTAATTAAATCTAAATAATCTGCACCATACTTTTCGTATAACGGTTTAACCATTTCAACCCACTTTTCAGGATCTTCAAGCTCGGAAATTGTGACCCCAGCTTCTTCTAAGGATTTTCGTGCTTCTTCATCTTTTTCTTGAGCTAATTGACGCATGTATTTTTCAGTTTCTTTCATTGACTCTTTCAATAATTGTTGATCCTCTGCACTTAAAGAATTCCACGTTAATTCTGATACAATTACAACACTAGGTGCAAATTCATGACCATTTAGTGTATAGTACGGCGCTACCTCTTGAAAATTATTAGTATAGTAACCAACGATCGGGTTTTCCGCTCCATCTACTACGCCAGTTTGAAGTGCACTATAAAGTTCTGAATAAGCAATAGGAGTTGGACTAGCCCCAAATGCCTCAACAATATCTAAGTACATTTGGCTCGGTGGAACTCGTATCTTTAGACCTTTCATGTCTTCTACCTTAGTAACTACCTTATCTCGGAAAAAGAAGTTTCTAGGACTTTCAGCAAGATAACCAAGGCCTATCATTTTACTACCCGAGTTATCAATAACATCTAAAAACTCTTGACCAATATCAGAATCAATGACGTTCCACGCATGCTCTACATTTTTAAATAGGAAAGGTAAATGGAGAACATTCATTTTCTCCATTCCTAAATCTGCTAAGTACGATGGATTAGTACGATATAAATCAAGCGCTCCCATTTGTAGGGATTGTATCATTGTTTGTTGATCACCTAACTGACCGGATGGAAAAACCTCGACAGTTATCCGTCCGTCTGACTTTTCTTCTAGAATTCTACCAAATTCTTTAATAGACATTGTTACAATATGAGTATCTGGATTTAATTCACCAAATTTAAGAACAATTTTTTCCTTCTTCTCTGTTTTCTCAGCAGGTTGATCAACATTACTTTGTGGTACATTACTTGCTGTTTCTTGTGATGTCGATTGGCCTCCGCATCCAGATAAAACAAAGATAAGTGCTAACATTGACAAAACTACATAATTGAAACCCCTTACATTCCTATTTCTCATTAACTCTCCTCCTTTGATTGATCTATTTTTATTTTAACATCTGAATTTTCTGACAACTATGGTAATTATTTGTTATACCTGTCATTTCTTGCACCATTTACTTTATGTGAATGTTCTGAATGTATTCTCGAGGTGATACACCACAATATCTTCTAAACGCCTTACTAAAATAATTAGGATCAACAAATCCTACCTCAAGTGCAATCTCCTGGATATTTTTCTTTTTTTGCTTTAAATAGTAGATAGCTTTATCCATCCTGATTTTTGTTAAGTACTCTTTAAAAGAAATTCCTACCTGTTTTTTAAAAGAGCGGCTTAAATAAAAAGGGCTAATCCCAATATAATCCGCAGTTTGATTTAGCGATATTCCATAATCCATATAGTTTTCATTCAAATATTTCTTAACATGTTCAATCATTCGATTATGTTGGTCCTGTTTCTGCTCTTTAATAGAAACAATAATTTCCGTGACTATTTCCTCTAAATAAAATTGAATGTCTTCTATTTGTCCAATTTGTTCAATCTCTCTAATAACATTTTCAATTTGATTCAATTTAAAATACCCCTCATAAAATTGAATAACACTTCGTTCAATTAAAACGCAAAGCTGTTGAGCATAGTTTTTTAGTTGATTCATATTAGCCTTTCCCGAGACCTCTGTAAAGATTTCATTCAATACGTTGATTGAATTTTGTTCCTCGACATTAATAATGTTCTCACAAAGAATATTTTCCTTTTTATAAAGATTAGATTTTTGTATATAATCAACCCCACCGGATTGCTTAAAATAAAAATATTTCTTTGCCTCCCTATAAGAATTGTTTATTATAGCCAGATTACAATAAATACTGCTTGTTCCTACCATTGTTGAAAGTTTATAGTCGCTCTCTAAATCTTGCTTTAGTTGACTTCCAATATTTTTAATAGCAGTTTCATCCTTTATGCTATTAGTACCATCTGAAAAAAGCACGACTACTAATTCACTTAAGAAGTAAAAACCTAAAATATGTTTGGTAATCATTTTATACTTTTCTAATGCCTGTTCTAATATATGATCACTAAATGTAGCTCCCTTTATCGTCCTATAAACAATACAAACATATTCCACGTCCTGTATACTTAAAATATTCTTATAATGTTGTAATTGAGAGGGTGATATATTTCTGGAGTGAACAAGATCCATAATCATGTCTCTTTTTAGGAGGTAAGAAAGATTTTCGGCTTTACTTATTAATTCATTCAGATGCTTACTTTCATTTCTTTTTTTATTAACTTTAGTAATTAAACGTTCTATTGATTCTTGAAACTGCTCATTAGGGTAAGGTTTTACTAGATAATCTGTCACTCCTATACGAATAGCTTTCTTAGCATATTCGAAATAGCTGTACGCTGTCATTATAATAATTTCACAATCTGGTAGTTTCTGTTTAATATGTTCTGAAGATTGTAAACCATCCATTACCGGCATGCTAACATCCATTAATATAATATCTGGCTTAAGCTCAAGCGCCTGATCAAGCGCTTCTTTACCATTGCTTGTTTCACCAACTACAATGATATTTTCACTAAAATATTTAGTGAGAAGAACACCAATTGATTTACGTTCAATTACTTCATCCTCAGCTATCATTACTCGTATCATGCAATCCCCTCACTTTTGATTTTTTCTTTTGGTAATATTATTTGAACTGTTGTCCCGCTATTAACGGTACTATCAATTTGCAATAAATTCCCCTTACCAAATGAAAGTTCAAGCCTTTTTCTAACATTGACTAACCCTATACTATTCTTCTTTTGTTCTACATCGTCTTCATAAGAGGCGAGAAAGATTTTATCTAGTTTTTCCTTGCCAATTCCTTTACCGTTATCAGAAATTGCAATTTGTGCATAATTTTCATGAACTTTTATATCAATATCAATTTTTCCTTCTGTTACACTACCATTAAGGCCATGTATTAAACAATTTTCTACAATGGGTTGAAGACTCATTGGCGGGATTAAAAAATCATCAATATTGTCTGTCTCATTTATACAAATTGATAATCTGTCTTGAAATCGCATTTCCTGAATAAATAAATAGCCATGTAAAGCTTTCAGTTCTTCCTTTAATGGAACTAATTTCCCCTCACTTTCAAGATTAAAGCGTAACATAACTGAAATTGACTCAATTAATTTTACTGTCGTTTCATTATCCTCTAGCATCGCGGTTCTACCAATCATATTCAATGTATTGAATAAAAAATGTGGATTCATTTGCATCTGTAAATTACGAAGCTGTGACTCTTTGAGTAACTTTTCCTTTTCTACCGTTAATAGTTTCTGATTATGTAATTGACGTTCAATTTCTGCTTTATTTCTCAATTGATTCATATACATAATGATATACTCTTTCATTTTATTAAACGCATTCGCAACATAATCTAGCTCCTGATAGTTATTTTGTTTTATATCAGGGATGTGCCATTCTCCATCAGCAAGTAATTTGGCATTTCTTGAAAGCTCCCCCAATGTTCTAAAAATATCTCTTGAAACCATTAAAGCAAACAATATACTTATTAAACCTAATGAAATGAGAACCAAATTTATTGTCGCTTGCTTTTCCTTAATATTTTCCATGATACTTGCATACTCGTTACTGCTGTATTCTAAATACGACATTATTAAAAGCTGTGATAAGCTATTCATATATGGAAATAAACTTTTGATATATTTAACATCTGCATAGCTTTCACTCGTAAATTGTTGATTGACAGATAATTTTTCAACATGTTCTTGGATATATTGATGCATATTTAATAGCATTCTGTAGTGCATAAGACTGCTGTTATCATTTTCGATATCTACCTCAATGGAATCTAATATAGTAGAAATTTCCCTACTTAATGCTTGAATTTGTAGATATGTGTCTTCATCCTTTTTCCTTAACAAAATATCAAATCTCGTTGCAATATCATTTATTTTAATTGGAAGCGTATTCAATTCACTGTTTGTTTTCACGTACTGGTTGTACTCAAGTCTAATTTCTCTATTAGAATAATTGGAGACTAGAATGACAGTAAACAAAACAGATGAAAGTGTTAAGAAAATAATTATTAAACTGAATCTGATAGTCTTTGTTTTCTTCAATATTTTTCACCCCAAATTTATATCATTTACCATTTTAATTATATACTATCATGATTTATTTGAAAGTTTTGAATATTCGACAGTATATTTAGATATAAATTAAATTAGTAATTGTTTATGATTGGTGTCCCTAAATAGAAAAAAGGCCCCAATCAACTGAGGGCACTGAAAAACCTGACGGTTTTTCAAAGTATCAAGGATAACAGACAGAAAAAGACGACTCAAATTCAAAAACTGAATTTATTGAGTCGTCTTTTTTTGATTTTTTGACTGTATAATTCTTTTACTTAATCCATTAACTTCAGTATTCTTTTTAAATTTACTGCGAATATTGCCATTGCTCCTTGCATCTCCATGCCAATTAGACCCGAGGATTTTGCAACATTATACCCGTGTCTGTTTTT